>NZ_WIJP01000006.1 GCF_009496155.1 Streptococcus mitis
AGGTGTCATTTTGTGCCAGAAGCTGTTCCAGTTCTTGTTTCATATAAAGTTTACCTTTCAGTTATAATTTAGCGAAGGACTGATAGGATTCCTTTATTATGAATATAATAAAGGAAGGGTACCCTTCGGGTTTTTCAAATTTTTCTGACTCTATTATAGCATATTTTGAGTCGGTTCTCACAATCTTCTTGTTACTTACCGACTCCCAATTTCTTAAAAAAACTAGAGATAGAAGCAAGCTATATTCTTTTAATAATTTTAAGTTAGATTGGAAGCAAGTTGATGAGAAAAACTTTGAGATGTTTCATGATTCGAGTAACGATAAAATTCCTAAGATGCACTTGTCTGCTTGAATATTCAGATGAAGTAAAATCTTTGAAAGTAGCAATCAACCCACAAAACCTTTGGGTATTGATACCAGAATGGGGCTGCACCGAAGTTGTGGGATACCTACCAGCAATCAACTTACCAGTGTTTATTAACAATCTAACCGTTAAAAACGGCGTTATTGATTTTGCGGTAATAAATTTTGAGTAGTTCATCAAATACACTGAACTTTATGAAATTAACACCACAGTAGAAATCAATCATCAAATGGGTATATTGCTGTATAAAAAGTTTGGCTAACTGCTCAAAAAAAGTATCAGAGGTATGGATATTATACCATAAGGAACAAATCTTGTTTTGCCTTACCTATTTTTGCATCTGTGATTATCAAAATAATCCAATTTCCTCAAAATAATAGTATAATAGAGGTAGAATTTAGAATCGAGGTACACCTATGGCTGTAAAATTTACAAAACGAGACGACTTGGACAAGATGTTTGAAGAGTTTGCGAAACTCCCTGATTTGAAACAAGTCACTTTCCCTGATGACAAAGAGAAAAAAGCCAAAGCAGAAAAGAAAAACTAGATGACTGCTTTCCAACAACTCCCATCTAGTGTGCTTCAGACTGGAGCCATTTTTCTCTCCATTATCATTGAAGCTCTCCCCTTCGTTCTGATTGGAAGTATTGTTTCGGGGCTGATTGAGGTTTATATCACACCTGACAAGGTTTATCATTTTCTCCCTCGAAATCGTTGGGGGAGAATCTTTTTTGGAACCTTTGTCGGGATACTTTTCCCCTCTTGTGAATGTGGAATCGTCCCTATTATCAATCGTTTTCTGGAAAAAAAGGTTCCCAGTTACACAGCCGTTCCCTTTCTTGTGACAGCACCTGTTATCAATCCCATTGTTCTCTTTGCGACTTATTCTGCCTTTGGCAACTCCTTCCATATCGCCCTATTGCGAGCTCTGGGTTCCATTCTTGTAGCTGTGATACTTGGGATTTTTCTAGGATTCTTCTGGCAAGAACCGATTCAAAAAGAAAATCGTTTGGTCTGTCATGAGCACGATTTTTCCCATTTGAGTCCTGCAAAAAAAGTTTTTCAGGTCTTTGTGCAAGCTATAGATGAATTTTTTGATACAGGGCGTTATTTAGTATTTGGCTGTCTCTTTGCTTCTGTGATACAGGTCTACGTTCCAACTCGGATTCTGACCTCTATCAGTGCAACCCCTATTTTTGCCATTCTGCTTTTGATGCTTTTAGCCTTTCTTCTCTCTCTCTGCAGTGAGGCGGATGCCTTTATCGGAGCTTCTCTTCTCTCGAGTTTTGGTTTGGCACCAGTTCTGGCCTTTCTCGTCATTGGCCCAATGCTGGATATTAAAAATATTCTCATGATGAAAAATTACTTGAAAGCACGATTTATCAGTCACTTCATTACGATTGTGACTCTCGTCGTCTTAGTGTATTCTCTCTTGATTGGAGTCATCCTATGATTCGATTTTTAGTTTTAGCTGGCTATTTTGAACTGACCATTTATCTCCATCTGTCAGGCAAATTAAACCAGTACATCAACATGCACTATTCCTATCTGGCCTATATCTCCATGGTACTTTCTTTTATCTTGGCAATTGTTCAATTGTATATTTGGATGAAGCAAGTCAAAACCCACAGTCATCTGAACAGCCGATTAGCGAAGGTAACGAGTATTGCTCTTCTGGCCATTCCGATTATCGTTGGTTTAACTTTTCCAACTGTTAGCTTGGATTCTCAGACTGTTTCTGCCAAAGGCTATCATTTCCCCTTATCAGAAGGCACGGATCAAGCCATTCAGACGATTGAAGGGACGACAAGCCAATATTTGAAACCTGATACCAGTTCTTATTTCTCAAAAACAGCCTATGAAAAGGAAATGCGAACGGCGGCGGATAAATACTTGTCCCAAGATAGCATTCAGATCACTAATGAAAACTATATGGAGGTCATGGAAGCCATCTACGACTATCCAGATGAGTTTGAGGGTAAGACAGTCCAGTTCACAGGCTTTGTCTATAACGACCCCAGTCATGCTAATAGTCAATTTTTATTCCGCTTTGGCATTATTCACTGTATCGCAGACTCTGGTGTGTATGGCTTGTTGACAAAAGGAAATACCCGTCAGTATGAAAATAACACCTGGATTACAGCCAAAGGAAAACTGGTCAATCACTACCATAAAGAACTCAAACAAAACCTCCCAACCTTGGAAATCGACAGCTTTACCAAAGTCGATAAACCAGAAAATCCCTATGTTTATCGCGTGTTTTAAAAGATAAAAAGACAAAACGAACAAGCTCTCTTCTGAATGACAGAAAAAGAGCCTGTTCGTTTTTGTTGAGTCTAGGTAGACTTTGATTCTATATTAATTATCACTATTCAATCACTACCTCATAAAGAAGAATAAGAGAACCACTCATTAATCATACTAGCGATTTCTTTGGGTGCTTCAGTATAAAGCTCATGGCTAACGTTTTCTAGAATAATAGTATCAAAATAATCTGGCAATTCTTTTAAGGCTTCCTCTCTCCATGTAGCTTCATTAGGATAGCGAGGACTGATAAACAAAGTATCTCCCACCTCTCTCTTAAAAGCTTGGATTTTTCTTCGTAGGCTGAGTATCGCTTCTATATTTTCATAATTTATAGCTAACTCATATCTATTATACTCCGCATTCCAGTGATAAGACTGTCTTACAGCTTCCTCCATATTTTCTGACCAATACTTTGCTTCAGATTTCTCTTTAGAAATAAGAAGAGCTAAGTCTGAAACGACTTGAGATTCGATATAGTTTTTAGTTTCCTCTAATTCCGCATCTAAAGTTAAAATCTTATCTAAATCTAGATAGCCACCATCCAAAAGAATCAGTTTCTTCACTTCTTGAAATTCCGATGCGAGATAACGAGATAAATCTCCTCCAAGAGAATGCCCTATCAGACAGATAGATTCCTCCTCTACAATCTCATTTTTAAACCATGATTTCAATTCTGTTTTATCTCGAAGATGCTTTTTATATGGATTTAGAAAGTAAACCTGCGAATCTAGTTCTTGAAGAAAATCCTTGCTATGATAGACATTGCTTCCCAAACCGCCAATAAAATATTTTTTCATTCTCTACTTAATACTATGCTTATTCATCTTTTGTTCAAAGATAGTTGTGATAATCTGACGCAATTCTTCGCGTTCTTTTTCTGGAATTTCACCACTTGTTTGAGCTGCAGCGTAGAGTTCAGGGTGTTCAATTGAAATGCGTTTAATCGTACGTGTCGTAGCATGTTTTCTGACAAAAAACGGAATTCGCTTAATCAAGTCTTGTGGTACTAGCGCAAGAATCTTCTCAGCAGTTTCCTTGTCACTAATCTTAGACGTCGTAAGTCCCTTCTTAATCATTTCCTGTTCTTTTTCTGTAAAATCTTTTAATTCCATTCGATAAATCCTCCTATTTTCTTTACCTTAAATTATATACCAATTGTAGAAAGACGACAAATAGTCTGTTTGTAAAATCTTCTCTATACTACAACTTTCCTGTCGCTCATAATTGCTCTTTAATGAAAAATCACAAATCCTTTTGGAGAAATCACAAGCTGATTCTCCGATTCTTGGCAATTGCTTCCTAGTGCTACGGTTTCTTTCTCTACAATATAATCTTCTTTTGATTGGTTAAAGACGGCTTTAAGAACATGGTCTTCGTATTTCCATTCCAAGGCAACTACATTTTGTTTGATTTCTTTTAGACTATACTTACCATTCTGAATAGTTGATAATACGTGTTTGCGAATTTTGATTAGATTCTTCATGAAATTCAGCATATCATTGTCACTTGAGGCACGCTCCCAAGGCATACAACGACGACAATCTGGGTCTGGACCGCCAGTCAAGGCTAGCTCGGTTCCATAATAGATGCAGGGTGTTCCTTTTTGTAAAAAGAGAAAGGCTAGAGCTGATTTAACCAGTTGAACATCCTCATTGGCCGTCCACAAGATTCGTTCTGTATCATGAGAATCCAAGAGATTAAACATAACCTCTGAAATCTGCTGTTTGTAATACATAGATTGGCCATTGATTTCATTGATGAACTGGTCTGTCTTCTTAACACCTCGTAAGAAATAGTGCTTGATGCTATCAGATAAAGGATAATTCATGACCGCATGGAACTCATCTCCATTTAGCCAAGGCTGAGCCGTATGCCAGACTTCTCCTAAAATATAAAGATCAGGCTTTTTAGCTAAAACTTCCTTTCGAAAATCCTTCCAGAACTGATGGTCAATCTCATTAGCTACATCCAAACGCCAAGCATCAATATCAAACTCTTCAATCCAATAAGTCGCAACCATTAAAAGATAGTCCTTGACCTCTGGATTGGCAGTATTTAGCTTAGGCATATAGTTCTCGAAACCAAAAGCATGATAGGGTAAATCTCTCTTATTGGCTAGCTTTTCAGTTGTCACTGGGAATTGTTGAATATGGAACCAATCCCTATAAGCAGACTGTTTACCATTTTTGGCAATATCTTGCCATTGAGGAGATTGCGAACCAATATGATTAAATACCGCATCCAGCATGATTTTCATACCTCGCTGATGCGCTTGCTCGACCAGCTCCCGAAATGTCTCCTTATCTCCAAAATGACGGTCAATTTCAAAGTAATCTGTCGTATTGTACTTATGATTGCTAGTAGATTCAAAAATCGGACAAAGATAAAGTCCAGTAATGCCCAAGTCTTGCAAATAATCCAGATGGTCTATAATCCCCTGTAAATCACCACCAAAGAAATCATCACTCTTTGGTGTGACAGATGAATCCCAGTCTAAAGTCCCTTCTGGGTTTAATAGAGCATTTCCATTGGCAAACCGCTCAGGAAATATCTGATACCATACCGTATCTGAAACCCAGGCAGGAACTAGGCATGCATCAATCTCATGTATATAAGGCAACTTAAATCCATTTCCAATAGCATGAAGATTTTCTAGAGAATTTTCCACACACCCTTTATCGCCATGCAAAATACTTTGACCTTCTGTATCCGTGAGTTCAAAGAGATACTGGATACGTGCAAAGTCAACTGACACTTCAACCTGCCAATAGTCAAATAAGGCGTCAGAAGTTATCTTGGACATTTCCTTTGTATCCTGATAAAATTCCTCCATAAAGATAAAAGGGTCACCATAATACAAGTTGATGCTTTCGATGTCCCCTTTCTTAGTTCGAATCCGAATATGAAGTTTCTTATCCTTATAAAGATAGGCATACTCCGACTCTGGTCTGTGGTAAATGGCTGTTAATTCCACTGTATTTGTCTCCTAGTTTACTTTCATCCGTATACAACGCAAACGTTTTCACAATTGTTAATCTAGTATACTACTTTCGTATTTTATTTGCAAGGTTTGTCCATAGTTTCGAGTGGTTTAGTTCTATAAATAAAAAAGCAGCCAATCTTACAACTTGCTACTTTTCAAATGATGATTTACAAATGTCTTTCCAGCCACTCAATTTTTTTAAAATCCTTATTGTTATTGTGCTCATTTCGATAAGAATCTTGGGAAGAAGCCTTGTAAATACTTAAAAACTGTTCTAGATTTGGAATGCGAAAAGTGATGTTTTCGAGATGAATCAACTCTATATCCGATTCCGAAACTCCTGCAAAATCAGGTAAAGAATCGATACTTCCGAATTCAACACTCAGACCATCTTTTTTGAATTCATGCTCATGAATATCTATTAAGGCATAGTCTAAGTGTTTCATCACTTTCATTATCTTGTCCCACTCATAAATTCTGAGATGATCAGGTGCTTCCCAACCTCTAGGGTCACCAGGCACATGAATGTCAATGTCAGACGGCTCCCATTCTTCATTTGATCGGTATTCAAACCCCAAAGACCCCATGAGCGTCGGAGTGATTCCGACTTGGTTTAAATGAGAACAAATTGTTCGAAATTCATCAAATAGAGAATTCATTCCTCCTCCAATCGTTGATATAGAACTTAATTTCGTTGTGAATAATAAACTAATTTTTACCTTCTACTCTTTCGGTTTTGAAAATACTTCTACTCGCTGAGCTAGGACTTTGATTTCTACAGGTAGGTTATCCGATTTATCGCCGTCAACATCTGACTCCAATTCACTATCTGAAGATATCTTAATATTACGCGCTTTGATATACTCGATATTATCATTTGCGACAACATCGCCTTTCAATAAATCAGGAATGACTGATAATTTGGAAAATATTGAAGCATCTTTCAGAATCAAAATATTAGCATAGCCGTCTTTGTTTTCTTCAAAGATTTTCTTATCAGCGAAGTAATTTGTCAAGAGAACCAAAACATGGCTCGCTTCACCAACATAATTTCCATTTTCTGTCTCCACCTTAATGTTAAAGACCTGATCTGTCATGACAGACTTCATGGTATTAACAGCATAGGCTAAAATACCAAATTTTGTCTTGTCCTCAATCTCCACATTGTGAATCGCCTCAGGCAAAGAACCGATACTAAAGATATAACCAAAATAATTGTCATTTGCTTTACCGATATCAATCTTGTTGGTTAAGTTGAAATCCAGTTCATCAATTGCGCCATCGATGTCTTGATTGATTTCCAACAGTTTTGTAATGAGGTTACCCGTACCGCCTGGGATAATCCCTAACTTAGGAATGTAGTCTCTCTCAGCAATACCCGAAATGACTTCATTGACAGTCCCATCTCCACCGAACACAACCACTGCATCGTACTGCTCACGTGAAGCCTCTTCAGCAAAATGTGTTGCATCCAGTGCTTTTTCAGTAATTTTGGTTTCCACGTGCTCAAAGTATTCTTTTGCTTTATTTTCCAGCTTATCTTTGTAATCCAAAGCCTTCTCGCCACCAGAAGTAGGGTTGATAATTACCATTGCTTTTTTCATTGATTTTCTCCTTAATCTTCGTTAGAAATCTTTATATTTCATTATATGAAACTAAATGTACCCCTATTATACAATGAAAATATAGAAAAGAGAAATCTGACGTACTGGAGATTAATACGCTTTTATTCTATTTTCCCATCGTATAACTACATCCTTTAAGTGTTCATCCAAGTAAGAATAGGCCTTTTCCTTTATCCAATAAGGAATACCATAAGCTGCCTCTGCCACCAAGTGAGAAGGCGTTTCTACTTACCATACTCTTTTATTTTATCAGTATATTCAGTCAAAAGATTTTTTGAATAAATTTTTTCATTACTTGAATTTCTAACTTCTTCCCAAAGAATAGATGCAACTTTTAACTTGTTTGAGTAGTTACGACTATTTTCGTCTGCACAGAAATCCTTTAAAAATTGATTCCATTGACAAACTGAATGATCATACTTGGCATAATCTGAATTTCCATAATAAACTTTTAGCATATCTTGGATTGTAAAATTCAAATCGTGTTCCTTTTTTACTTTTCTCCAAGCAGTCGCCATATCAGCAGTAAATTTAAACGGTGAAACCTCTGTTAAAGTTGCGAAATATTCTCTAAAGTGTGAGTTAAAGGAGAATCCACATTCAAGTAAGGGCGTATTTAAGGTGACGACTTCTACTTGTTTCTTTTTCCTTTTTATTGATGATTTTTTAATCAAATTCCCCTTAAAGTACTGCTCAATAATATGATTGAGTTCTTGTTTAGTACCTCTATATTCAAGTCCTAATGACTTGCATATGTCTGAAAGTTCATCCCGATACCAATAGTATTTATTGAACTCATAAAAGGATGTAATTTTATTAAAATCAGGTCCGTTTTCTATCAATATTTTACCTCCTTAAAACCAATTTAGGTTGTCATCTCAAAATAATGGGGTTTTAGTTTCATTGTTTTGAGGATTAGCTACGTTTCTCTAACAAACTTACACATTCGGCATGTGATGATATTTTACTTTTATACTAGTAAACAAAAGGCAATGAAAATTATTTTTAAATGATATTGTGGAACGGAAAGATTATTACCACTTCCAAAAGAAACGACATCCATTCTATAATTTAAAATCTTTTTCCTTACTAATTCTATTACTAGCCAATATAGTATAAATTAAATAACCAACAAAAATAATAATAAAAATAACATTAATTTTTAATACAAAATAGAGATTTAACAAATTTGCGAACGCATGAAAGAGAATACAGTAGCCCACAGATTTCGTTTGACGGTAAAGAAGGCCTAAAACAAAACTTAAAAATAATGTATATATAAAAAATAAAATAAAAGAAAATCCTTGATGACTTTCTCCAACTATAAACCATAAAGGCAGATGCCAAATTCCCCAAATGGATCCTACAATCAAATTAGATTGCCAATAAGTATATTTTTTATCAAGTAACGGTTGTAATATTCCTCTCCATCCTAATTCTTCATGTCCACCACCAAAAAAAATTAGTTGTATAAAGAATAGTGGCATCAGATAAATTGACACTCCATTTAATTCTAAGGAAGATATAGAAAATAGTATCAAAATTGCTAACATATGAATAATGAAATAAATACTACTATTTTCTCTCTTATTAAATAAAAAATGTTTAAATTTTATATTTTTACTTTTCAAATAAGATCCACTTGCAATAGCTGGGCCAAGTGCACCAACTATATGTAATGTTCTCCCAATAAACGTCTCTAATCCCAAAATATTAAATTGTGTAAATATAGTAAGAAGCCCCCAAGCTATATAAGTAATTCCAAATGTAAAACAAAGATAATTTTTCAAATCCTTTTTTTCAATTTCTGTCATTTTATCTTCCTTATTGATTCATTCCAAGGTTTCTAAGCTTTAACGAGCAGAGCAACACACTCAACATAATGCGTCTGCGGGACTCAAAAGGTTTGGGGAACCTTTTGAGGATTAACTACGTTTCTCTAACAAACTTACACACTCGACATGATGCGTTTGCGGAAACAAGTCCACTGGCTGGACTTTCTTCAATTCATAGCCTAGCTCTTGGTAGAGTTTAATATCACGCGCCATGGTTGCAACATTACATGAGATATATGCGATGCGGTCTGCTCCTGTTTGACTACTTGCCTTGATAAAGCTTTCGGTTAAGCCCTTGCGTGGAGGATCAACCAAGATAACGGTTGGCTGAATCCCTTCTTTAAGCCAATTTTTCATAGCATTTTCAGCTGTGTCACAGACATAGTGGGCGTTTGAAATATTGTTCAGTTGGGCATTCTTCTTGCTATTCTCAACCGCTTCTGGAATCACTTCAACACCATAGACTTCTTTGACGTGTTTCGCAACAGAGAGACCAATCGTCCCGATACCAGAGTAGGCATCAATAACCACATCATCTGATTTTAATGCTGCAAACTCAATGGCTGTTTGATAGAGCTTCTCCGCCATTTCAGTATTGACTTGGTAAAAAGCTGGTCCAGCGATTTGGTAGTCATTTCCCAACATCTGGTCAGTGATAAAGTCCTGCCCATAAAGGGTGCGCCATTCCTTACCAAAAATTGCATTAGTATTTTGGTCGTTGATATTTTGCATAACAGACACAATCTCTGGGAACTGCTTGATTAGTTGTTCAATCAATTGCTCCACTCGGAAAATTTTAGGACGAGTTGTCACCAAAATAACCATGATTTGTCCTGAGTAGTGACCACGACGCACCACAAGATTCCGAATCAAGCCAGCTTGTTCCTTTTCATCATAAGGTTTCAAATCATAACGGCGGAGCAAGTCGCGTAGGGCTACTACTACCTCGTCAATTACAGGATCTTGTATAAAGAAATCTTCCAGTGGCATGAGGTCGTGGGAATTCTTACGGAAAAATCCAGTTTCCAAAATACCATTTACTCGACGAACAGGCACCTGCGCCTTGTTACGATACTTAACTGGATGTTCCATACCTAGCGTTTCAGTAACTTCTACATCTGCAATTCCAGCAATCTTGTAGAGACTGTCCTTGACTTGCTTGGTTTTAAATTTGAGCTGTTCTGGATAGGCAAGATGACCTAAATCAGCGATTCCTGAACGCAGGTAAGCCAAATCTAGATCTTGATTACGGTGTGGTGATTGGACAAGGTATTCTTCTACTTTTCCGAAACCAATCTTTTTATTAACCTTGAGAACTCGCATGAGGATTTTTTCACTCGGTAAAGCATTCTCAACAAAAAATACCAAACCATCCACCTTGGCAACTCCTGCACCTTCATGAGTCAAATCAATAATTTCAACTTCTACAATATCATTTTTCTTTAACATTCTCTTCTCTTTCTATTGGCCGACAAAAAAGACGGCAACGTTACTGTTACCATCTATTATACCATGAAATTTCTTAAGAACCAAAACTCTTGAAGAAGTTGACAATGGCTTGCCAGAGGGAGCTTAAAAAGTTCCCGCCGTCCTCTATCGCCTTATCCGCATCAAAGTTAAGGTTGATATTTTTAAAACTGTCGCCAGCTTGTGAAACAATACTTTGTTTAAGGTCATTCAAGGTTTTAGTGAAATCTGCATTGCTGAGGATATCACTTTTTGAGAGATTTAAAGCAAAATTGATGATGATATTGATCTGGTTTCCTGTTATAATCTGATCAAGTTTGTAATTTTTTAAGGTATCTTCAACGATTTTACGGACATCTTCCTCTGTCAGATTTCCCTTACTTTCTTTAGCTTTGGCGAGTCCTGACTTGATATCGGCTAGGGCAACGTTTAATTTATTAGCATCATAGCCAGTTTTGTCCTTGTTTTCAGCATTGATATCTGACAAAGCCTTTAGCTCTTCTTGAGCCAAATCTTTATTGGCTTGCGGCACCTTGGCTCCATTAGCTTCTAGCGAATAATAAATCCCGGCTAAGGCACTCTCACCTGTTACTGGAATGGGTGCTGCTACAGTGATTTTGGCGTGTTCCACACCCAAGGTTACTGCTGCATTTCGGTACATATCCTGCGTCACCTTAGTGATGTTTTCTGGTGTTTCAATCTTGACCTCAAGTGGTGATTTGTCACCTAACTTTTGAATCTTGGCTGATGAATACAATTGTAAGCTAGAGTCATTGGCCACATTCATAATCTTAGAATAGACATCAGGTGTCATGGTCTTGAGTTCTTTGGTGTCTGTTGAGGCATTGTAGCCTAGTTTTTTAAGGGTTTGATTTTTTTGATCTTCAGACAATGATGAACCTAGGACATATTCAGGTTGGACATAGGTTTCATCAATGACTTTTTGAACATCAGTTGCTGCATGGGCGCTATTCATAGCTGTTACTGCCCACAAGACCGCAGCACTGGTCAGAAAAAGTTTCTTTCTCATAGGGAATTTCCTCCTTTACCTTTCTAGAGTAATATATCTATCTTAAAGAAAACTTATAACAAAAACACCTGGGCTAGCCAGATGTTGAAAAGAGAGTAAAAGTTTTGATGATGTAAAGGTTGAGTTGCACCTGTCTAGAATAATAATAGTTTCCTCCATTTACATAGAGTTCAGCACCGTGAAAAATGGAAATGGGGTGAATATAACTATAAGTCTTTCCAGTGGTATTGCCAAGCAAGGGAGCAACCGTCTCACGAGAGTATTGTTTGGCCAGTGCTAGGGTGTTTTCCTTGCCATTTTGGGCGATAAAATCGATATAGGCAGGTCCAAAATTATAGGCTTGAACAGCCGTCCAGACATCCACCCCCTTCTTCTGGGCCAGATAGAGATTATCTGTCAGAGTTTGAACGCCTTGCCGAATGCTAGAGACATTATCATTGATGGTATTGGTGGAACCACTTGCAGACTCACTAGACTGCATAACATCACCTTCTTTTCCTTTTGTTTCGGTATAAATCATAGCGAGCACAAGCTCTTCGTTTGCTGGGGTGTCTTTTTCACTCAAAATTTCTCGCACCATGGGTTGATAGGTCATGACTTGCTTGACATCTTGGTGAACGCGGTAAGCTTTATAGCCAGCAAAAAGGAAGACTGCTAGTACAAGCACTCTTCGAATTCGTTTAAACATTATTTACTTTGGATATCCTCGATATTTTTGATTAAGATAGAGTAGGTTCCATTATCATTTTGGATAAACTCAACAGACTCGGCGTCTTGATAGACGTTATTGGGAACGATGAGCTCAATTCCATTTGACAAGGAGAGTTTTTGGTTTTCAAATTTCTTTAATTGGCGACTGGCATCAATTTCATCAAATTGAACAGGTTCTGGTACAGCTTCCTTGACTTGATCAATAAAGCTCAAACGAGCCGTCAGATTGTTATCAAAAAGGTCATTGGCCAATTTTTCTGGTGACAATTCATTGCTTTCTTCTAGGTTGTTGAAAATGGCTGATTTGACCTTAGATTGAAATTGAAAATCATCTGTGTTAAAAGTCTCAGCAATTCTCTGGGCCGTTTTTTCCAGCTCCTTGATAGATTTCTTAGGAGAAATCTTAGGAGCGACAGCAAGAAGATTATCTGAAAAATAGTTCAAAAAAGTCCCGTTGTACTTGATTCGTTTTTCAATCAGATGGTACTTGCGACTCTGAAGATTGACCACCAAGGCCTCATCAGCCCCTGTTCCAAATCCAGGCAAGTTATTTTGAGTTAGCTTGATTGGATTATCAACTTCTCCACCGAGGTGGGTCAAGGTCTCCCGCAGGGCAATTCGTAAGAAAGCGAAATGTTCTACACCTTCTTTAGAAAATTGCACAAAAATCAAGTCATTAGTCTTGAGATTTTCTGAAATACTGAACTCTTCTTTCCAGAGATTAGCCAGTGTTACCGAAGTCTCCAACAAATCGTCTGTGATGTGATTGAAGAAGGGATTTTCTTCTTCGAAAATCCCAGTCTTGGCTTCATCTGAATACACACGTTCAATTTTCTTGCGCAGGTATTCTTCGATTTTTGGAGTGATATTGAGAAACTTATCCGCTAGAAATAGCTCGGTATCATCCGGGCTAAACTGATGGATAATGGCTTTCTTAATATAAATGTCCATAAAAGTTTTAGTCCTCGTATAATGGGAAGGCATCTGTCAATTCTTTAACTGCACTTCTCACTTCTTCTAAGACAGCTTCATTTTCTGCATTTTTAAGGGTTTTAATGATTAGTTCAGCCACTTTGCGACTTTCTTCTTCACCAAATCCACGTGCAGTAATGGCCGCAGATCCAATACGAATCCCACTTGTCTTGAATGGCGACAAGGTTTCGTATGGGATTGAGTTTTTATTTAGGGTAATATTGACTTCATCCAGCAAGTTTTGAGCAACTTTTCCGTTTTCTACAACCTTAGTCACATCAACAAGGAAGAGATGGTTTTCAGTCCCTCCAGAAATGATACGAAAATCAGGGTCTTGCAAGAAGACATCTGCCATAGCCTTGCTGTTCTTGATGACATTGGCAGCATATTCCTTGAAGGCTGGATCCAAAACTTCTTTGAAGGAAACAGCTTTAGCCGCCACAACGTGCTCCAGAGGACCACCCTGAATACCAGGGAAAATAGCTGAATTGATTTTCTTAGCTAAGTCTTCATCATTGGTCAAAATCAAACCACCACGAGGTCCACGAAGGGTTTTGTGGGTCGTTGTTGTAGTGATATGAGCGTATGGCACTGGGCTTGGGTGAAGACCAGCTGCAACCAAACCAGCGATATGGGCCATATCCACCATAAGCTTCGCACCAACAGCATCAGCAATTTCACGGAATTTTGAAAAGTCGATAATTTGAGAATAGGCTGAAGCACCTGCTACAATCAGTTTTGGTTTTACTTCTTGGGCTTGTTTCAAAATAGCATCAAAGTCCAAGAGTTCGGTCTCAGGATCCACACTATAAGAAACAAAGTTGTAGGTTTGACCAGAGAAGCTGACAGGAGCTCCGTGAGTCAAGTGACCACCTGCTGCCAAATCCATCCCCATAACGGTATCACCAGGCTCAATCAAGGCCATGTAAGCTGCACAGTTAGCTTGACTTCCTGAGTGTGGTTGGACATTGGCAAATTTAGCACCGAAAATTTCTTTTGCGCGTTCAATGGCTAGAGTCTCTACCACGTCTACCACATCAGTTCCACCATAATAACGGCGTCCAGGGTAGCCTTCGGCGTATTTATTCGTCAAGATAGACCCTTGAGCTGCCATAACTGCCTTGGAAACCACGTTTTCCGAAGCAATCAACTCAATGTTGTTTTGTTGGCGTTCTTCTTCTTTGGAAATAGCATTCCAGAGATCAGCATCATATGCTTTAAAATCATCTTTGTCAAAAATCATAGGTCTTCTCCTTTATAGTGTGACTGGTCCTTTAGTTTGTTTTACAACAAGAAAATAAACTAAAAGATGCGAATAAACCGTTTCTGCACTTTATCACAAGTATAACCAACTTTTTCATAAAATGCATGAGCACCCAGACGATGATCGGCAGAGTTCAAGCGGATAAACCCATAACCGCGTCTTTTTGCTTCTTGTTCCAACCCTTGTAGTAAGCTTTTACCAATACCTTGACCTTGTACTTGAGGTGAAACTGCTAAGCCTAAGATGTTAAATCCTGCTTTAGAATAAAGGGATTCATAAACCTCAGCGTGGACATATCCAAGTAAGGCATGACTAGCTGCATCCTCATAGCCAAGTATAAAATGATGGGAATCCTGAGACAGTCTAGCAAGTTGACTAGCCGTTTCCCCTGGACTAAAAGAATAACCCAAAGCCTCTTGGTTAATCTCGCATATAGCATTTATATCTGTTTCTTGCAAATCTCTTAGCATCTCATTCCTCCTCAAAAGAAATCTCTGGCAACCGAGCAAGAATATCTTCTCGCTTAATGGCCCCTTGGCGTAAGATTTTCACCTTGTCTCCAGACAAATCCAAAATAGTCGAATCCTGTCCAGTTAGAAAAGCATCGTCTTCCAGCCCCAGAACCTCTTGGTCAAAATCCTCTAGAATTTGATTAAAGCTCACTCCACTTACCTGACCTGAGATATTGGCAGACGGTCCAATCAGAGGACCTGCCTCTCGAATCAAATCAAGGGTAACGGGATGACTAGGCATCCGAAATCCAACAGTTGCAAGACCAGAATTGACCCAATAGGGAACTCGGTCATTAGCTTCGAGAATAATGGTTAAGGGACCTGGTAAAAAGGTCTCTACAAGTTTTTGTAGATAAGTTGGCTGATTCTTAGAAAAGTGCAAGATGTCCTCTAGAGAGGCGATATTGAGGTTAAGCGCCTTAGCTCTTGGACGACGTTTGAACTGGTATACATGATCAACTGCTTTTTCGTCTAGAGCCTTGGCAAAAAGACCGTAAACTGTCTCAGTAGGCAGAACAACAGCCCCTCCCTTTTCTAATTCTTGTCTAATCTTGTTTATCATCAACTACAACCATCCTATCTTGACCAAATTGGTCCTTGAGTGTTCGTACTCTTTTTTCAGGAAGGTATTTCCTAAAAAGCTCAGGAACACTTTGACCTTGCTTGTATCCAATTTCAAGGTAAATCTTACCACCATCTTTGAGATAGTCCTTTGCATCTTCCGCAATCCTACGGTAAATAGCTAGGCCATCCTCGTCTGCAAAGAGAGCTAGGTGAGGTTCCGAATGCAAAACATTCAAACCGACCTCTGACTCATCTTCACGAGAGATATAGGGTGGATTGGAAACAATTATATCATATTTTTCAGAAATTTCTGTAAAACAGTCAGATTTTTTTAAAAATATTTGAAGATTTTGATTTTTAGCATTTTCGCTAGCTAAATCTAAAGCATCTTGAGAAATATCTGCTGCTGTCACTGACCAATCTGGTCTAGCTTTTGCTAATGCAAGGGCAATGGCTCCACTTCCTGTTCCAATATCAAGAACCGAAAGATTTTCTTCATGATTTTCATCCAGAATAATCTCCACTAACTCCTCTGTCTCTGGACGAGGAATCAAAACCCGCTCATCAACTTTTAACTGCATGCCATAAAAATCTGCATGACCGATGATGTACTGGGCTGGTTTATGAGCTGCTAATTTGTGGTAAATCTCTTCTACAAATAATTCTTCCTCTTTTGTCACTTCTTGCTGTAGGGCAAAAACGAAATCTGTAAAAGAAAGATTTTTCAGGCTACGATAGACAAAAGAGAGGCTTTCTGCTTCCTCTCCTTGTCTTATCAACTCTTCTTCAAAATCTGAAAATAATTGAGCTAATTTCATTATTTGTTTAATTCTTCTAATTTCTGTGTTTGGTCATAGAGCACCAAGGCGTCCACAACTTCATCCAATTTACCAGACAAGATGGTATCTAGTTTTTGGAGAGTTAAGCCGATACGGTGGTCTGTGACACGGTTTTGTGGGAAGTTATAAGTACGAATCCGTTCTGAACGGTCACCAGTACCGATTGTTGACTTACGCTCAGCGTCTTGTTCGTCTTGTGCAATCTGAGCAAAGTGATCAGCAACACGCGCACGGATGATTTTCATGGCTTTCTCACGGTTCTTCTGCTGAGTACGTTCTTCCTGCATCTCAACCTTGATATTGGTTGGCAAGTGAACGATACGAACTGCTGTCGCAACCTTATTGACGTTCTGTCCACCAGCACCAGAGGCGTGATAGATGTCAACACGAAGGTCTTTTGGATCAATATCATATTCAACCTCTTCAACTTCAGGCATAACAAGCACTGTCGCTGTCGAAGTATGAACACGGCCTTGACTTTCTGTCACAGGGACACGTTGCACACGGTGGGCACCTGATTCGTACTTGAGTTTAGAGTAGACTGACTGACCTGAAACCATGGCAACCACTTCTTTAAACCCACCGACACCATTCATAGAAGCTTCCATGACTTCAAAGCGCCAGCCTTGGGCTTCAGCATACTTTTGGTACATGGTTAAAAGGTCTCCAGCGAAAAGTGCTGCTTCATCACCACCAGCTGCTCCACGGATTTCTAGGATGATATTCTTGTCATCGTTTGGATCTTTAGGAAGGAGCAAGATTTTTAGTTTTTCTTCGTATTCTTCTTTTTCAGCCTTGGCATCTTTGAGTTCTTGCTTGGCCATTTCTTCCAAATCCGCATCTCCGCCTGATTCCTTAATCATCTCTTCAGCATCAACGATGTTTTGAAGGACTTGTTTGTATTCTCGGTAAGCCGTCACCGTATCACGGCTTGAAGCTTCTTCTTTTGAAAGCTCCATGAAACGCTTGGTGTCAGAGACCACATCTGGGTCACTCAGCAATTCTCCTAATTCTTCATAACGGTCTTCTACAGCTTGTAGTTGATCATAGATGTTCATTTTTTCTCCTTATTTCTCAATTGTTAAATCATAGATTGCCACTACTTCGTTCTCGGATATTTCCCCAGTTTCTTTAAATCCATAACTGAGGTAACAAGATCTTGCATGTTCATTTTCTGGTTCATAAGACAACCAAAGTTTATTGGCTAAACCTGCTGGCGCTGTCCGAACATAGTCTAGCACATTATCCATTACTGGTTTAAAATATCCTTGATCTTGAAAATGCTTGTCAATCATGAAACGAAATAGTAAATAATTTCCATTACTAATTCCGATTTTTTTGTCATAAGCTAACATCGCAAAACCTATAATTGCATCATTATCATAAACTGCCAATGGAGCTACAAAATCTCCATTTTTAGTGTAGACGTATGCTTCAGCTAAACTAATTGCGTTGGTTGCAATGAATTGTTTTTGATATTCCTTGACATCCAAATTCAAAACATCAAAATAATTTTCCATTGTAACATCTCTTAGTTCAATTGTCATAGTTTTGCTCCTTGTTAGAGGTTATCATTGGCGCAAAATAATGTTTACGACAAACCGAGATATAGGTTTCATTGCCACCAATCTGTATCTGCTCTCCATCATAAACGGGCAGTCCATCCTGTGTTCGCAAAACCATAGTCGCCTTTTTCTTACAATACTGACAGATGGTCTTAATCTCATCGATTTTATCTGCTAAAAGCAAGAGGTATTTGGAACCTTCGAACAATTCATTGCGAAAGTCATTTTTCAAGCCAAAAGCCATGACAGGTATGTCTAACTCATCAACAACACGAGCTAGATCGTAAACATGATGACGCTTAAGAAACTGGGCTTCATCGACCAACACACAGTAAGGTGTTTCTGGTAAATCACGGATAAATCCAAAGATATCAGTCGTTTCCTCAATCGCAAGAGCAGGGCGTTTCATGCCAATCCGACTCGACACATAGCCAACACCGTCGCGAGTATCAAGAGCTGAGGTCATAATGACAACACCTTTTCCTTGCTCCTCATAGTTATAGGCCACTTTGAGAATCTCAATCGTCTTACCAGAGTTCATGGTCCCATAACGATAATACAACTGTGCCATGTTTCTTGCTTCACGTCCATTTCTAAATTTTTGCTACATTCTAGTATATCATAATTTTCTTAAGCTTTAAACGGCAAAATGTGGTAAAATAGAAGAAATCAAAAACTAGTGGAGGAAGCTATTATGCCATTTGTACGCATCGATTTATTTGAAGGACGCACGCTCGAGCAAAAGAAAGCTCTTGCTAAGGAAGTAACGGAAGCGGTTGTCCGCAACACTGGAGCCCCTCAATCTGCTGTCCATGTCATCATCAACGACATGCCAGAAGGAACTTACTTCCCACAAGGGGAAATGCGCACCAAGTAAGCTAGCTTAAGCAGAATTGCTTAGGCTTTTTCAATCTCCAAGTAGCATCCATTGAAGAAATAGCCTAAATTTGTTACAATTTGAAAAGAGACTTGGGAAAATTTCCAAGAAAAGAGCTATTAATTAAAGGAAATATTATGATTACACGTGAATTTGATACCATCGCTGCCATCTCTACTCCACTAGGTGAAGGGGCTATTGGTATTGTCCGCCTGAGCGGAACAGAAAGTTTTGCTATTGCGCAAAAAATATTCAAAGGAAAAGACTTGAGCAAGGTTGCCAGCCACACTCTAAACTACGGTCACATTGTTGATCCTCTGACTGGGAAAATCATGGACGAAGTCATGGTTGGAGCCATGAAATCTCCAAAAACCTTCACTCGTGAGGATATTATCGAGATTAACACCCACGGTGGGATTGCGGTGACCAATGAGATTCTCCAGCTAGCTATCCGTGAAGGAGCTCGATTGGCTGAACCTGGTGAATTTACCAAACGTGCCTTTTTAAACGGTCGTGTAGACTTGACACAGGCTGAGGCAGTGATGGATATCATCCGTGCTAAGACTGACAAGGCCATGAACATTGCGGTCAAACAATTGGACGGTTCCCTTTCTGAGCTGATTAATAATACCCGCCAAGAAATCCTCAATACACTTGCCCAAGTTGAAGTCAATATCGACTATCCTGAGTATGACGATGTTGAGGAAGCCACTACTGCCGTTGTCCGTGAAAAGACTATGGAGTTTGAACAATTGCTAACAAATCTCCTTAGGACAGCACGTCGCGGCAAAATCCTCCGTGAGGGAATTTCCACTGCTATTATCGGACGTCCCAACGTTGGGAAATCAAGCCTTCTCAACAACCTCTTGCGTGAAGACAAGGCAATCGTCACTGATATCGCTGGTACTACACGTGATGTCATCGAAGAATACGTCAATATCAATGGTGTTCCTCTCAAATTGATTGACACAGCTGGTATCCGTGAAACGGATGACATCGTTGAACAAATTGGAGTTGATCGTTCGAAAAAAGCTCTTAAGGAAGCTGACCTAGTTCTACTAGTTCTAAACGCTAGCGAGCCATTGACCGCCCAAGATCGCCAACTCTTAGAAATCAGTCAAGAGACCAATCGCATTATTCTACTTAATAAAACAGACCTACCTGAGGCCGTCGAAACCGAGGAACTTCCAGAAGATGTCGTCCGCATTTCAGTTCTTAAAAACCAAAATATTGATAAGATTGAAGATAGAATCAACGACCTCTTCTTTGAAAATGCTGGTTTGGTTGAGCAAGACGCTACTTACTTGTCTAATGCTCGTCACATTTCCCTGATTGAAAAAGCAGTTGAAAGCCTGCAAGCTGTTAATGAAGGTCTTGAACTGGGGATGCCAGTTGATTTGCTTCAAGTTGATTTGACTCGTACTTGGGAAATTCTAGGTGAAATCACAGGTGATGCGGCTCCTGATGAACTCATCACCCAACTTTTTAGCCAATTCTGTTTAGGAAAATAGGAAAATCCATGATCGTTGTTGCGGTCATGGATTTTATTGTCTTCATTAATAATCTGGTCTTAAAACCCCTGTTACAGTTGCCTTAGTCGCTTCGTAGTCGCCATCTACGACAACTTTGATAATACGTTTGGCATCTTCTTCTGGTGCTGGAACTAGAGGTAGACGAGTTGGTCCAGCTGCAAATCCCATATAGTTCAGAACGGCCTTAACTGGAGCAGGGCTTGGATAAGAGAAGAGGGCATTAACCTTAGGAATGAATTTACGCTGAATAGCTGCGGCTTTCTTCATATCACTCTCGGCAATGGCAGTAAACATCTCGTGCATTTCATCCCCATTTGTATGAGAAGCAACAGAAATAACCCCATCCGCACCAAGGTTCATGGCATGGAAAGCATCTCCATCCTCACCTGTATAAATCAAGAACTCCTCTGGCTTGTGCTCAATCAAGTAAGCCATATTAGCCAAACTAGTACATTCTTTAACACCGATAATATTTGGATGGTCAGCCAAGCGAAGCATGGTTTCTGGAGTTAATTCTACCACTACACGCCCTGGAATATTATAGATAATAATGGGTAGGTCAGAAGCATCTGCAATGGCCTTAAAGTGCTGGTACATTCCTTCTTGCGAAGGTTTGTTATAGTAAGGTACGATAGCAAGCCCAGCTGCGAAACCACCAAATTCTGCTACTTCTTTGACAAACTCAATAGAGTCACGTGTATCATTGGTACCAACACCTGCAATCAAAGGAACGCGTCCATTGACAATCTTTTGTACAGCCGCAAAGAGTTCCAACTCCTCATCGTGGGTCAAGGTTGGACTCTCTGCAGTCGTTCCTGCGAGAAGAATACCATCCGTATGATGCGCCAATAAATGCTCAATCAAGGCTGGAATGGCATCAAAGTTGATGGAACCATCCTCGTGGAAAGGGGTAATAAAGGCTGTGATGATTTTACACTCTTTTAAATCTTGATAAGACATGAAAACACCTCTCTATTTCAAAGAAGGAGTTCATCTGAACTCCTAAACGATATGACTATTTTAATTCAAATTTCAATTCAGCTGTTGGACGAACCAATCCACGTTCGTGCAAAGTTTCAGCAATCTGAACTGAGTTCCAAGCAGCACCTTTGAGAAGGTTATCTGAAACAACCCACATGTGAATTCCTTTTTCTGCATCCAAGTCTTTACGGATACGACCAACAAAGGTATCACGTGAACCCACTGCATTGATGGCTTGAGGATAGATTTGATGGGCTACATCATCTTCAAGAACAGCACCTGGGAAGGCTGCGATAGCTGCTTTTACTTCTTCGATTGGAGCCACTTCTTTTGTTTCGATATAAACTGACTCAGAGTGGGCTGACAAGACTGGAATACGCACACATGTCGCAGATACTGCAATACTGTCATCTTCCATGATTTTCTTCGTTTCCTTAGTCATCTTCATCTCTTCGTAAGTGTAATCATTGTCAGTGAAGACATCGATTTGTGGAAGAGCATTAAAGGCGATAGGATAGTGTTTCTTGTCCCCACCTGAAGGCAAGATTTCCGCATGCAAATCACGTGGTTTCACTCCATCATTCAACACTTCACGAAGTTCACGTTGTGTCTCAAGAATTGCTCCCATACCAGCACCTGAGACTGCTTGGTAAGTTGAAACGATGATACGATCCAAGCCCCATTTTTGACGGACAGGTTCAAGCGCCACCATCATTTGGATTGTTGAACAGTTAGGGCAGGCAATTATACCATTGTGGGCATCAAGTGCATGAGCATTGACCTCTGGAACAACCAAAGGAACATCTGGATTTTGACGGAAGTAAGATGTATTATCTACTACTACCGCTCCAGCTTTAACTGCATATGGTGCATACTTAGCTGATGTAGAACCACCTGCCGAAAAGAGAGCAATATCAACTCCTTCAAAAGCTGTTTCAGTCGTTTCTTCAATCGTAATATCTTGCTCTTTAAACTTCAAAGTCTTACCTGCTGAACGTGCAGAAGCAAGTAAACGGATTTTATCGATTGGAAGTGTTGATTCTTCCAACATTTTTATCATCTGAGCACCGACAGCACCTGTCGCGCCGACTACAGCAACTGTATATCCCATAAATAACCTCTTTCGGAATTTTCTAAAAATTTCTATAATAGATGTATTATACTACTTTTTCCATGAATTGCAAAGCTTTTTCATCAATTTTTGGAAAATAAAAATCCCCGGTAACTTCTCAAAGTAACTTCCATCTCTCTCCCAAAACTGGAAGTTACTTTGAGAAGTTACCTTTTTTGAAAAGTTTGTGTTTGTATTTTGTCTTGATTTCCGCATCAAAAAGAGAGAATCAAGTTGATTCCCTCTCTATGTTAGTTTTTACTTATTTTCCCTATAGGAAAGCTAGAATCTATTAAAAACTTCCTTTTTCCGTGAACTTCCCCATCTTTCGATAAATAGAATCCCCACTAACAAAAGGATAATCAGGCAAGGAAGTAAGACCATCCCCATGCTCCAATTTAGATTGACATTATCAATCAGCTTAGGTAATCTTCCAGATAAAATCTCCACTGAACGTAAGTAAGTAAAGGGAATCAGATGTGCAATCCTTTGAAGAGGCTGGATTGTTTGGATGCCAAACAATAAGCCAACAATCCCAATGAGTGAAAGAAAGAGGACAGGCATTTTTTGCTTGAAAAAGTAAGCAATCAAGTACACTACTTCCACAATGATGATAAAAGCTAAGAAAGCTAGTAACAAGCCAGGAAATAACATATCTTGTATCTTTCCAATAGTTACCTCTTGATTCACTAAGCTATAAATCGGGTAGGGATAATCTAACTGTCCAAAACCACTTATCAGACTTCCCACTAGAAAAGAAAATCCGCTGATTCCGATAAACAACACAGTTACATAACCCACTCCAACTCCAAGAGAGGATATTGCAAATGTCACTTTTGAAAAAGGATATAACTGAGCTGTATCCAGATGATTTTGATATCTTTCTGCGAACAGTTGCGTTAGCATAAAAATAATAGCAACCACAAACAAGCTTGGGATGATAACCTCTAAAATCCAGACAATCTGATCAATCCCGTAGGTCGGATAAACTAAATTGTGCGCTTTTATGTTCAAGGGATATAGGACTTGGTAAGTCTTTCGTTCGCGGTCAACCGCCATTTTTAAGTCAGAACTAGCAGTCGGTTCCTTTGATAAAATTTCATAACTCTTCTCTACATCTTGCCACTGCAAATAGTAGGCTTCTTTCCAGCGTCCTTCTTTTAACAAAGCCAGAATTTCTTTCTTTTGCGTCAAAAGATTTTTTTGCGAGTCTAAATTTTCTTTAGCAAACTGGTATTCCTCCGAGCTGGTGTCAGATATTTGGGAGAGTTTCTCTTCATATTCATTGATGACTCTCTCATCTTTTACAAGACGGGTTTCCAACTCGCTCTCCAAGCTGACGGAGTTTGCAGTCTGACTATTAAAATAAAAGGTAACACCGAGTCCAGATACAAATAAAGCTAAGATAATCCAGTTTAAGCGACTTTTGAAAACTTTTTTTAATAAAAATAGACTAACATCTTTCATAAACTAAACCTCTTCTATTTGCCCCTGATGAATGGTTACTACTCTATCGCAGACATCAAGCAACTCTTCCTTATAGTGGGAACTTAAAAGAACCAGCTGTTCTTGTCTATCGATTTGTGCTAGCCTATCAAAAAACTTCTGACGATAATACTCATCTAAACCATTTGTAATCTCATCCATAAGCCAGCATTTCGCCTGACTGAGGAAATACATGGCAATCACCAAGCGTTGCTTCATACCTAAGGAATACTTGCGGATGGGAAGGCTGATATAGTCAGACATTTCCCAGTAATCAATTTCATCCCTCAAGTTCAGACCTGACTTCCAGATGTTTTTGATAAGGCGAAGATAGTCCATCCCACTTAAGTTTCCATCCAGCCATTCAATACTCTCATAATAAAATAAAGAAGGAGTGGCTGCGATATTTCCACTACTTATAGGAATTAAATTGCTAATGGCACGGAACAGGGTCGTCTTTCCAGAGCCATTTATAGCAAGAATACCATAAATCCTACCCTTTTCAAATGTAAAATCAACATCTTGTAAGATGACTTGTCGCGTTTTTAAGGTCACATGAGTAAGCTGCAACATATCTAGCCCTCCTTTTTGGATTAATAGCCTCCGCTGGAGTAGTTTATTACCTCATAACGATTGTAATTCAAACCAGAACCAACTTTATACTCTGAATAGCTGTCATAACGATACCATAACAGGGAATTAATATAGTTATATCTCTAGCAATTCATACTAGACTTATAGTAGGTATTCCAATCATACCGATAAGTTTTAAGAACGCTCACAGCAGATACACTGGACTGAAAAAGACCAACAGATAACAAACTAGCTAATAAAACAACTTTTGCTAATTTTTTCATGGTTTTCACCTCACTAACGAAAGCGCTTTAATTATATCATTTTTTCCTCTGTTATGCAATAGTTTTTTTATTTGTTATGTAATAATTTTTTTATCCGAAAAATCTCACACTAAACGCTAGCAACTGGAATTTACTCTAAGACGACTCTGGTTTAGGGCTATTTGTCGTGCACTTTTTTCTAAGTCTTTTCGCTTTTGAACCCTTATATATCAAGAAAAAGAAAACCAGTGGAAGTTAGTCTAAGACGAATTTTCACTGATTTTACGCGTTTTTCTCATACTAAAAGCTAGGTTGTGGGAAACTGGAAGTTAGTTTTAGAAGTTACCAATAAAAATCCCCAGTCGTTAGACCAGGGACTAAGAGGCATCTTCATGTGATGAGCAGGTTCACACAACTCATCAAGGTCCGCTCCTGCGTTATGACCTCCTTATGCTCAATAGTAGTCCGAAGACTACCTATCGACTCATCGCATCTACTATTCTACTAAAGAGAATGACTTTTGTCAACAGACTTACACTCTTTAGTTTTATTTACACAGGTGCATAAGAAATATAGTAAATTGAAGTTGGAATAGTGCACCACAATTGCTAAAATATTTCTAGAAATTAATTTGATTTCCCCAATCAATTTGTTCACATCTTATTTCAATCTACTATATCTTTGAAAAATTTGGGGCAGACATAACAAAAACCCTTGTAAATCAAGGGCTTTTCTGTTTATTTCATGCTAATTGCCGGGATTGAACCGGCGACCTCATCCTTACCATGGATGCGCTCTGCCAACTGAGCTAAATCAGCTTACCTAAAAAGTATACTACAGATAGAAAAACTTGTCAAGTTTCCTTAGACATTTTCCATAAGAAAAAGCCAGGTAAGAGCTACCTAGCTTATCTTCTTCTATTTGCTTAAATCGATTCGACGACCAATTTTACCGATAATAATCGCTCCAATAATCAATGAAGCAAATTCACCAATTCCTGTTGTGAACCAAGTAAGGAAAAATGGTAATTGCGCTACGATATTCAACTCGGCAGCAATTGTAAACATGGAAATTGAAAAGAGGATTGAAAAGAAGAAATGATCTTTTCGAATCAATCCATTGAAGAGGTAGTCTTTACTGTATTTTGCAAAAAGCCAAACACCTAGACTGAGAAATACCAAGGTTGAACCACCACCAACAAAAACATCTAGCAGTCCGAAGCTAAAGAAATTAGCAATCATACAACCGATGGTAACTCCGATGATGTACTTAGGATTGTAAAAAGCCATAAAGTTCATCATTTCTGAAATACGAAACTGATAAGCACCATAGCTAATGGCATTTAGGGGCGGTGTGACAGTCAAAACGACGTAGATAGCAGCGACGATTGCAATATCTGCTACATCACGAATAGTTAATTTTTTCATCTTTTCTCCTTTGGCGGGTTACCCACGTGTAATATGCTTGGTGAAAGAAGCTAAGCACCAAGGGTTGATTCAATCAACCTTATTAGTATAGCACAATAACTTGCTTTATGCTATACTTAATACATGGAAAAATGTATTCAAAAAATTTTTAACAATGAGATTTTTGCCTATCTCTTCTTTGGTTTTGCGACGACTCTAGTTTCTATTCTCTCACGACTAGTCATTTATCAGCTAACTCATAAAGAACTCCTCGCTACTGCTTTAGCAAATATTATCGGTATCCTCTTTGCCTTTATCACAAATGATACGATTGTGTTTAAACAAGCAAGGAAGAATCGACTTATCCGTTTAGTAAAATTTTCTCTTGCCCGCCTTTCTACTTTTCTGTTAGATTTGCTCTTTACTTTTCTGTTTGTGACTCAGTTTCCTCACATCATAGGACAATTCGTAAATGAAAGTCTTGACAAAATCAATGCAATCGAAACAGTTCTTGCACAAATATCAATAATTATTCTTAATTATATTCTAAGCAAGCTATATGTTTTTAAAAAATAAAAAAATTTGAGCATATATCTTGCAAGCTCTTCTTAATTAATATATAATTAAGAGTAAAAATTTTTTGAAAGGGAAAATGAAAATGTTAAAAGATCTTAAAGCATTTTTGCTTCGTGGTAATGTTGTTGACCTTGCTGTCGGTGTGATCATTGCCTCTGCTTTTGGTGCTATCGTTACTTCATTTGTTAATGATATCATCACTCCACTCCTATTGAACCCAGCCTTGAAAGCTGCGAAAGTACAAAACATCGCTGAGCTTGCATGGAATGGTGTTACATATGGTAAATTCTTGAGTGCTATTATCAACTTCCTTGTTGTAGGTACTGTTCTCTTCTTCGTTATTAAAGCTATGGAAAAAGCTCAAAGCCTTACTAAAAAAGAAGAAGTTGTTGAAGAGGAAGCACCAGCTGCACCAACTGAATTGGAAGTACTTCAAGAAATCAAAGCTCTTCTTGAGAAAAAATAATCGATTAAAAGGATCTAGCGCAAAGCTAAATCCTTTTTCTTTACTCTTTTGGTAACTTACCTGCTTTCTCAAGCATTTTCTTAATAAGATAAGGCATCTTAACATTTTCCCGACCTTTTTTCTCAATCAGTTTTTTCACAAATTCTGGCATTTGTAAATCTTGAGATTCAGCCAAGATATTTTTAGTCTCATCTGAAGGAACTAATTCATCAAAGGTTTCTTCTTCTGGGAGAAATTCCTTAAATTCTTGATGTTCATTAGCTCTGACCGTATTAACCAAGGCATCAATCAAACGAGAATCTGTATTTGGCATTGATGGACGATGGTAGTTGACTCCCAATTCTTGACACAAGTCATAACATTCCACATCGTTGTCAAACAAGACTTCAATATGTTCACTGATGAAACTGATAGGAACAAAAATATAATGGTCTGGATGTTCTGTCTGTTCTCTGAGATACTCCAAAACATCTGGTTTAATCCATGGAATACCGATATCACTCTCACTCTGCCAGGTATTGGTATATTGTTCTGAAGTCAAGCCTAGTTTTTCAGCGACTAGCTTGCTATTTTCAAAAATTTGGTCGATATAGGGGTCACCAAAATCCAAGGCAAAAATGGGCACACTGTGGGCTGAAAAGATGACTTTAAAGCTATCCTGCTTTACTTCTTCTTTTAAAATCTTACCAATTTCATCTGCCCAATAGTTTAGCAAGTCCTCTTCTTGATACCAGTCCTTAATGACCAAAAATTGAATTTGCTTGCTTTCTAAAAATTTCTCATAACCCATGACAGAGTAGAAAGAATAATGGGGCTCCAAAATCAAGCAAATACACTGCTCAACTCCGTCTGCTTCCATCTGACTAATCACATCTGGAATAAAGGGTCTTGAAAACTTATTGGCAAAATAGACACTATACTCATTCCCCAGTCTAGCCTCTACCAAGGCAACTTCTTCACGGGTAATTCTTTGCAGAGGCGTACCTCCAATAAGTACATAATTATCATAGAGTGTTTGAATCTCGTGGTCTTGAGGTCTCACTCCACGACGAATATTTGTGAAAAAATCAGCCACACCTTCAAAGGTAATCTCTTCTGGCGAACCGAAAGTCATCATTAAAATTGCTTTTTTCATAACTGCTTCCTTGTGATATTCTTATCAAGTATATTTTATCATTAATTTATTGATAAGTAAACGCTAACACAAAGAATTTCCCTAACTTCTGTCTTTTGTTTTTCTCTTCTTTCTATGATACAATGGAAAAAATGAATTCAAAAGGAGTTTTTTATGACTTACCCAAATCTCTTGGATCGCTTCTTAACCTACGTTAAGGTCAACACGCGCTCTGATGAACACTCTAGTACTACTCCAAGTACGCAGAGTCAGGTTGACTTCGCAACCAATGTTCTAATTCCTGAAATGAAACGTGTTGGACTGCAAAACGTCTACTATCTACCAAATGGTTTTGCTATTGGTACCTTGCCAGCAAACGATTCATCGTTAACACGTAAGATTGGCTTCATCTCCCACATGGATACCGCTGACTTTAATGCCGAAGGGGTCAATCCCCAGGTAATTGAAAACTACGATGGAGGTGTGATTGAACTAGGGAATTCTGGTTTTAAACTGGATCCAGCTGACTTTAAGAGTCTTGAAAAATATCCAGGACAAACACTCATCACAACTGATGGAACAACCTTGCTAGGTGCTGATGACAAGTCAGGAATCGCTGAGATTATGACAGCCATTGAATATCTGACTGCTCATCCTGAAATCAAACACTGTGAGATTCGTGTTGGTTTTGGTCCAGATGAGGAAATCGGTGTTGGTGCTAATAAATTTGATGCAGAAGATTTTGATGTGGATTTTGCCTACACTGTTGATGGTGGTCCACTAGGTGAACTTCAGTACGAGACCTTTTCAGCAGCGGGTGCTGAATTGCATTTCCAAGGACGCAATGTCCATCCTGGGACTGCCAAAGGGCAAATGGTCAATGCCCTTCAGTTAGCAATTGATTTTCATAATCAACTTCCAGAGAATGATCGACCTGAGTTAACTGAAGGTTACCAAGGTTTCTATCATCTTATGAATGTAACAGGTAGTGTAGAGGAGGCGCGTGCAAGCTATATCATTCGTGATTTTGAAAAAGATGCCTTTGAAGCGCGTAAAGCAGCTATGCAGTCTATCGCTGATAAGATGAATCAAGAACTTGGTAGCGACCGTATCACCCTAAACTTGACAGACCAGTACTACAATATGAAAGAAGTCATTGAAAAAGATATGACTCCAATTACCATTGCCAAAGCCGTGATGGAAGATTTAGGTATCACTCCTATTATTGAACCAATCCGTGGAGGGACAGACGGCTCTAAGATTTCCTTTATGGGAATCCCAACTCCCAATATCTTTGCGGGTGGCGAGAATATGCACGGACGTTTTGAATACGTCAGCCTTCAGACCATGGAACGTGCCGTTGATACCATCATTGGTATCGTAGGTTATAAAGACTAAAAAGACGAGGTAGCTCAGCTACTTCGCCTTTCTTTTTATACCACTGGTATTTATTGATTTCCAGTACTTGTTGTAGATTCTGTTGTTTCCTTTTCTGAAGATGATTCAGCAGGTTTAGAATCTCCTGTGTTGCTTGGTTTGTTTTCGTCGCTTGCAGTTTCACTGTTAGATTTCGCAGTTGCTGATGTTTCCGTTTCGGTACTGGTCTTCTCAGTATTTGTTGCTGGAGTTGCTTCTTCACTTGCGCTAGATTTTGACTTGATTTCTTGATTCAAGACCAGAATAGCTTTTGTCAATTCAAGTAAAGCGGCTTTATCCTTACTCTTAGCAGACAGTTGGTCTAGTAGAGCATCTACCTTATCAAAGTCCGCATCAGAACCCTTATTGTTTTCTAAATAAGCATGAAGCGACATAAGAATATCGTAGAGTTTTTGATAGAGTACAAGCGTCTGAGGGTCTTGTTCAGCATTTTCCTTCTCTTGTTGAAGGGCGCTGGCAATACGAGTCAAGACGTCTTTCACCTGACTATTTACTTCATCAAAGTCTGCATCAGCCTTGTTTGTAGCAGCTTTGAGATTTTCTACTTCTTCTGCCAAGGATTGTCTGATTCCTTCTTCTTGAATTTGTTCCAAGAGTTGAGTTGCCTTGCTCAAAAGACTTTCAACTTGTTCCTTGCTAACATGATTGACATGTTCTTCAGGCATAAAGTCTCCGTACAATTCTTTCAAGAAGCCATAAATAGCTGTCTTGGCACTTTGGTTATCTACTTTTTCAGTATCTAGAACTGTCTGAGTCGATTTAGCAGTAGTTGGCTGAGCTTTCAAAGCTTCTTCTACTTCTTGTTTTGCTTGATAGATGCTTGGGAATAATTTGTTCAATTCTGCTGCCTTAAGGAAGGATTGAGATTGATACAAGGTCCAAGTAAGCTGAGCGACCTTGTTTCGAAGTGCATCACTCAAACGCCCGTCATTGACGTGTTCGTAGAAATACTTTATGTATTCCACTGTTGTAACACCTGTTCGATCATTAAAATCTTGCAAGGCTTGAAGTTGTGATTCAACCGCTGCTAAAGCAGCCTCATCTTTTGCCAACTTAGCTTCTTGGAGTCGAACGAGAAGGTCTTTCTTAGGAAGTCCATAAGAATCTGTATCTAGTGTATTGATTTTATCAATCAAGGCTTGATATTTCTTATCTAGAGCGCTTGTTTTAACAGGCTTAACACTTTCATCAATATGGATATATTGCTTATCAAAGAGATCCAGTGTTGCAAGATAACCTGCTGTAGAGTTAGTTGCCAATTTCTTCATGTTTTCAGTAAACTGACCTAAAGCTAACTCAATCTGTCTTTGTTCGATAGGCTTGTCTTTGTAGATACTTCTGCTATCAGCTAGAAGCTGATCTACTTTTTCCAAGACTGCCTTCTCGTCAAAAGCTCCAGGTTGATAGTTGGATTGCAGGGCTGGAATTTTGTTTTTCAAAGCCACTTCATATCCCTTCGTTTGAACCTTGATGTAGTGATTGTGGTCGCCATGAGGAATCACAAAACTACCATTTTCTACCTGCAAACTATAAGGAGACACACCATCACGTAAGGCAGTGGTATAGAGTTCATTTAGGAAATCAAGTTCTGGATTTCCAGTTTGAAGAGGAATCCGAACGTGTTCCTTACGAACAGCATATGGATGGATATGAGTTGGATCGTAGGCTTGGTCTGGATTTCCAAAAACAAAGAATCCGTTTGAAATCCTAATAGCTTCAAGTGGAACTCCGTATGTTTTAGAAATATAAGCAATCTTTTCTTCATCGCTAGCATCTCTTGAGAAAGACTCTACTGTTTTAGCAAGAGGTTTTACAGGCTCTGAATCATGATGTGTTTTTAAATGGTCTTGTGCTGCCTTAATTTGCTCAGCTGTCAAATCCTTCTTGAAGAAGTAATGATTGTGATCACCGTGTGAGATGACAAAACCTTGATCATCCTCACTAATGACGCGATCGGCATCAAAACCGTGATCATGGTCTTCATCATGATGGTGGTCATGTCCATCTCCATCATGTCCATGCTCTTCATGCTTAGGGTCCTGACTTCCATGGTCGCCATCTTGCTCATGATGATGGTTTTGCTGAGTAGGTTTTTCTGCTGGTTTGCTTGGATTCTCCAATGGTGTTGGTTTCACACTGTCACTAGCTAGAGGAATCATTCTGGCAATCTTTTCTTCTAAAGGAGAGAGTTTGCTGTAAGGAATAAAGTGATAATGGTCGCCATGCGGAATCGCAACTCCATTTGGTGTACGACTGATAATCTTAGCAGGGTCAAAGACTAAACCATCTGATTCACTGTAACGTTGGTCGCTAGGTGAATCGTAGAGTTCTTTCAAAAGACTTTGGAGATTTTCAGCTTTATTTGCTGGCTTGCTAGTTGAGCCTTGTGCTACAGATTGCGTGTTATTGTCACTAGCTGCTGAAGAATAGCTTAACTGACTCGGTTGCGTATTTTTCCCAGCTAGAATAGCTTTAGCGGCTGCTAATTCACTAGCAGACAAATCACTTTTTGGAATGTAGTGATAGTGTCCTCCGTGAGGAACGATATAAGCATCACCCGTATCTTCAATAATATCAGCTGGATTAAAGACATAACCATCATCTGTCGTATAGCGTCCCTGAGATCTTGCTACAGCAACATCTGAGCTGACCTTCTCATTATCTTTGACATGTTCTTGTTTTTGACGATTGATTTCATCCTTGGTTCGAACATTATCAGCATGTGCTACATCTTTCAGGTAGACATAATATTTTCCATCGACCTTAATGATATAGCCACCCTTGACTTCATTGACAATATCAGCGTCTTTAAGTTGGTAGTTTGGATCTTTCATCAAGAGTTCTTCACTAAAGAGGGCATCATAAGGAACTTTCCCGTTATAGTAATGATAGTGGTCACCGTGTGACGTCACATAGCCCTGATCTGTGATTTTGATAACAATTTGCTCAGCCTGAATTCCTTCTTTTTGACTAACCTGATTTGGCGTCAAGTTTTCAGCTTTCTGACTTGACTGGCTGCCATCCACATAAGAGACACGCTTATTGTCCTTATTTTCCTGCGAACGATGCTGATTTAGCGCATAAGCGCAAAGACTCAAGGATACGATAACAGCTGATCCAGCTGCTATATATTTTTTACTTAATTTCATAAATCCCTCATTTCAATAAATGATGAAGTTTTTTCTTAACTTCTTTTCTCGGTTAAACAGTTTTTTCATAAACTGGTTATTTAACCAATTAATTAACCAGTAAATAGTTTACCTTTTTTAAGCTTATCTGTCAAGATTTTTATTACATTTTAAAAAATAAAAGCCAGTATTGCTACTGACTCTTACATCATTTTCATTTAACAAGATAAAATTTATGCTTCTGGTTTCGTCGTAACTGACTCACTACCTTTTAACAAAGCAAGCAATTTTTCTGCTTCTGCCATGATACCATTATTATCCATGGTTTGAAGACTCAAATTATTTCGTAAACCAGCTAGACTCTCTGCCACATTGTCTTTCAAACTAGCATCGGTTACTTTAGCAAGTAGAGCTTCTACTTCTTTGAGTTTGGCTTCTACTTTTTCAGTCTCTACTTGAGGAACTTTAGCCTCATCTGTAGTATCCTCAGCTTCTTCCTCTGTCTCTTCCGTATCAGTGCTTGGTTTATAAAGATTATCTGCTGAAGGATTTAAACCTGCGTGATTCTCTTTTTCATCAGATTCAGGTTGAGTTGGCTCACTTACTTCATCATGTTTACTATCTTTGTCTACTTGATTTTTACGAACATGGTCACTTGCGTTTCCCCATCCATTATCTGAATGCGGACGTTCGTTTGGATGTTCTACATAGTATTTTACAGTCGCAAAGAGATCCTCAAGGCTATAACCCTTAGGTGCCTCATAGAGTCCTTCGTCAAACCAACCAAATTTAATGTTATGGTAATGATCATAATGGGGAATAATCAAGCTTCCGTTTTTGACTTCAACAGTATGTTGGAGATTGTAAGGCATGTGATCAAGTGGAACCTTCTTAGCTGCCTTCACTTTATTATAGATTGCTTCTACTCCTTTAACTTCAGTATTTCCTGACCCCTGATTATCTGTTGAAGGAGGCGTCAAACCTTTCTCTTTAGCATAAGCCTGAGCTGCTGCTCTTTCAGCTTCAGACAAGCTTTCTTTCTTAATCCAATGACTATGGGTCATATGTGGAGTTACATAGGCATCGCCTTCATCGCTAGTTATATCACTAGGATTAAAGATATAGCCATCTTCTGTTGTATACTTACCTGCTAATTTCGCTAATTTAATTTCATCGTCCGTATAAGCAATCTGAGAATTTGGTTTGCCAAGTCGCTCTGGGTGGGTAATTGATGCTAGGAATGCTAATAAATCATCTACTAATTTTCCTTTATTAGAAGATTCATCATTCAAGTGTTCTGCTAATTTATCCAAAGCTTGGAAATCAGAAATACGACCCTTATTTTCAGACAAGGCTTTATGAGCCTCGGCCAATAAATTATATGCTTTATCATAAAATTCTTGGTCACGAGGTGGTACATTTTCTTTCTTCGCAACTAGATTATGTGTTTCTTGAGTTTTCTTAGACAAGAGATTTTCAATAGCATCAATCTTATCCTTGGCCAAATCTTTAGCAAGAACATAACGACTGACTCCCTTATCCTCGAAAACATAACCGTCGCCAACTTTTCTAACAACCTGGTTGACATCAAATTCAGTCGGTTTATTTTCCGCTGGCGCTTGAGGTTTGGTAGTAGGGACTGGCTTCAAAGGAGTGACACTTGGCAAGACACTACCATTTTGTCCCTTAACAGCTATCATACGAGCCAATTTTTCTTCCAAAGGTGACATTTGTGAATAAGGAATAAAGTGATAATGGTCTCCGTGTGGCACAGCAACACCGTTAGCTGTACGTTTGATGATTTGTGCCGGATCAAAGACGAGTCCATCAGATTCTACATGTCGTTCTGATAAAGGCTTGGCATACAATTCACGTAAAAGTGTTGGAATATCTTCCCCTTGGTCTTGATGATAAGTTGGAGTGACAGTAAGATTAGGAGTCTCTGATAAACTTAGTTGGGCTGGTTTTACATCATTACTATTTGGTTTACTTGAACTTGTAGAAGCATGAGAACCCTGTTTACCATTCCAATAAGCTTGGGCAGCAGCCAATTCACTGGCAGACAAATCACTCTTAGGTATATAGTGGAAATGATTTCCATGCGGTACGATATAGGCATCACCCGTGTCCTCGATGATATCAGATGCATTAAAGATATAACCATCATCCGTTGTATAACGACCTTGAGCTCTGGCAGCAACTACCGCCTGATCGTTAGAACCGCCTCCATGATTATGACTGTGTTCCTGCTTCTGACGCTTAATCTCTTCTTTTGTACGAATATTATCCGCGTGGGCAGCATCCTTGAGGTAAACATAGTATTTCCCGTCTACCTTAATGACATAGCCACCCTTGATTTCATTGACAATGTCGGAATCCTTCAACTGATAATTCGGATCTTTCATCAGCAGTTCTTCACTGATGATGGCATCATAAGGAACCTTGCCATTATAGTAATGATAATGGTCTCCATGAGAGGTCACATAACCTTGATCCGTAATCTTGATGACGATTTGTTCGGCGTTTATACCTTCTTTTTTACTGACTTCATCAGGTGTCAAATTTTCTGCCTTTTGGCTTGGTTGGTTGCCATCGATGTATGAAACACGGTTATTTTCTTTTACAATTTGAGCTTGATGCAAACCTAGTTCATAAGCACAGACACTTAAAACAAGTGCAGCTGCTGACCCAGCTAGATATTTTTTATTGATTTTCATTCTTTTCTCTTTTCTTAAATCTATTTGATTCACCACAAGATGATGAACTAGTTAATTAACTAGTTCATAGTTTACTCTTTTTAGTATTGCTTGTCAAGAATTTTACATATCCACATAATAAAAATAAAAGCCTCTTTATCGAGACTTTCATTTTTCATTAGTTTATTTTTTCCTTACTTACAGATGAAGGATTACTACCTTTTAACAACGCAAGTAATTTTTCTGCTTCTGTCATGATGCCATTATTATCCATGGTTTGGAGACTTAAGTTATTTCGTAAACCAGCTAGGGTTTCAGTTGCATTGGCTTTCAAACTCGCATCAGTCACTTTAGCAAGTAAAGCTTCTGCTTCTTTGAGCTTGGCTTCTACTTTTTCAGTCTCTACTTGAGGGACTTCTGGCTCAGCAGGTGTTTCCTCTACTGGCTCTTCATCCGCTTTGAAGTTCTTATTTGGATCTTCACTGTGGTCTTTCTTACCTAAGACATGCTCGCTGGCATTGCCCCATCCATCATTAGAATGTGGACGTTCGTCAGGATGTTCAACATAGTACTTAATCGTCGCAAATAAGTCTTCCAAGGTATAGCCATTTGGAGCTTTGTATGAGTGGTCGTCAAACCAAGCAAATTTAATGTTATGGTAATGATCTTTATGAGGAATGATCAAATTCCCGTTTTTAACTTCAACTGTATGCTCTACCATGTATGGAAGTCGAACGAGTGGAATTCGTTTCTCACCTTTCACACGATTGTAAATGGCCGCTGCACTATCTCCAGTTGGATTTGCTTGAGCGTCTGCATCTGGAGACGGAGGTAGGATACCTTTTTCTTTAGTATAAGATTGAGCAGCTGCTTTTTCCTTATCAGAAAGACTGTCTTTTCCAATCCAGTGACTATGACCCATATGAGGCGTTACATAGGCATCTCCTTCATCACTGATAATATCATGTTCGTCAAAAATGTAGCCATCTGAGGTTGTATACTTATCAGCTAATTGTGCAATACGGACTTCGTTTTCGGTATATTCAATTTGAGAATTTGGCTTACCAAGACGTTCTGGATGGGTAATTGGTGCTAGGAATGCCAATAAATCATCTACCAATTTTCCTTTATTAGAAGATTCATCATTCAAGCGTTCTGCTAATTTGTCTAAGGCTTGAAAATCAGAAGTACGACCCTTATTTTCAGACAAGGCTTTATGAGCCTCGACCAATAAATTATATGCTTTATCATAAAATTCTTGGTTACGAGGAGCGACATTTTCTTTCTTCGCAACTAGATTGTGTGTTTCTTGAGTTTTCTTAGACAAGAGATTTTCAATAGCATCAATCTTATCCTTTGCCAAATCTTTAGCAAGAACATAACGACTGACTCCCTTATCCTCGAAAACATAACCGTCGCCAACTTTTCTAACAACCTGGTTGACATCAAATTCAGTCGGTTTATTTCCCGCTGGCGCTTGAGGTTTGGTAGTAGGAGCTGGCTTCATAGGAGTAATACTTGGCAAAACACTGCCATTTTGTCCCTTAACAGCTATCATACGAGCTAATTTTTCTTCCAGCAGTGACATTTGGGAATAAGGGATAAAGTGATAGTGGTCTCCGTGAGGCACTGCAACACCGTTAGCTGTACGTTTGATGATTTGTGCCGGATCAAAGACGAGTCCATCAGATTCTACATGTCGTTCTGATAAAGGCTTGGCATACAATTCACGTAAAAGTGTTGGAATATCTTCCCCTTGGTCTTGATGATAAGTTGGAGTGACAGTAAGATTAGGAGTCTCTGATAAACTTAGTTGGGCTGGTTTTACATCATTACTATTTGGTTTACTTGAACTTGTAGAAGCATGAGAACCCTGTTTACCATTCCAATAAGCTTGGGCAGCAGCCAATTCACTGGCAGACAAATCACTCTTAGGAATATAGTGGAAGTGATTGCCATGAGGGACGATATAGGCATCGCCCGTGTCCTCAATGATATCAGATGCATTAAAGATATAACCATCATCCGTTGTATAGCGTCCTTGGGCTCTCGCTGCAGCAACAGCATTATCTGTGCTTGCATTATGATTATGGCTATGTTCCTGCTTCTGACGTTTAATCTCTTCCTTTGTCCGAATATTGTCCGCATGAGCCGCATCCTTGAGGTAAACATAGTATTTCCCGTCTACCTTAATGACATAGCCACCCTTGATTTCATTGACAATGTCGGAATCCTTCAACTGATAATTCGGATCTTTCATTAGGAGTTCTTCACTGATGATAGCGTCATAAGGAACCTTACCATTATAGTAATGATAATGGTCTCCATGAGAGGTAACATAACCTTGATCAGTGATCTTGATGACGATTTGCTCGGCATTAATACCTTCTTTTTTACTGACTTCATCAGGTGTCAAAGTCTCTGCCTTTTGGCTTGGTTGGTTACCATCGATGTATGAAACACGGTTATTTTCTTTTACAGTTTGGGCTTGATGCAAACCTAGTTCATAAGCACAGACACTTAAAACAAGTGCAGCCACTGAACCTGCTAGATATTTTTTATTGATTTTCATTCTTTTCTCACTTTAATTCTTCTGCTAGAACACTCATATTTTCTTCTAGATTTTCTAGGTAAGTCTTGTCATTTTGTGGGTCTGCTTCTAAAGGATTCAAAGTTTTAAGCCCCACACCTGTTGATTTGACAAGAGTTTCAGCTACTTTTGAAGAAGCATTGCTTTCTGTAAAAATTGTTTTAACCTTATAGGTTTTAACAAATTCCTGAATTTCTGTTAGTTGTCGTGGACTTGGTTCTTGTTCAGGAGAGATACCTGCAATACCAAGTTGATTAAGTCCAAATCTCTTAGCTAGATAAGAAAAGGCTGTATGTTGTGTTACAAATGTTTTCTGACTCGCTTTTTCAAATTTAGGCTGGAATTTCTTAGTCAATTCTTGAGCTTTTTTGATAAAGGCTTGCGCATTTTTCTGGTAAGTTTCTTTATGCTCACTATCAATCTCCGAAAGTTTATCAGCGACAATTTGAGCTTCTTCTCCAGCTTTTTCCGGATCTAGCCAAGTGTGAGGATCATAGAGCGTTTTTTCATCAACTCCATCACCTACTTCCACATCTTCTAGACCAGGGACACGTTCCAATGTCATTCCTTCAGAAGCCTCTAAAACCTTAACCTTAGATTTTTTTAGATTTGGATCCAGACTTCCTGCCCAAGATTCGAGCGTATGCGAATGGTAAACAAAGACATCTGCATCATAGATGGCAGCAATGTCATTTGCTGAAGGTTCAAAGGAGTGAATCCCACTACTTGACTGAATCATCCGAACATCATTCAAGTCACCTGACACTTCCTTTACCATAGCGTAGATAGGGTAGAAACTGGTCACAATTTTCATCCCTTTCCCTGTCTGGCTTTCCTTTTGACCACAAGCCCCTAAACACAAAAGAAAGACACTTAACAATACTAAAAATAAACTTTGTTTTTTCATGGATAACCCCTTAACTATTTAATTAACTGGTAAACATTCTACTCCTAAAAATTTAATCTGTCAAGCTATTTTTAGAAAAAATTTGAAATTTCTTTCACATATAAAAATCTGCTGAATTTCAACAACTCAACAGATTCTCACTTTATATACTCAATGAAAATCAAAGAGCAAATTAGGAAGCTAGCCGCAGGCTGCTCAAAACATGTTTTTGAGGTTGCAGATAGAACTGACGAAGTCAGTCACATATATACGGCAAGGTGAAGCTGACGTGGTTTGAAGAGATTTTCGAAGAGTATTATTCTTCTATGGTAGAATGATTATAACCATAAGTAAAGTAAATAAAACTTCCTATCAACAAAGCAATCAAGAAAGCAATCCATGTTTCCATATTATACTGCAACATAAAGGATAGACAAATGATAATTGATAAAATGGGTAACAGGGGTACCAATGGTGTTTTAAATTCTCCAGCTTTGGGGATTCCTTTTTCTTTCCGTAAGCGAATCAGACCATAAGCCAGCATAATCAAGTAGGCCAAGGTACAAATGTTTAAGAAAGCTGCAATACTAGCTAATGGAAACATTCCTGCTGCTACTGCTGAAGCTAGACCTGTCAAGATAGTAGCATTCTTTGGCACCTTGCTAGTCTTCGTTAGTTCTTTAAAGGCGGCAGGCATCAATCCGTCACGCGCTAAACTGTAAATCATACGTGATAGGGCATAGGTCATCGAAATACAAACTGTAATCAAAGTTAAGATAGCCACTAATGACACATAGTTGGCTGCCCAACTAATCCCAACGCTACGAAGAGCAAAGGCAACGGCATCATCAACATTTAGATGACTATAGTGAACCACACCAGTCAAGACAAGTGTCACCAAGGCATAAAGAATGGTTACGATAGAAAGCGATAAGACAATTCCTCTAGGAATATTTTTTTGAGGAGTCTTGACTTCATCTACAGCCATAGAGATGGATTCAAATCCCAAAAAACCGAAGAACATCAAGGACGCACCAGCCATAATACCAGTATTAGCACCATAGATTTGTCCAAAACCGTAAGGAGCAAAATTGCTCCAATTATCAAGTTTGATATGCCAAATTCCTACTAAAACAAAGAGAGCTAAAGCGGAAAATTTCAAAATAACTAAAATAGAATTAAAGCGTAAGGCTGCCTTGGCATTTAGTAAAACAAGCGAAGTCACCAAGACTAAGACAAGAATAGGTAATAAATCAACAAATGTCCCTGCTTGAGGATTAAAGGTACCATTTAAAGCCTGAGGAAGGGCTATCCCGTATTGAGAGAGCAAGCCTTTAAAATAAGCTGCCCAACCCGAAGCCACACCTGATATGGCTGTCATGAACTCCATCATGGTTAACCAACCAGCCAACCAAGCTGGAAATTCTCCTAAGATAGCATAGAGATAACTGTAGGCACCACCTGTAGCAGGTACTCGCGAGGCAAATTCTGCAAAAAAGAGAGCTGATAATCCCACACACAAGGCAGAAATAACAATTGAAATCACTAGGGCTGGACCAGCAAGTGTTGCAGCTGCAGTACCTGTAATTGTAAAGACGCCTGTCCCTACCATGGCTCCGATACCCAGCAAAATCAAATCCCATAACTTCAAATGCCTGTGCATTTCCGTTTTATCCAAACTTACATTCTTTGTTCTAAATATATTCATATTTCTCTCCAAAATAAAATGATGATTCTATTTTACCATAAATATAGGAAATTTGTGAATATTTATAAAATAATTTTCTAAAAAAATCTGACTACACTCTTGTAATCAGATTTTTATCTATTCTAGTTCATTTCTTTAAATGCTGCTTCTGCATCCGCGTTGCTGATGACACCAAATTGAATCTTTCCAATCTTTCCTTGACTGTCAATCAGGTATTCTGTAGGAATGCTTCGAATTTGATAAGCTTGGAAGGTAGTTGCTTTGGTATCATAAAGAACTGGGATATCCTTATAACCTTGATCTTGGAACCATTGTGGGAATTGCTCGACAGTTTTTTCACCTTGAATTCCTGGTGCAATGACACTAAGAATTTCAAAATCACGATCTGGTTTCGCAGCTAATTCCATCAACTCAGGCATACTTTTCTTACATGGACCACACCATGAAGCCCAAAACTTCAAGTAGACTTTTTTTCCCTTATAATCAGATAACTTGACTTCTTTGCCATCCATAGATTGCAAGGTAAAGTCTGGAGCATCTTTTCCAACAGCAATTTGTTGTACAGGCGTTTGTTGCTGTTGTTTTGGGGCTTGTTGTGGAGCTTGAGTCTTTTTAGTCTCTTCCTCACCACAGGCCATCAATACGACTAATGACAAGAGGCTTAAGCCAGCAAACATTACTTTTTTCATCTTTTTCTCCTTTATTCAAAAATTCCAGCTAGAACATTTACTTGTCCTAATAGTAACAAAATTCCCATTAAAATAATAAGGAAACCACCAATTTTCTTTAGTAGCATCATATGACGTTTGATTTTACTAAAATAAGGCATCACTACACCAGAAGCTAGAGCCAAAACCAAGAAAGGAATAGCCATCCCCAGAGTGTAAATAAGAGTATAGATAGCTCCTTGCCAAGCTCCATTGCCTCCAGAAGCCGCAAGCGCTAAAACAGAACTTAAAACTGGACCAATACAAGGCGTCCAACCAAAGCTAAAGGTAATACCAAGTAAAAATGCTGACCAATAACGATTGGTTACTGATTTCTTAAAAGTAAAACTTTTTTGAACCTCTAATTTCTTAAAATGAAAAATTTCCATCTGGTGAAGTCCCAAAATGATAATAATTGTTCCCATAACATATCGAAACCAATTTGCATAGAGAATATTACCAAAGTAACCTGCACCAAAGCCTAGAATAAAGAAAACGAGAGAGATACCCACGATAAAGCAAAGTGTTCGAATCAAACCTGACCAGAGAACCTTTCTCCCAAACAAAGAAAAACTTTTTGCACTTTCTTGATCATCCAATAAAATCCCAGCATAAACTGGCAAAAGAGGAAAGATGCAGGGAGAAAAAAAGGATAAAACGCCTGCTAAAAAAACGGAGATTGAAAATACTATCGTTTCCAATGAAGAACCAACTTTCTTAATAATTCTATTACTATTTTACTATAATCAAGTTTATTTGTATGATTTCTGCTACGCAAATTAAATTAGCCTGTATTTAAAAGATCTTTTCTGTCACTAGCTAATTCAGATTTTGGCTCTAAAGCCCAAAAAAAGCCTACTGACCAAGCTAGAAAGCTTGATACAATAGGCTTTTTAAATTCAAATTATTTAACAGCGTCTTTAAGAGCTTTACCAGCTTTGAATGCTGGAACTTTAGAAGCTGCAATTGTGATTTCTTTACCTGTTTGTGGGTTGCGACCTTTACGTGCAGCACGCTCACGAACTTCAAAGTTACCAAAACCGATCAATTGAACTTTTTCACCAGCTGCAAGGTAGTCAGCTACTGCTGCGAATACAGCTTCAACTGCTGCTGCTGAGTCTTTCTTAGTCAATTCTGTAGCTTCTGCTACTTTAGCGATCAAATCTTGTTTGTTTGCCATGTTAATGATTCCTCCAAATTAATTTCTAATTAACAACTATAATCATATCCTAAAATCCCTTTTAGGTCAAGTTAAAAACGCTATTTATTCGCATTTTCTTTATTTTTTTAGGAATTGTAACGAACTAAAATAGCCCAAGCGTTCTCACCCGTGTGAGTTTGAATAATAGATCCTGTCTCCAATACTGAAATTGGCTTTTCAACATAAGGTTGCAAATTGTCTTTCATCTCTTTTGCCCAATCAGAACTACCAGAATATGAAATTCCAATCTCTGCTACAGAACGGTCAGAGAGCAATATTATCAACTCATCCAACCATTTTTTAAAAGTTTTAGCTCCACGCCCTTTAACCATTGGTTGCAATTCATGGTCCTTCATCTGCATGACAACACGTATATTGAGAAGTGAGCTCAACAATCCCGTTACACGGCCAATTCGTCCACCTTTTACTAGATTTTCTAGAGTAGAAACGCCAATATAAAGCTCCGTATGGTTTTTTACTTCTTCTACATGAGATAAAATTTCCTCCATATCTTTGCCTTCTTGTGCTAATTTAGCAGCTTCAACAACTTGGAATTTCAAGGCTTGGTCAGTGAAGGAACTGTCAATAACTGTTACGTCAGCAGTAGATAAACTAGCACCTTGGCGCGCTGCTTCTACAGTACCTGAAAGGGCATGGGACATATGAATAGCAAGAATCTGACTGCCATCCTTGCACAAGTCTTCAAAAACTTCAGCGAAAACACCTACAGGTGGTTGACTTGTTTTCGGAAGGTTCTTACTTTCTTGCATCAACTGAAGAAACTTACCTTCTTCTTTTAAATCAGCATCCGAATAAACAACATTATCAATCATTACAGATAGAGGAACTACCGTGATATCTAATTGCTTTACTAATTCTGGCTCAATAGTAACAGATGAATCGGTAACAATCTTAATTTTTGTCATAGTATCAATCTTTCTATTTTAGGATTCAGATTGGTTTTCTTACTTTTAATTATATCAAAAAAAGATTAAAAATCCTAATGGAGTCAATCAAATTTTCCTTAAAAATTTGATATAATCAACTTATAAGAAAAGAGGTGTCCTATGATTAAAAAAATCTATCCCATTTTAACTATTTTACTAGGTGCTGGCATTTACGCTTTTGGTCTAACCTATTTTGTAGTTCCCCATCATCTCTTCGAAGGAGGGGCTACAGGCATTACTCTTATTACCTTTTATCTTTTTGAAATTCCTGTTTCCCTCATGAATCTGCTGATTAATATTCCTCTATTCATCCTAGCTTGGAAAATATTTGGAGCAAAATCTCTCTACTCTAGTTTGCTCGGAACCTTGGCTTTATCTGCCTGGTTAGCTTTTTTTGAGCGTATTCCCCTTCATATTGACCTTCAAGGTGATTTACTAATCACTGCCCTCATAGCTGGAATTCTGTTAGGAATTGGTCTTGGAATTATCTTTAACGCTGGAGGTACAACGGGTGGAACTGATATTCTAGCTCGTATCCTCAACAAATACACTCATTTATCCATGGGGAAACTACTTTTTATCTTAGATTTTTGTATTCTCATGCTCATTCTCCTTATTTTTAAGGATTTGAGATTGGTTACTTACACTCTACTCTTTACTTTCATTGTATCCCGAGTGATTGATTTGATCGGGGAAGGAGGATACGCAGGTAAAGGATTTATGATTATTACCAAACGTCCTGACCAACTTGCTAAGGCTATTAATGATGACCTAGGAAGAGGTGTTACTTTTATCTCAGGGCAAGGCTACTATAGTCAAAAAGATTTGAAAATCATCTACTGTATTGTCGGAAGAAATGAAATTGTTAAAATGAAGGAAATGATTCATCGAATCGATCCTCAAGCCTTTATCACTATTACAGAAGCTCACGAAATCCTTGGAGAAGGATTTACCTTTGAAAAAGAATAAAAAGAGGTAGTGTAGTGACCTCAGAAGTTAGACTAAATCATCTATCTTTCAGGTCACAGACAACCTCTTTTTTGTCTACTTATACTCTTAAGACCAATTCCGAGCTACTTCTTCATCAGCCTTTAACTGATCCACTAATTGGTCGACTGAGTCAAATTTGGTCATATCTCGAATGCGATCAAGCCAATAAACCATGACGGTCTCGCCATAAATATCTTGATTAAAATCAAAAATATTGATTTCAAAACGTGCTTCTTCTCCATCGAAGGTCACGTTTTTCCCGACACTAGCCATAGCACGATACTTCTGTCGTTGAATCTCAACATCAACGACATAAACACCATCTGCTGGCATATAAGTACGGTCTAAAAGCACCAAATTCGCTGTCGGATAACCGATCGTACGACCACGAGCATTACCATGAACCACCATGCCTCTTGATGGAAGCGGTGCCCCCAAAAGTTCTCCTGCTTCTTTCACATTTCCGTCTAAAATAGCTTGACGAATACGTGTTGAACTAATCTTTCCTTTCTCATCTTCTACAGGTGGAACAATAATGACTTCTCCATCAAAGTAATCCTTTAAGTCTTCTGCTGTTTTTTGGTCAGAGCCAAATGTATAATCAAAACCTGCAACAATAATTTTGGCATTCATAGCCTTGATATAAGTCGCAAAAAATTCTTCTGCCGTGAGACTAGCGAATTGACTACTAAAATCAAGGAGATATAATTCTTCTACACCTTCACGTTTTAATTTTCTCTCACGTTCAGAAGGATTCAAAATATGCAAAAATAGGTCAGGATGATAAGGCTCTAAAGCAATCTTTGGAGATTCATTAAAGGTCATAACGACGATAGGCAATAAATCCTTTCTCGCAGCCTTATTGGCAACACGAAATAATTCTTGATGCCCCTTATGTATACCATCAAAATAGCCGAGAACCACGACTGAATCAGATGGGGTGCCAATATCTTTTTGGTTCTTTATAGGAATAGTAATAATCATAAAATAATTATATCATAGTGATAGCTATTTCTGAACCAGAAAATCTGAAATGACATTTTTTTAACCTGAAGTGTACCATTTTAGAAGAATTTTATTTTTGATACTCTTCGAAAATCTCTTCAAACCACGTCAGCGTCGCCTTACCGTACTCAAGTACAGCTTGCGGCTAGCTTCCTAGTTTGCTCTTTGATTTTCATTGAGTATGAAATCATAATAAAGGCCAAGAGATTGAGATAAGAATCTTAAAATCAGAAAAACACATCATATCAGCTAGTTAAAACTTGATACAATGCGTTTTATTATAAAAAGATCTACTGGATTTTTTATCAAAATGAATTTCCAGTAGCCTTTTCGCTTTTTATTAATAAGTTCCTTCTTCACCTTGGCTAGTCAAGATAACAGGCCCATCTTTCGTAATCACGAATTGGTGTTCATATTGACATGACAATCCACCATCAATGGTCTTATGCGCCCAACCAGTTTTCATATCTGTATCAATTTCCCAGTCACCTGTATTAATCATTGGTTCAATGGTCAAAACCATTCCTTCACGGAGACGAAGCCCACGACCAGCAATACCATAGTTAGGAACCATTGGTTCTTCGTGCATGGTTGGGCCAACACCATGACCAACCAAATCACGCACTACACCGTAACCACGACTTTCAGCGTATTCTTGAATGGCTGCACCGATATCACCAATACGGTTTCCAACAACAGCTTGCTCGATTCCCTTGTACATAGCTTCTTTGGTTACATCCATCAAATTTTTTACTTCTTCGGACGGTGTACCAACAGCATAAGCCCAACAAGAGTCTGCTAGACCACCAGAGTAACTCTGAGTGTATTTTTTCATTTGCTCCACATTGTTGAAGTTTAATTTTGAGACATTCAGGTCAGATTTAGCTATAGGACCTCCCAAAACCATATCAACTTTGAGTAAATCACCATCTTTCAAGATATAGTGACGAGGGAAAGCATGAGCTACTTCATCATTAAGAGAGCAACAGGTAGCATAAGGATAGTCCATCATTGCACCATCAACTCCAATCTGAAGCGGAAGGAAATTTTCTTCCTTACAACGACGTCGGACATACTCTTCAACTTCCCACATATCTACGCCAGGCTTAATCAAATCACGTAAGCCGATATGAATACTTGCTAGAAAATCTCCAGCCTTGTCCATAGCTTCGATTTCACGAGCTGATTTTAATGTTATCATCTTTTCTCCTAGTTTCTAATTAATTTTAACAGTCACAGTTGCTTTTGAAACAATCTGATGACCATGATAAATATCGTAATCAATAATAGCTGATCGTCTAGTATGATGGATGATGCGTGCTTGAATGCGCAGTATATCATCTATCTGAACAGCCTGCAAAAAGTAGATTAGCATCTGCTCGATAATGAGATTGCGACCACTATTAACAACTAAATCTTGGGTCATGTGGGTCAAAATTTCTGCCAATACACCATTAGCCAAAACTCCGTTCTTCTCGAGCATAAAGGGTTCAACTGTAATCACTACCTCATCATGGTGATAAGAGAGCTTTTGTCCAATCTGCTCAGAAAAAGTAGGTAGAGCAGAAACTTGGGAACGACTCATCTTCTCCATGACATCTCGTCTGGTTACAACCCCAAGTAAGGTTTGATTATTTCGAACAACTGGTACCATTTCAAAGTCTTCAGCAATCATCCGTTGACTCACATTGGCAATATTTGTCGATAATCCAACCAAAAATAAACTACGAGACATGACCTTATCAATTGTCGTACTTGGTGATTTATCTCCCGCATCTCTCATGGTTACAACGCCAACAACAACCTGATGTTGGTTAATAACTGGAAAACGGCTGCTACGATTCTTACGAACTAAGTCCAAATAATCTTTGACTGTGTCTGTCTCTCTCAAAAAACCATATTCATGACTCGGGCGATAAAGTTTCTCAACTGTCAAAATATCAGTCTTAATTTGGACATTTGACAAGGCTTTATTGATCATGGTCGCAACGGTAAAGGTATCATGCTTACTTCTTAAAACAGGAATCCCTTTTTGATTGGCCAGTTTAAGGACATCATCATGAACCTGAAATCCACCTGTAACCAGAACTGCATTTTCGTTTTCCAAGGCTAACAACTGAATACGGGTTCGGTCTCCGACAATCAAGAGTCCCCCATCATGAAGATAGGATAGGATGTTTTGTTCGGTCATAGCACCAATAGAGAACTTACTAAATTCTCTTTCTAAACCTTCTTGTCCAGCTAACACCTCAGAAGAAGTTACTTCTGCAATTTCTGCATATGTTAATCTTTCGATAGCAACTTTCTTCGATTTAACGCGAATTGTTCCACTACGGGGACGAGTCTCCACAATTCCACGGTTTTCAGCTTCCTTGATGGCCCGATAAGCCGTTCCATCACTGACTCCCAGATGATTGGAAATACTACGAACACTGACCCTTTTTCCAACAGGTAATTCTTCCAAATAGCTTAGAATTTCTTGATGTTTACTCATTAAATTCTCCCTTTACAAAGCGAAATTCAAGATAATCTCGCATTTTCCTTGTATAGCGATCGCTGCCTTTAAACTGACGGAACAAACTAAATCCAGACTTAAGAGCAACCTTTTGGCTAGCTTCATTTTCAAGATGGGTTATAATAGATAATTGTTTTAAATCAAATTCTTCAAAAGAAAGTTGGCAAAGTTTTTTTACAACTTCTGTCATAAATCCTTGTGACCAAGCATCTTTTCTCAAAAAATAGCCAAGCTCTGCTTCTTTTTTGATTTCGTCTAGCTTTTCAAACTTGATTGAACCAATCATTTGTTGATTTTTCTTGTCACAAATAGCCCATACTCCTAATGGAGATTTCATAAAATAATTGGCCAGTGCATATTGACTCTCTTCGAGACTAGCTTGACTTGGAAAAATAAATTGAAGATTTTCTGGATTCGAAGCTATCTCATAAAAGTCCTGGCTATCACTAAAAAAGAAAGGACGCAAATACAAGCGATCCGTTTCAAAAAAAGAAAACATTGCTAATTTGGTCCAAATATTCATAAACACCTCTACGGTTTAATCCTCAACAAGTGTAATATCCGCTCCTAGATTACGTAATTTTTCGATAATATCAGAATAACCACGTAAGATAAACTCGATATTGGTAATTTCAGTTTGTCCCTCGGCCATCAAACCAGCAATAACTAAAGCTGCACCAGCTCTCAGGTCAGTCGCTTTAACACTTGCTCCACGCAAACCACGTCCACCTGTGTATAAAATATGACCATTTGTTGTTGATATATCTGCGTCCATCTTAGCTAATTCAAAAACATGGTTTACACGTTTTTCGTAAATCGTATCAACAATTGTACCACGACCATTAGCTGTTAGCAAAAGAGGGGTAATCGGTTGTTGCAAATCAGTTGCAAAGCCTGGATAAGGAGCTGTCTTAATATTGATTGCTTTCAAATTAGACTGTTCTTCGACAAAAATGCTGTCTTCAGATACTGTCATTCTCACTCCCATTTCTTCCAACTTAGCAATAAATCCTTCTAGGTGTTCGTAAAGAACATTATTTATACGAATTCCCTTACCAACTGCCGCAGCTAAGGAAATATATGTTCCCGCTTCAATACGGTCTGGAATCACCTGATGACGTGTCCCATGTAATCTTTCAACACCATCAATAATGATAATATTGGTTCCAGCACCACGGATATGGGCACCCATATTATTCAAGAGAGTGGCAACATCAATAATCTCAGGTTCACGAGCTGCATTTTCAATAATGGTACGCCCATTTGCTTTAACCGCAGCAATCATCGTATTAATCGTCGCACCGACACTAACCGTATCCATGTAAATACTTGCACCATGGAGTCCTGAATCTTTAGCAGACAACTTCATGTTATCTCCCTCGTAGCTAACAGTGGCACCCATAGCTTCAAAAGCCTTAAGGTGTAGGTCAATCGGACGAGGTCCCAAATCACATCCACCAGGCAGGCCAACAGTGGCTTCGCCAAAGCGACCTAAAAGACTTCCATAAAAATAATAAGATGCACGAAGACTATTGATTTTCCCATAAGGCATTGGAATATTTTGAACACCTCTTGGATCAATCTCTAACACATCGTCATAACGCTTAACGGTAGCCCCCATTAACTCCATGATTTCAACAAGACTAGCAACATCAGAAATATCTGGTACACAATCCAAAGTCACCACATCATCAGCCAAGATAATAGCTGGAATCAAAGCTACTACACTATTTTTTGCGCCACTAATGGTAATCTCACCTTGCAGGGGCAAACCACCATTGATAACAATTTTTCTCATTTTTAATTTTTAATACTCTTTCAAAATTTCTAAAAAGGTCCTGTGTAAAAGTATATCATAAATTCACCCTTTTTTCCATCATTTTCAATTATATTAGCTAAATCGTATTTGTTGGTAACTGAACTTTCTTAAAAAGTTATGCCCCTTTTATGCCCCCTGAACAGAAAAATAGCCCTTCGGAAAAAATCCGATGGGCTAGAAACGTTGTTAAATCAACGGCCGAACTTTTTAATTTCAAGGTTCGGGATAAAATAGCTTACTGAACTATTTTATTTTTTAAGGTTGTAGAATGATTTCAATCCACGGTATTCTGCTACTTCACCAAGTTGGTCTTCGATGCGAAGCAATTGGTTGTATTTAGCGATACGGTCTGTACGTGAAAGTGAACCAGTCTTGATTTGTCCTGCGTTTGTTGCAACTGCGATGTCAGCGATTGTTGAATCTTCAGTTTCACCTGAACGGTGTGATACAACGGCAGTGTAACCAGCTTCTTTAGCCATTTCAATAGCTTCGAAAGTTTCAGTAAGAGTACCGATTTGGTTAACTTTGATAAGGATTGAGTTAGCAGCACCTTCTTGGATACCACGTGCAAGGTAGTCAGTGTTTGTTACGAAGAAGTCGTCACCAACAAGTTGCACTTTCTTACCAAGACGTTCAGTAAGAGCTTTCCAACCATCCCAGTCGTTTTCATCCATACCATCTTCGATAGTGATGATTGGGTATTTGTTAACCAATTCTTCAAGGTAGTCGATTTGTTCTGCAGATGTACGAACAGCAGCGCCTTCACCTTCAAATTTAGTGTAGTCGTAAACTTTACGTTCTTTATCGTAGAATTCTGATGAAGCACAGTCAAATCCGATAAATACGTCTTTACCTGGAACATATCCAGCAGCTTCGATCGCAGCAAGGATAGTCTCAACACCATCTTCAGTTCCTTCGAAACGAGGAGCGAATCCACCTTCGTCACCTACGGCAGTTTCCAAACCACGTGATTTAAGGATTTTCTTAAGAGCGTGGAAGATTTCAGCACCGTAACGAAGAGCTTCTTTGAATGTTGGCGCACCAACTGGCAAGATCATGAACTCTTGGAAAGCGATTGGAGCGTCAGAGTGAGAACCACCGTTGATGATGTTCATCATTGGAGTTGGAAGAACTTTAGTGTTGAATCCACCAAGGTAGCTGTAAAGTGGGATTTCAAGGTAGTCAGCAGCAGCACGAGCTACAGCGATAGACACACCAAGGATTGCGTTTGCACCCAATTTACCTTTGTTAGGAGTACCGTCAAGAGCGATCATAGCACGGTCGATAGCTTGTTGATCACGTACATCGTAGCCGATGATAGCTTCAGCAATGATGTTGTTTACGTTGTCAACAGCTTTTTGTGTACCAAGACCACCGTAACGAGATTTGTCACCGTCGCGAAGTTCAACTGCTTCGTGTTCACCAGTAGAAGCTCCTGATGGAACCATACCACGTCCGAAAGCACCTGATTCAGTGTAAACTTCTACTTCAAGTGTTGGGTTACCGCGTGAGTCTAGGACTTCGCGAGCGTAAACATCAGTAATAATTGACATTTTTTACTCTCCTTATGAGTTAAATTTTTTACACCTCTATAATACCTTAAATACCCTCCTTTTTCAAGAAAAAACGTTATCTTTGTGCAAATTTTCCTTAACTTTATAAAGTAATCGCTTTCTTTTGTCTGTTTTATTCTAACTTTTATGATATACTGTTTTCATGACAGATTTATCAAAACAATTACTTGAAAAAGCTCATGGTGGAGCAAAATTAAATCCAGATGAGCAAAGACGCTATCTTGGTACTTTTGAGGAAAGAGTTCTTGGATATGCAGATATTGATACGGCAAATAGCCCTCAACTAGAAAAAGGTTTTTTATCTATTTTAGAAAATCTTCAGGACAAAGCAGAGCCACTATTTGTGAAGATTTCACCAACTATCGAATTTGATAAGCAAGTTTTCTACTTAAAAGAGGCAAAAGAAACTGATAGTCAAGCTACCATTGTATCTGAAGAGCATACTTCTTCTCCTTTTGGCCTGATTATCCACACCAATGCACCAGTTCAAGTAGAAGAAAAGGACCTTCGACTTGCTTTTCCGAAACTTTGGGAAGTTAAAAAAGTAGAACCAGCCAAAACATCCATCTGGAAGAAATGGTTTGGCTAAATCTTGCGCATATTTAATAAATGCCCTATATTGGCGGCCGTGTGCTCCAAATAGAGACTGGCATTTTTCAAACTATCTTCTAGAGCTTCACTTTTCTCCAAAATTGAAAAGGCGACTTGGATATTTTCAAATGGTAGGGAAGGTAAATCTTCAGCAAGACTACCGCAAATAGCAATGACAGGAACTCCAGCAGGGGTTCTTTTTGCAACACCTATTGGCGCTTTACCAGCCAAACTTTGACGATCTAGCCTTCCTTCTCCTACAACTACCAAGTCAGCATATGCAACTTTCTTATCAAAATCAATCAAATCTAAACAGGTATCAATTCCAGACACGATATTTGCCTGAGCAAAAGCACACAAACCGCTAGCAATGCCTCCACCAGCTCCTTTAATTTCCAATGTTACAGGTGAGGCTTTTTCATAAAAATCTTGGATTGCCTGATCTACGACTGCAAACATAGTAGGATGTAAACCTTTTTGCTTTCCAAAAGTGTAGGTCGCACCTTGAGGACCACATAAGGGACTCACGACATCTGCTAAAATACGAATTTGCAAATCTTCAGGAATTTCATAGCGATTTTCTATTGAAACAGAAGCTAGTTTTAGTAAGGATTGACCGCATGCAGGCAAGACATTTCCATCCTTATCATAAAATTGATAACCCAATCCAGCAGCTATCCCAATACCTCCATCATTACTGGCCGTGCCACCAACGCCGATAAAGATATCTTTAATCTCTTTAACAATGAGGTGGCGAATCAACTCTCTAATACCACAAGTTTGGATTTGAAGTGGATTTCGTTTCTCTAGCGGAATCTTTCCAAGACCAACCAAGTCGGCAACTTCAAAGAGTGCCAGTTCCCCTTTTTGAAAATAGCGCATGGCTTCTTTTTGTCCAAAAGGTCCTGTCACTTGGACACATTTTTCTTCTAGGGCAAGAGAATGTCGAATAGCATCTACAGTACCTTCTCCCCCATCACCAACAGGGCAGAGGAGACAGTCTACATCTGCTATCGATTGTTGGAAGCCTCTTTTTATAGCTTCAGCTACCTGTTGAGATGTCAAGCTTTCCTTAAACGAATCTGGTGCAATTACAATCTTCATATTTTCCCTCATTCTAAAAAGTTAATCAAAGGAAGAACTTCTAAAAAATCCCTCTTGTCAACATAATAAGGTATTTCTTTTTTGAGCACTTCTTTGGCACAAAAGGCGATTCCTATCCCCGCCGACTGCAACATTAATAAATCATTGGCCCCATCTCCGATTGCTATTGTTCTTTTTTTAGAAAGTCTTAGTTCCTTTCTCCATTGTTCTAGGGTTGCTTGTTTGATTTCAGGACTAATAATTTGTCCAACTAATTTTCCTGTTAGAAGACAGTCTTTGATTTCAAGTTGGTTGGCAGAGAAATAGGTAATCCCTAGGGATTTTGCTAATCTCTCAACTATTTGCGTAAAACCACCTGACACCAGACCAACTAGAATGCCATTCTTTTGGAGAATAGAGATAAATTTCTGTGCATTTGGCGATAGATGAATAGAGTTAAAGACTGTATCAAAGACCGAAATAGAAAGGCCTTCCAAGAAGGACACTCTTTTTCTTAAACTGCTCTCAAAGTCCAACTCTCCTTGCATTGCCCGACTTGTAATCTGCGAAATTTCCTCCTCACGACCTGCCTCTCTACCCAAAAGATCAATCACTTCTTCTAGGATTAAGGTTCCATCAACATCCATAACACACAATCCTTTTACTTGAGACATCAGTTCTCCTCTCTAAACAGCCCAAAAATCGTATGAAGTCATCATACGATTTTATCTATTAATTAACTAAACTATGGTACAAGTCAAGATATGACTTGCAGGCTGTATCCCATGAGAAATCACACTCCATAGCTTGTTTTTGTAGGTTTCTCCAAACGTCTGGGTTGTTTCGATACAAGTCCAATGCTGTTTGGAAAGTCCAATTTAACCAATAAGGAGATAGATTGTCAAAGCTAAAGCCAGTACCGCTTCCTTCAATTGGATTGAAAGCACGAACGGTATCTCGTAAGCCACCAACTTCATGAACCAATGGCAAGGTTCCGTAACGCATAGCCATCATTTGAGACAAGCCACATGGTTCGAAACGACTCGGCATGAGGAAAAGGTCACAAGCAGCGTAGATTTCTTGAGCTAGTTTGACATCAAAAGTGATATTTGCTGATAGCTTGTCTGGATAGATTTGAGCAAACCATGAGAAAACTCCTTCAAAGGCTGGATCACCAGTTCCTAAAAGAACAATCTGAACATCTTCTTGCAAGATATGGTGCAGACTTTCCACCACCACATCAAAACCTTTTTGACGTGTCAAACGAGAAACAATTCCCACCAGTGGAACGTCAGCTCTAACAGGCAAGCCAACTCTTTCTTGCAAGTTTGCCTTGTTTTGGGCTTTTCCAGACAAATCTTCCTGATTAAAATGATAGTCTAAAAGGGCATCCGTCTGAGGATTATACAGGTCAGCATCAATCCCATTCACGATACCAGAAACTTTACCAGATTCCATTCGAAGAATCTGATCCAAGTTACATCCAAACTGACTGGTCATAATTTCATGAGCATAACTAGGCGAAACTGTTGAAACACGGTCTGAGTAAAGAATTCCAGCCTTCATCCAGTTCAGACAGTTGTTCCAGCGAAGGGTACCATCAGCATAACGTTCAAAGCCAACTCCAAACAAATCACCCAACATTCCTTCTGAGAATTGTCCTTGAAATTCCAAATTATGAATGGTTAGAACAGTTTTAATGCCCTCATAGGCTTGAATCCAACGGTATTTTTCCTTCAACAAGAAAGGAATCATGGCTGTATGGTAGTCATGAACATGGAGAAGGTCAGGAATAAAGTCAATCCTTTCCATAGCCTCAATGGCAGCCAGTTGGAAGAAAGCAAAGCGTTCTCCGTCATCAAAGTCACCGTAAACATGACCGCGGAAGAAATAATATTGATTGTCAATAAAGTAGAAGGTTACACCATTTAATACTGTTTTCTTAATTCCACAATACTGTCTGCGCCAACCAACACTCACCTCAAAATGAAGAACATCTTCAATCTGATTTCCAAATTTAGCCTCTACCATGTCATAGTAGGGTAAAATTACTGCAACTTCATGTCCCGCTTTTACTAGTGATTTAGGAAGAGCGCCAATGACGTCTCCCAAACCACCTGTTTTTGAAAAGGGTGCACCCTCAGCTGCTACAAATAAAATTTTCATGAATGAATATCCTCTGTTACTTTAGCACCTTTCTTAACGACAACTGGATGTTCTGCAGTGCCTCGAATCACAACGCCATCCGCAACTTCCACCCACTTGTCCAAGATAGCATATTCGACCTGAGCACCTTCTCCAATCACAACACGAGGGAAGAGTAGGCTATCCTTAACCAAGCTATCCTTATGGACATGAATATTACGTGATAAAACAGAATTAGCCACTTGACCTTCAATAATACTACCAGAGGCAAACTGAGAAGTGCCTACCTTAGATGTGTTAGCGTAATAAGTTGGTTCTTCGTTTTTAACCTTTGTATAAATCTTTTGGTTTGGTGAGAAGAGAGAGTAGAATTTTTGCGATTCAAGCATATCTTTGTTAGCTTGGTAATAAGACTCTACAGAATGAATATTTGCAAGGTAGCCTGTGTACTCGTAGGCAAAAGCCCCTTCTTTAGCAGCTAAATCACGTAAAACATAGCGCAACTTCTCTGGATGGTCTTTTTTAGCCTCTTCTTCCAAACGTTCAATCAACCAAGGTGTATCAACAACAAAAATATCTGTAGACATATTGAATATTTCTTCTGTTGATTTTCTATCAAATAGTGTGTGAGAACGAACATGGTCTGTTTCATCTACTTCCAAGATTGCGTTCACTTCTGAAATATCTTTCTTAGGAAGTTTCTTATAAACAACTGTAATAGGCCCCTTCGTTGTGTTATGAAGGTGGAACACTTGGTTCAAATCAATATTAATTAAGACATCACAGTTAAGTGACACTGTTTGGTTTGAGCCGGAACGTTTCAAATAAGTAAGAAGCTGTTGGTAGTATTCTTTTCCTACTGTGCTACTCTCAACGCGTGTATTATAAATTCCTAGATAATAGTGACTAAGAAGAGTGGACAAGCCCCACTCACGCCCTGAACGGATATGGTCAAAAACAGAACTAATATTATCCTGCTGAAAAATACCAAAAACACTGCGAACACCAGCATTGGCAAGACTTGAGAGCGGAAAGTCAATCAAACGATATTTACCGCCAAATGGCAAACTAGCTACTGGACGGTGGTCTGTCAATGTTGACATATCATGAAAACCAACTGTGTTTCCTAAAATGGCAGAATATTTATCAATCTTCATCTGTTGCTACCCCCACTACTTCATTATATCCTACAACTTGTACTTCTTCTGTTCCATCAATTTCGACACCATCAGAAATAACTGCACCTTCACCAATAATGGCACGTTTGATTTTAGCTCCGTGTCCAATAATTGCCCCACTCATGATAACTGAATCAACAACTTCTGCCCCTTCGCGAACTTGCGCACCTGTTGAAAGGATAGAATGTTTAACAGTTCCATCAACGAAACATCCGTCTACAACCAAGGAATCTTCCACATGAGCATTAGCCCCAAGGAAGTTTGGTGGTGAAATTAAGTTTCTTGAGTAGATCTTCCATTGACGATTACGGCTATCCAAGGCATTTTCTGGAGAAATGTACTCCATATTCGCTTCCCAAAGCGATTCAATAGTACCAACGTCTTTCCAGTAACCATTAAATTCGTAGGCATAGACACTTTCACCTGACTCAAGGTAATTTGGAATGACATTTTTACCGAAGTCTGACATATCGACATTGCTCTTTTCTGCAGCGACTAACATATTGCGGAGACGTTGCCAATCAAAGATGTAAATCCCCATAGAGGCTTTGGTAGATTTAGGTTGGGCTGGTTTCTCTTCAAATTCTACAATACGATTATTAGCATCTGTGTTCATGATACCAAAACGGCTAGCTTCTTTAAGAGGAACATCAAGAACTGCTACTGTCAAACTGGCGTTATTATCCTTGTGAGACTGGAGCATAGCATCGTAGTCCATCTTATAGATATGGTCACCCGAAAGAATCAAAACATACTCAGGATTGACACTATCGATATAGTCGATATTTTGATAAATAGCGTGACTAGTTCCTTCAAACCAACGATTTCCTTCACTTGCTGAATAAGGTTGAAGGATAGAGACACCAGAATTAATCCCGTCTAGACCCCAACTTGAACCATTCCCGATATGGTTGTTGAGAGCAAGTGGTTGATACTGTGTGATGACTCCAACATTGTGAATGCCTGAGTTGGCGCAGTTTGAGAGAGCAAAGTCAATGATACGGTAGCGCCCACCAAATTGCACAGCTGGTTTTGCGATGCTTTGAGTAAGTTTACCGAGACGAGTTCCTTGCCCACCAGCAAGAATCAAAGCTAACATTTCATTCTTCATTTTCTACTCCTTTTTGGTTTTTACTTGTGACAGTTTTATCAGATTTCAAGCGACGCTTGATTTTCCATATACTAGCTCCCATAGCAGGCAGGGTAAAGGTCAAGGTCTGCTCATAATCCTTCCATAGTCCTTCTTGCGTTTGAACAGTTTGATTGTGTTCTTTCCAGACACCGCCCCACTCTTCTAACTCAGTATTCCAGACTTCTTCGTAAATTCCTGCAATAGGAAGTCCGATTGTAAAATCTTTTCGTTCAACAGGTGCCATATTAAAGACACAGACTAACATATCGCCCTTTTTACCCTTACGGATGAAGGACAGAACACTCTGGTCTCGATTATCCGCATCAATGATTTCTATACCATCATAGCTGGTATCGATTTCCCACAGACAGCGATGGTCTTTGTAAAACTGGTTTAGCTGAGAAGTGAAAGACTTCATCTTAGCATTCATTGGATCTTCTAGATTAGACCATTCTAGTTGTTCTTCAGATTTCCATTCTAGGAATTGTCCATATTCACTACCCATGAAGAGCAATTTTTTACCTGGGTGACAAATTTGGTAAGTGTAGAGATTGCGCAAGCCTGCGAATTGATTATATCGATCTCCCCACATCTTGTGCATCATACTCTTCTTGCCATGAACCACTTCGTCATGCGAGAATGGTAGGAGATAATTCTCCTTGAAGACATACATAAAGCTGAAAGTCACCAGGTTAAAGTCATATTTACGATAGATCGGATCTTCTTCGTAGAATCGGAGGATATCATTCATCCAGCCCATATTCCACTTATAATCAAATCCTAGACCATCTGAATCCTTGGTGTCAGTAATCTGAGTAGCTGATGAACTTTCCTCAGCTATCATCATAACGTCTGGATGAACTTGTTTAATCACATCGTTCAAGCGTTGAAGGAAATAATAACCCTCATAGTTGAGATTGCCGCCATCTTTATTAGGCGTCCATGGCGCATCATCATAGTCAAGATAGAGCATGTTGCTAACCGCATCCACGCGAATACCGTCTAGATGGTAAAAGTCAATCCAAAACTTAATGCTAGAAATCAAGAAGGACTGGACTTCATTTTTCCCAAGGTCAAAATTGAGTGCTCCCCAACCGTAGTTATGAGCCTTATTATGGTCTTGGTATTCAAAAGTCGGTGTTCCATCATAATAGGCTAAGGCATCATCATTAATAGTAAAGTGACCAGGTACCCAGTCTACAATAACTCCAATATTGTTTAAGTGACATTCCTCAACAAAATCTTGAAACTCCTCAGGTCGACCATAGGCATGCTCTAAAGCGAAGTAACCCATAAGCTGATAGCCCCAACTCAAACCTAGCGGGTGAGACATCAGAGGCATAAACTCAATGTGAGTATAGTTCATCTCAACCAAGTAAGGAATGAGTTCGTCTTTCAATTGAGCAAAACTATAGGGGCTGCCATCAGGATTTCTCTTCCAAGAGCCAGCATGAGCCTCGTAAATATTGACAGGACGCTCTTCAAAGCTCAAGCGTTTTCTACGGGCCAGCCAGAGACCATCCTTCCATTTCTTTTCTGGAATATCTGTTAAAATAGCACCAGTCCCAGGTCGTGCCTCATACCTTACAGCCAAAGGGTCAATCTTCATCAGCTGATGACCATTTGCACGCGTGATATGGTACTTATAAATTTGGCCTTCTTGAGCAAGACTGGTAAAGACTTCCCAAACTCCAAATTCATTCCGTTCCATTGGGATTTGATTTTCAACCCAATTGGTGAAATCCCCTACCAAGTGTACAGCTTGAGCATTGGGTGCCCACACACGAAAAGTGTAGCCATACTCACCATTTTTTTCTTCCCTATGAGCTCCCAGATAGTGCTGGAGGTGAAAATTTTCACCTGTCATAAAGGTTTCTAAAGCTTGTTTCTTATCCATACACCCTCCTATTTCTGTAAGCGTTTTCTATAGATTTATTATACTACCTTTTTAGAGAAGATTCAAGTAAATTACGGAATTTGCTAAAAATTCTTTTGAAAGCCTTCAACAAATTCACTGATCTATTCACTTGTAAATCAAGAAATTTTCAGAAACGCTTTGAAAACGAATTGTTTTTTTTACAATACTACCATAAAGTTCGTTATTTAGCTAACCAAAATATAATTTTAAGTAAAAAAATAAATCAGGAAAGCAATTTCCTGATTTTATTGTTTTTAAGAGATAAAGTACTGCAAATAAATTTAAATTGTAAATCTATTCTACAAAACTTTAAAGACGCTGGCGCTAACGCCACCAACCGTGTCTTTATCAGCTAAATGGCTATTGGTCACCAAGAGTTCTAGATTTCCAGCATTTTCAAACTGGAAGTCTTGCCCTTTAGCATTAAAGACAACCAATAGATGTTCTTCCCCATGAATTTCATAAATAATCCAACCACTATGCTCATTTGCTGAATGAACAAAGACATGATGGTAAATGTCATCATAAGTAGGGTAAGAAAAGGCGCTGGTTTCGGTCTTCAATCGAATCATCTGACGAATAAACTCAATACTATCTTGACGCTCATTGATCAAGTCCCAGTTGACTTGATTCACACTGTCAGGAGCATTGTAGCTATTCATAGCACGTTCTCTATCATCATGGGTCAACTCACCAGTTGCAACCAGTTTGGTACGACCAAATTCTTGACCGATTTCCATAAATGCCATCCCTTGCATGAGTAGGTTCATAGCTGTGGCTGTCTCAACCTTGCGCATAATTTGTTCTGAACTTTGGTCTGGATGTAGGGTTGCCAACAAATCGTGAAGATTGTAATTGTCATGGGCTTCTACATAGTTAAGCACCTGATTTGGATGTGTATAGGTACCTAATTCACGACTTCCTAGAATTGCTTTGGCTAAAATTGGCTCTGTAGCAGCACCACTAACAAAACCTGACTTGATAGCACCATAAACTTCTCCCCCTTTGACAGCATCACGCTGATTGTCATTAAAGAAACCAATATTTGGCATCTGGTAGGCATTGTCTTTCTTAGCCTTATCATATGGAGCAAGACCTGTTCCCATATCCCATCCTTCTCCATATAGGATAATGTTAGGGTCGATTTCATCCAAGCTCTGACGAATCATCTGCATGGTCTTGACATCATGAATCCCCATTAAGTCAAAACGAAAACCGTCAATATTGTATTCCTGCACCCAGTATAGGAGGGAATCAATCATATACTTGCGGAACATTTCGTGTTCGCTGGCTGTTTCATTTCCAACACCCGTTCCATTCTGGAAGGTACCGTCTGGATTCATACGATAATAGTAATCAGGGACTGTTGTTTGGAAAGGTGCATCAACAACTGAGAAGGTATGGTTATAGACCACATCCATAATGACACCAATACCCGCATCGTGATAAGCTTGAACCATGGTCTTCAAATCTCGAATAACCTGAGCTGGATCCTCTGGATTTGTTGAAAGGCTCGTTTCTGGTGCATTATAGTTTTGTGGGTCATAACCCCAGTTGTAGGTTACATTCCCATCCGCATCGTATTCTTTGTGTCTATCTGCAATTGGTTGCAACTGAACATAATTGTAGCCCAGCTTTTTGATGTAATCAAAAGCAGTTGACTGACCGTACTGGTTAACTGTTCCAGTCTGAGCAGCACCTAAGAAAGTTCCTCGAAGATCTTCATCCACACCCGAGGTCTGTGATTTGGTCAAATCACGAATATGCATTTCACAAATAACTGCCTTACATGGATTTGCCAAGCGCCAAGTAGCCTCCGAACCGTGCTTGACCTCAAAGTTTTCAACTTGCTTTTCTTCATGACTCAAAATAGCTGAACGTTTGCCATCAGGACTGGTCGCAATTGTGTATGGGTCGCGTGTCAGTGTTTGGTGATGAGGAAATTGGACTTGATACTGATAAGCCTTACCAGTCAAATCTTCCTCAACATCCAAACTCCAGACACCGATTGTATTGTCCTTATGATTATAAGAGTAGCTATTGCCTCTTTCCATCTCAAAAGTCTTCCAAACAGGGGCATCGTTAGCAGCTGATTCATAAACAACAACCTGCACTTCTGTCGCTGTTGGAGCCCAAAGGGCAAAATGAGCCTGATTATCCTCTATACGGCAACCCAATTCCCCTTGATAACCCCAATGATGGTCAAAACTAGCACTATTAATGGCCTTATCAAAGGCAAAAGGATTTTGATTTTTATAAGCAGGACTTGCAATTGCAGGATTTTCAGAATAATAAATCCTATCATCCCCTTCCAAAATCCAGACCTCTGTTAAAAGAGGGTAGTGATTGAAACGGATAGCATATTCTTTACTGGTTTGTCCTGTATGAACCACAAAATTCAAGCTTTCTAGGGGATGAGCGCTTGGATGTTCAAAACTAAATAAGGCACCAAAATAATCTTCTTTATAGGTCAGCAAATCAATCCGTTGATCCTGACTTTTTACAAAAGAGCAAGTGTCATATTCACCATTCTTACGATGGTAATGAATACGCATAGGGTAGTTATACATTTTTTATTTTTCCTTTATATTTCTTAATTTATTTCTATTTGACTAATAAGTTCTAGACCGATTTTGTTCCGATTAACAAACATAGTCCTCTTATCTAAACTCTGCTTTTAAACGATCATTACAAACTTTCTAGCCAAGCTTCGTCTCGAACCTCGATACCAAGCTCTTGTGCTTTTTGCAGTTTGCTTCCAGCATCTGCACCTGCAACGACAAGGTCGGTCTTTTTAGAAACACTGCCTGTTACCTTGGCACCCAGACTTTCGAGTTTACTTTTAGCTTCTGAGCGCTTGAGCCGTTCCAATTTCCCAGTCAATACCACTGTCAAACCTGACAAGGCTGCATCCTCTACTACCGTCTGACCTTTATAGTCCAGATTGACTCCTGCTTCTTTCAATTCTCTGAGGAGAATTTCAGAGCCTTCTGTCGCAAAATAAGTCTGAAGACTCTTGGCAATCACGCTACCCAGACTTTCAATACTAGCCACTTCCTCTGGAACTGCCTGAGCCAGATTTTCAATCGAATGGAAATGTTGGAGTAAGAGCTGACTGGCCTTGCTTCCGACATGGCGAATTCCTAGACCAAACAAGAGCTTCTCAGCAGAATTTTCCTTTGATGCTTGAATGGCTTGATACAGTTTACCAGCAGACTTTTCCTTGACCCCCTCTAAAAGGAGGAAATCTTCTTCTTTCAAACGATAAATATCCGCAACATCCTTAACCAGATTAGCAGCAAAAAGCTTCTCAACAATAGATGGACCAAGGCCTGTAATATTCATAGCATCACGAGAAGCAAAATGAATCAAACCTTCCATGATTTGAGCAGGGCAACGTGGATTGATACAACGCAGGGCCACTTCATCTTCGAAATGCAACAAGTCAGAGTCACAACTTGGGCAGCTTGTTGGGATATCTAGTTTTTCTTCAGAAACCCGTTTGGACTCTACCACACGTAAAACAGCAGGGATGATGTCCCCAGCCTTATAGACGATAACCGTGTCGTCTTTGCAGATATCTTTTTCAGTAATATAATCCACATTGTGTAGGGTCGCACGGCTAACAGTCGTACCAGCAAGCTGAACTGGTGTCAGATTTGCAGTTGGGGTTACAACACCCGTACGGCCAACTGTCCAATCAACTGAGAGTAGTTGAGCTTCTTTTTCCTCAGCAGGGAACTTGTAGGCTACTGCCCACTTTGGAGCTTTAACGGTAAAACCGAGTTCCTCTTGACCTGCTAGGTCATTGACCTTGATTACTACTCCATCAATATCATAAGGTAGATTGTCCCTTTCATGCCCTACTTCTTGGATAAAATCCCAGATTTCATCTATGTTTTCAGCCAAGATTCGCTTAGGATTGACCACAAAACCAAGTTGTTCTAGGTGCTTCAAAACCTTTTCTTGACTATCACGAGTTGAAGGGCTGGCTTCTTGATAGAGGAACGTTGCAAGATTGCGCTTGGCAACTACTGCTGTATCCAGCTGACGCAGTGTTCCTGCCGCTGCATTACGAGGATTGGCAAATTCAGGCTCTCCATTTTCTTGGCGAGCTTGGTTGACCTGATCAAAAGAAGCGCGTGGCATATAACATTCCCCACGAACTGTGATATCTAATTCTTCTGGCAAGGTCAAAGGAATGTCCTTAACGCGCTTGAGGTTTTCCGTGATATTTTCCCCAACAGAACCATCTCCGCGCGTTGCCCCAGCAACTAAAATCCCCTTTTCATAAGTAAGAGAGATTGATAAGCCATCGATTTTCAACTCACAAATATAGGTTGGATGAGCCACTTCCTTACGAACACGCGCATCAAAAGCTTCAAGCTCCTCACGTGAAAAAGCATCCTGCAAACTGTAAAGAGGATACTGATGACTGTATTTTTCAAAACCATCTAAAACCTTACCACCAACACGATGGGTCGGACTGTCTGCTAACACTTGATCTGGATAGGCAGTTTCTAACTCAACCAACTCTCGGTAAAGGCGGTCATACTCACTGTCAGAAACCGACGGATTATCGCTGGTATAGTACTCAGTCGCATAGCGATTGAGCAAGGCGACTAACTCATTCATTCTTTTATTCATAAGACCATTTTACCACAAAGTAAGCCCTCCTCACAAACGAGAAGGGCGGAAAAAACACTTAGATTGGAATTATTTTTAAAATGCAAACAGACTTATGTCTCTTTTTCAAAATGAGTTCGAACATACACGAGGGATAGACAAGACAGGATGATAACCCCGCTTCCAATTATCAAGAAAGAAAAGAGATGTACACTTGGTAGCACTGTCATAAAACCTTTGGCAATAGGCATAAATAGAATAGCTAAGGTAAAAATTGTGCTTAATACTCTCCCCAAATATTCCCCCTCAACCTTGGTTTGCACCTGAGTAAAAAAGTGAATATTAAAAATTGTCATAAACAATTCACAAACTAAATTTCCAGAAAAGGAAAGCAAATTTGGAAGTGGTAATCCCATCATAAGAACTCCGACACCTGTCAAAGCCAGTAAAATCAAAAGATTATAAACATTAGCTTTAATTTTACTAGCTAGAAGAGCCCCAATGATGGAACCAATAGCCCCCATAGTCAAAATACTTGCGTAAGCTCCTTCTACTCCGTAAAGCCTATTTGAAAAGGGGAGGAGAAATTCAAAGGCGGCAAAAAAGAAATTAACACTGGAAGCTACTAACAAAAGGAAAAAGATTTCTTTCTGGCGCCAAATATAGCCAAGTCCATCTTTCATATCAGCAAAAATGGCTTTCCAGCTGAAAGTCTTTTTCTCTTGTTCCTGAGTCTCTTTTTTAGGGAGAAAAGCTACCAAGGTAAATGCGATGAAAAAACTAATGGCATCTAAAACAAGCGTCGTATGGAGACTGGCAAATTGTAAAACAAGGAAGGAAAGTACAGGAGAACTTACAGCTACAACCTGCAAGGCTAACTCTAAACGAGCATTGTAGGTCACAATCTCGTCTTTCTCAACAACCTCAGTTATGATAGCTTTATTGGCTGTACGAGAAAATGCAAATGCAACCGCCTGAACAATATTGGCAAAAATCAAAGCCCCAATCATCCAGCTGTCATTCCTTATGAAAGAAATAGCCAGACAAAGAAGCCCACAAACAAGGTCTGTCGTCATTAAAATCTTACGACGAGAAAAACGATCTGAAATGACTCCGCCAAAAGGGTTTACGAGAATGGAAGTAACGAGTTCAGAAATCTGATACATTCCTAAAACTGTTTGTCCGATAGCCCCCATGGACGCCAACCAAACACTATTTCCATAATCATAGAGCATATTCCCTATCTTGTTAATAGCTCCACGACTAATCAACTGTACTGCATAGCGATTCATATAAAAACTCCTCTCAAATTTTGAAACTATTGTATCAAAACTGAAAGGAGCTTTTTATTTTTTCCCTTATTTGGGAAAATTAATCTTTGACAAATTTCTCGTAGTGTTCCTGATAGTAGGCTACTTGCTCTGGAAGACCTAGTAGGTCAAAAATATGCATGGCCTCTTGCATTTGGCTACAACCTTCTTTACACTGTCCTTTTTGGTACAAGGAAAAGCCTTTTAGATAATGGAAAATATTACGCTCATACAGTTTGATCCCTTTACCAATAATCTTCTCTGTATAAGTCTCAAAATAGCTTGCATTGTCAAAAGAAAGATGCTCTAAACAATGCTGGTAACAATTGAGGGCCAAAATCAACACTAATCTCTTATGGCGCCCAATTTCTTGATAAAATTCCTCCCTCTCCATAACTTCTCTGCCAATCCGAGTGACATAGTCCACATCGTAGAAACTATAGAGGTTACCGAAAAGAATCAACTCATACATGGTCCATTCTTCTGTTTTGAAGAGATAATCTGCCACCTTATCCAAATCATCCTGCTTCATATCATAGCTCGCATCTCTTTGACAAATCAGACCTTGCAACAAAATCCAGTTCAGCTCAAAATAAAGGGGAGTCGTCGAACTCTTAGCTTTTTCAAGTTGTTCCCTTTGAAGCTTTTGAAAACCTGCAATATCATTTGAATAGTAAAGAGGCACAATTTGTCCCATCATGGCAACATGTTCATGATTATGAAAATTCCTTGCCTTGTCCATGAAATTTTCGATTGTGACATGAATGTTATCCAAAATCTCAAAAAAACGTGAGACTGCTAGGTCAGACTCCCCAAGCTCAAAGCGAGATAACTGGGAAGTTGAACAGGACTCCCCTGCCGCTTCCTTTAAAGAATAATTTCCACTTGTCCGAAATTCACGAAATACTTTTCCAAGATGTTCCATCTTTACACCTGCTCTGATAATTCTTCCCACTCAAGCATCGCTTCTTCCTGACGGTGGCTGATTTTGTCCAACTCAGCCTGTAATTCCATCAATTTGTCTGCATCGTTTGTTTCCAACATTTGTTCAGAAATGGCTTGACTTTGACTTTCTAACTCTTCAATTTCAGCTTCTAGATTTTCGATTTGTCTCATGAGCTTGCGAACTTCTTTTTGACTTTCTTTCTGGGCCTGGTAATCATTGACTAGACTTGATTCTTTTACTTGATTGTTAGTTGAAGCTTCCTCAGTCTGGCTCATTTCTACTTCTGCTTTCTTCTCAACATAGTAGTCGTAATCTCCCAAATAAAGAGTCGAACCATTCTCAGACAATTCCAAAACATGAGTTGCCACACGATTGATAAAGTAACGGTCGTGGCTGACGAATAGAAGGGTACCATCAAAGTCAATCAAGGCATTTTCTAGCACTTCCTTGCTATCAATATCCAAGTGGTTGGTTGGCTCATCCAGAATCAAGAAGTTGTTATTTTCCATAGACAATTTAGCCAAAAGCAAACGAGCTTTTTCGCCACCTGACAGCATGCCGACTGATTTTTTAACGTCATCTCCTGAGAAAAGGAAGGCACCTAGACGGTTGCGGATTTCAACTTCTGGTGTCAGTTTAAAATCATTCCAGAGTTCATCCAACACAGTATTACTTGGTGTCAGCTTGCTTTGGATTTGGTCATAGTAACCAACCTCAACATTAGCGCCAAATCGCTTTTCTCCCTTAATAAACGGAATCTGGTCCACAATAGACTTGATAAAGGTTGACTTACCGATACCATTTGGACCAACAATAGCGACAGCATTCATCTTACGAAGGTCTAGGTTAATAGGTCCTGACAATATTTCCCCGTCATAGCCAATAGCCGCATTTTCAACAGTCAGAACAACATTACCAGACGTTTTCTCAGACTGGAAGGTCATGTTGGCTGCTTTCTTACCAGCTTTAGGCTTGTCTAAACGCTCCATTTTTTCCAGTTGTTTGCGACGAGATTGGGCACGTTTGGTCGTTGAAGCTCGGACTAGATTGCGATTGACAAAGTCTTCCAGAGCTGCGATTTCCTTCTGTTGCTTTTCATAGTTTTTTACCTCAGTAGCTAGCTTTTGCTCCTTCAGCTCAACAAAACGAGAGTAATTGCCCACATAGCGATCCAAGGAATGCTTGGTCAAATCCAGCGTAATCGTCGCAACCTTATCCAAGAAATAACGGTCGTGGCTGACAATAATGAGGGCACCGCTATAGTTTAGCAAGTAATTCTCTAGCCAGGCAATCGTTTCAATATCCAAGTGGTTGGTTGGCTCGTCTAGTACCAAAAGATTAGGTCTTTCAAGGAGCATTTTGGCTAGAGCCAAACGAGTATTTTGACCACCAGAAAGTTCAGCTATTTTCATCTGCCACATAGACTCGTCAAACTTGAATCCATTCAAAATCGCTCGAATATCAGCTTCATAGGTAAAGCCACCTGCTTGGCGAAAATTCTCAGATAAGCGATCGTAATCTGACATCAGTTTATCCAAATCAGCACCAGACTTTTCTCCCATCTCTAGCTCCATCTGACGCAGTTGTTTCTCCGTCCGACGTAAGTCATCAAAGACATGAAGCATCTCATCGTAAATGGTATTTTCAGACTCAAAACGGCTATCTTGGGCTAGGTAAGACAGAGAAATATCTTTTTTCTTATTGATTTCTCCACTAGTTGGCTCCTCTTCTCCAACCAAAATCTTCAAAAGAGTAGACTTACCTGCTCCATTTTTCCCAACAAGGGCTATCCTGTCTCGTTCATCAACCTGCAAGTTGATATTATCAAAAAGAACCTCTCCTGCAAAAGAACGTTCAATTTTATTAGCTTGTAAAATAATCATACAAGTAGTATAGCATGTTTCCCTAAGGCATTCAAGACTTGATAAACATACATATGTCACCACTATTATGAAAATTATGCTACCGTTTTACTAAAACGCTAAAAAGTGCTATAATGTGAACGGTTAAAACAATTTACAAAAGGAGAATGTTAATGTCTTACCAAGAAAATTACCAGAAATGGGTTGATTTTGCGGAACTTCCTGACTACCTTCGTCAAGATTTGGAAAATATGGATGAAAAAACAAAGGAAGATGCCTTCTATACAAATCTTGAATTTGGTACTGCAGGTATGCGTGGCTTGATTGGTGCGGGTACCAACCGCATCAATATCTACGTTGTTCGCCAAGCTACTGAAGGATTGGCTCGTTTGATTGAGTCAAAAGGTGGAAACGAAAAAGAACGAGGTGTAGCAATTGCCTACGATAGCCGTCACTTCTCACCTGAGTTTGCCTTTGAATCTGCGGCAGTTCTTGCTAAACATGGTATCAAATCTTATGTATTTGAAAGCCTTCGTCCAACTCCAGAACTATCATTTGCAGTTCGTCACCTCAACTGTTTCGCGGGTATCATGGTCACAGCCAGCCACAACCCTGCTCCATTTAACGGTTACAAGGTTTACGGTGAAGACGGTGGACAAATGCCTCCACACGACGCAGACGCTTTGACTACTTATATACGTGCAATCGAAAATCCATTTGCGGTAGAAGTTGCTGATGTGGAAGTTGAAAAAGCTTCTGGCTTGATTGAAGTTATCGGCGAAGCTGTTGACGTAGAATACCTTAAAGAGGTTAAGGACGTAAACATCAACCCAGCCTTGATTGAAGAATTTGGTAAAGACATGAAGATTGTCTACACACCACTTCATGGTACTGGTGAAATGTTGGCTCGTCGTGCTCTTGCCCAAGCAGGATTTGACTCTGTTCAAGTCGTTGAAGCGCAAGCAACTGCCGACCCAGACTTCTCAACTGTAAAATCTCCAAACCCAGAAAGCCAAGCAGCCTTTGCTCTTGCTGAAGAACTTGGTCGTCAAGTTGGTGCAGATGTTCTTGTGGCAACTGACCCTGATGCTGACCGTGTTGGTGTTGAAGTTCTTCAAAAAGATGGTAGCTACCTCAACCTTTCAGGTAACCAAATCGGTGCCATCATGGCTAAATACATCTTGGAAGCCCACAAAAACGCTGGAACTCTTCCTGAAAATGCAGCTCTTTGCAAATCTATCGTATCAACTGACTTGGTAACGAAGATTGCTGAAAGCTACGGCGCAACCATGTTCAACGTTTTGACAGGTTTCAAATTTATCGCTGAGAAAATCCAAGAATTTGAAGAAAAACACAATCACACTTACATGATGGGATTTGAAGAAAGCTTCGGTTACTTGATTAAACCATTCGTACGTGATAAAGACGCTATCCAAGCTGTTCTAGTCGTTGCTGAACTTGCTGCCTACTACCGTTCACGTGGTTTGACACTTGCTGACGGTATCGAAGAAATCTACAAAGAGTATGGCTACTACGCAGAAAAAACAATCTCTGTTACCCTTTCAGGTGTCGATGGTGCTGAACAAATCAAAGCGATTATGGCTAAGTTCCGTAACAATGCTCCAAAAGAATGGAACGCAACAGCTATTACGGTCGTAGAGGACTTCAAGGCTCAAACAGCTACTGCTGCTGACGGTACTGCTACAAACTTAACAACTCCTCCAAGTGATGTGTTGAAATATACACTTGCTGACGGTTCATGGATTGCCGTTCGCCCTTCAGGGACAGAACCAAAAATCAAGTTCTACATTGCAGTTGTAGGTGAAACCAACGAAGAATCACAAGCTAAGATTGCTAATATCGAAGCAGAAATCAATGCTTTTGTAAAATAAGACACTATAAAAGATGAGACCAACCAATCTCATCTTTTTTTCGTATCAAATCTAAGCAATTTTAGAAACTTTATGGCATACTAGACTTATCAATGAAAGCGAGGTAATCTCATGGAACAATTTTTAGATAATATCAAAGACCTTGAAGTCACTACAGTTGCGCGTGCACAAGAAGCACTTGATAAAAAAGAAACTGCAACTTTCTTCATCGGTCGTAAAACTTGCCCTTACTGCCGTAAATTTGCTGGTACCTTGGCAGGTGTCGTAGCTGAAACTAAAGCTCACATTTACTTCATCAATAGTGAAGAGCCAAGCCAACTCAATGAGTTGCAAGCATTCCGCTCACGCTACGGAATCCCAACTGTACCAGGATTTGTTCACATTACAGATGGACAAATCAATGTCCGTTGCGACTCTTCAATGTCAGCACAAGAAATCAAAGAATTTGCAGGATTGTAAAAGATATAAAAAGAAGGCACCCGCCTTCTTTTTAATTATTTTCAAAATAGGAATCAACCAACTCCTGAATTCTTCCTTCTTTAGCTGCTGGAATGGTATCTTCTAAAACAAAGTTCTTTCTACTAATGTCTTGTGAGAGATTTCCAAAGATAAAATTAGTGGAAATGTTATAGATAATTTCGGACGGTGCAAAGCCATAAACTTGATTTTCCAGGATATGTTTTAAGCGTTCTTCAGAATTTGGAAATGCATCTTTCAAGCCTTCGCTATTATATAGTCGCTTAACAAGTTCAGCAATATAGAGACCAGACTTCATGTACAAATCAATGAATGTCTTAAATGGATCATCAAATATTCTTGGATTTTCTTTTTCAAGATCATCTACCATCCTCTTCACTACCCGTTTAGGAGTAAAAATCTGATTGGTTTTCTGTGGTGGAATATAGTCGAAAATATCTTCTTTTTGGTCTTTAAAATAATCCGCCAACTCCTCTTTCTTGCGAAGAAATTCTTGGATTGCTTCATCAAATGTTGCTCGATCAAAGAGATGTCCTGCAAAATCTTGTCCACCATCTCTCAAATAACGAAATTGGTCAATCGTAATACCAGTCACCTCAAAGAAGACTTGCTCAGGAACAAAGGTATCAAAATTATCAAGTGTTAGAGATTGATTGCCATAGGCCATGATGAAACTTGGAATTGTTCGTGCAAATCCACGAAGATGGTCACGAATCTCATCTTGAGCTGATTGTTTCAACTGTTCAACACGTTTTATCTCAACCTGTTCAATAAACTTCTCAGGCATTTTTTCCACTTCTTTTTTGAGTGTTTGCTCTAGTTTTTCTCTGTGAATGAGATTATTTTCTTCTAAACGTTTATCAAAATCTTCTTGAATCTTATCCTTCTGTTCCTTATCAACCGCTTCCTTGATTTGTTGCTGCAATTCTTCCCTGATATGAGCTTCAGAAATTTTTCTTTCGATATCATTTTTTCGAATTTCATTCTCAAATGTTACTGTAATTTGTTTCTTAATTTGCTCAGTTTCCCGAGTTTTTAGGTTGTATTCACCTTTCAAATCTTCTACAATCACTGAAGAAACTGTCTTGCTCAAATCATTAACCAGCTGTTTTTGAGTTCTGTCCTTATCCTTAGTGAACAAATCTATCACAGATTGACTAAGTCCATAGACTTTTTCACCAAAAAGTCGCATTTGCTGATTAACTACAATTTCATGGTCAACTACTTCATTGCCCTCATCATCTACTGTAACATCTGAAAAGTCTAATAAATCAGAAGGTTTTTGAAGCTTCCCTTCCTTTTCAACTGGTAGCTCATTTAAAATATCTAGAACTGTTTGACTAGCTTGGAAAATACCGCTGATATTATCAAATAATAGATTGGACATAAAGCCTCGTTTAAGAACTTCTCTAGCTTTTATCTGGCGAGGGATGGTTAGAACTGCCTTAGCATCAATTTCAACCATCTTACCAGCACGATCTTCGGCTATGACAGGGAAGAAATTTAGTAATTCTCTGATATTTTCTTCACGAGTCGCAGAAGTCCCACCACCTCCTGCGGTTGCTAGTGATAAGTTGTTAGCAAACTCATCAAAGAGAATCAAGGTTCTTTCTGGCGCAAAGTCAAATACATAGGCTTTTTCTTTGCGGAAGTGATTTCCTTTGTTATCGCTCCATGAGTATGGATTTTGAGCACGGAAGGCGGCCTGCATATAAAGTGCAGGTGATTTCATGTTCGATAACATCAATACACCTGTCCACTCAGGGATAGTGACACCTGTCGTCAATTGACCGACGGATAGGGTGATGGTTTTGTCATTCTCTGCTATCGCTTTCCTAACCAAGTCTAACGATTTCAGTTTGACTTTATCGTCTTCTTCGGACATACGTCCGTCACCAGCAGCTAGAACAATCTCATAGTTTTCATAGATTGGGTGTTCTTCTAGTAGTGCTTTTAAAGCCTTAGCTGAGGCTACACGCTCCAACAACCAAAAAGTATGCTTGAGTTCATTTCGAAGTTCTTTGGTTGAAAATGGGTATTTTTCATTGCTCGATAGAGTATCTAACCAATTTCTGACATCTTGCTCATGGATAAATTTCCCTTTATCATCTGTAGCGAAAAATTCACTCAAGTCAAAAGCATAGTCAATATTTTTACCATCGAGTTGAGCGCCTTTTTCTAACTCTTCACCAATCATCTGAGACATTTGATAGGTAAAGAGATTCAACTGAGGCAAGCTTTCATAAGGATTTTCCTCTTCTTGCTCAGGAGACCAAGTAAATTTGGCAGACTGTTCATCCGCATAAGACCAGTTGTAAATCTGCTCCTCTGTAAAATCTCCTTTAGCCAATGCTTTAAATGGAGTTCCAGAAAGGTGTAAGGTAAAGTTTCGACGGATCTTATTAAAAGCTTGGTCTGTCTTAAAGGTATCAACTCCTTCGTGAGCCTCATCGATAACCAACAAATCCCAATGCAGATCAGTAACCCATTTGAGTTTATTGTGCTCTCCACCAAGATAAGCAGAACCTTTCAAGTCTTGGAGACTGATAAAAGCAAGTTGTCTTACATCGTCATCTAAAATACCAACAAATTCTTTACGTGACAAGGTTGGACGACTCTTAAGGCTATCTGATTCAGAAACAAACTTATAAGTCGTTTGACCTGCTATGAATGTTTCAAAATCATCATACCATGAGTTAGCAATGGCAGGGCGGTTTGTTACAATCAGGACATTAACAGCTTCCATTCGGCGAGCTAGGTCATAGGTAGACAAGGTTTTACCAAATCGTGGCTTGGCATTCCAGAGAAATTTTCCTCCTGGATAATTCTTGAAATAAGCTAATGTCTTAGCAATCGCTTCTTCTTGCTCCTGTCGCAGAGTATAGTCCTGTCCTTTTCCAGGCTGATAACCAGACAAATCATGCTGAACAAATTTATCGAATAGATTTTTTGATTTCTCAGGAGTTCCATTAAAGTAAAACCATTCCGTCTTAGGGCGACGTTCTACATCATGGAAAGAAAGGAAATGGTGGAAATCATGATCCTTGAAAGTTTTCCCCTTATCAGGATCTTCTGTATAGGTCGCATCGCCAGTCCATAAGACATCTGTAGCTATATGAGCAGTGTGCGTTTGCTCCTTGATACGTTGTGTGACATCACGTTCTGTATAACCAATCTTAATCCAGCCTTCATTACTGGTTACCGTAGGAGTTGTGTAGGCATAGATTTTAGGATGAATCTCTTTAGTGGTTTTAATTTCTACTGGCATAAGTTTTCCTTTTTTTAAAGAACTAAGATAATTTTTCTAACTCTGTTAAATCGATTCCCATCGTGTTTAAAATGTCATCAAACACTACAGTTTTAAATTCATCAGCATACTGATTGAATAGATTCATTAAAGCTTTATATAATCTTTGAAAATCTTTCTTATCAAGTACAATTTTTAAAAATAGAATAACCACTATAAAACGTTTATTATCATATCTCCTTATCCCAAAATGGTTTGCTATTTGAGATATTCTGACATTTCTTAAATTAACATTATACAGTCGTTCATCATGTGCACAGATATTTCTAACTAGGTTAGCCACTTTCAAACATGCACTTAAATCTGCACTAGATAGTCTGAATGTATTGTCTTTATTTTGTGTTCTATATTTATCTGTATAAAATTTTGCAATGATATTCTTTGTACTATCCGTTAAAATATTGTAAAAATTAGCAATGTTTCCCATTGTAAGAAAATTAACTAAAACCCAAAGTGGTACTTCCCCATGTTCCTCAATGTAATGTTTAATAGCGCCAGTTCTATCTACCTTATCATGAATCGTCTTGGTTAAGATAGAGATTTGTTGAAGAACTTTTTTAGGATCATTGTCTACAAAATTTGCAATATCTAAATAAGCATTCTTACGAGGGTGTTTTTTAGAGAATTCATATGCAACTGTTGTCTTTATTGAATTTTCGAATATCAATAAATATTTCAATAATAATATCCTTAATTCTCTATCAAATAAAAACAAGGCCTTTAGTTCGTTAAAGTGAGTTCCTTTTTGATAAATTTCAGGTTCAACAGGTCGATTATTGCTGTCCTTTACTAAAAATAAATCTTTATAACCGTTTATAACATTGTAATAGTTTTCTTGTTCTAAAAATCTCTTTGGCTTCCCATTCGTTGGTACTACAACACCCCTATTTCTTAAGATTGTTAACTGTTGATTAAATGTTTTATGTTCCTTCAAACTTATCTCCTATAAAATAAAAAGGGTCAGGGCATCGTATGCTTCCTGACCTAATCCTATGTGTCTATTATAGATCACTGAGCGCTATTTGTCAAATAAAATACTTCTCTAATCCATCTCCCTTACATGTGTCTCAATAAAGGCAATTTCCTCTGGAGAAAGACCATATTTTTGATAGAGCTGACGGTCAATATCAGCCACTGATTGTGTCCAATCAATGTCTGAATTGACCGTAAAGTCTTGGAGAGGGACATATTTCCATTTATCTTTAGTATTATCTTGGGTAATTTTTAAAATACCTAACATAGCTCGAGCAAATTTAGACTTTATGTATTTCAACATAGCTTTAGCTTCATTTTCAGTATCAAATGCACCAAAAGAGATAAAAGTATCTGTGAAACCCACGAGTGGGGTACCCACGAGTGGGGTCGATAGGACTTCGCCAATCGCCCCACTGCCGTTAGCAGCAGGTACTAGAACTTTATATTTCAAAAGATTTTCATGTGGAGCTATATATTTTTTGGGAATATATCGATAAACTCTTTCATTGTTTAATCTGCCTAAAATTTTAAAACAATCCTCTGTTTCTTCTTCAGAAAAAATATCAAGTCTTCCTAGAATTGGTTTTCTTAGTCTCTTATCTTTACCATTACTGCCTATTAAACTTTTATAATTAGGATAGTCTTTATAGAGTTTTTCCAAATCAAATTTTGACTGTGTATAAATTATTTCCATTATTGATCTAAAGTCAAAATTATTCTCAACTTTTTTTAATATACTATTAGGTTCTTTAAAATGAGTAAATGTACCTATAGGTCCTTGCATTTTTTGAGCATCATAATAGGTAATTGCTACACCACCCTTTATATCAGTTCCAACAAAAACTTCTGAACTATTTTGTTTATAATAACACACCTTATAATTTTTGCTACTAAGAATTTTTTTATTCCATGATTTCGGTGTTTTTCCAGCATTGAATAAAAATCTTGCTGGTGTAATTAAGATTGATTTATCTGAAATTTTACTCGCTTCATCAATAAACAAATGATATACTGGGTCATCACTTGTACTTGTTCCCTGTGCCTCCTCCTGATATGGCGGATTTCCTATCACGACATCAAATTTCATTTCACTTTCCTCACTTGATAGGCGCTCAAAACCTATCATTTTATTCTTTTTCCAGTCTTTGATTTGGGTTTTAGATTCTTCTGCTTGTTCTACTTCCAGCTCATCTGAAAACAAGCTTAACTGTTGAGATTTCTCTTGTCTAGCTGAATAAGGACTGATTTTATTCAATCCATCCATTTGAAAGACATTGTAGGAGATAATAGTCGCAATTTCTTTCTTTTGCTCTAAGGTCGGTTGATTTCCAGTCTTTGCAAGATAGTAGTCCTCAAATGTTGCTAAAAGATTTTCACGCGCCAAAAGGAGAGAATCTCCTTGATACTCATAACCATAAGAAGCTCGATAAGCTTTTTTAACAAGTTCATAGAAGGTAGCTTCGTCCGAGACCTCACGACTAATGCGCTGCAATTTTCTATCAACAAAACCAACTCGCTCAGATAATGGAATTTCCTCACCAGTCACTGTATCATAGCGAGTAACCATATAAGGTGCTTCACCACAGGTAATTTCTAGCCAGCGCAATTGTATATAATCTTCAAGATTCAGAGTTTCAAGTTCAGCTTCCACGTAACCATTTTGCTTTTCAACTAACCAAGTTGGTGTAAAAACTTCGGCTCTAATCTTAGTTCGGTCTTTTTGCTCATACTTAGACTTTTTTGATCGGGGCTGAATCAAGTTTGCATAGGTTCCCGTCACCTTACTTGGATTGATGCGATCACTTGGAGCAAATCCCTTTCCTAACAATTCATAAGAATGCGTTGCCCAAACAATATTTTTCTTGGTCGTTCGATCTTTTAAAAGAATTTTTAATAAGTCATCCGATTCTTTAGATAAACTTTCTTCACTAATATCTATTGTCATAAGCAACCTCTCTTATATTGTAAGCCCTATTATATCATATTTTAATACTCTTCGAAAATCTCTTCAAACCACGTCAGCGTCGCCTTACCGTACTCAAGTACAGCCTGCGGCTAGCTTCCTAGTTTGCTCTTTGATTTTCATTGAGTATAAAGAATGAAAATTTACTTGGAAAAAAGTAATTCAATAAATATCTCTCCGATGACCAACTTCTAAAGTAGCAATGACTAATTCATCATCTACAATTTGTACGATAACTCGATAATTACCAATTCTATAGCGCCATTGACCAACGCGATTACCAACCAAAGCCTTTCCGTGTCGTCTTGGGTCTTCCAAAACATTGGTTTGTAAATAGTTTGTAATTAGCTTCTGCGTATAACGGTCCAATTTTTTCAATTGCTTGATGAATCGTCTTGTCGGAACTAATTTATACAAATTATTCATCCTCCAAGCCTAAATCATGCATCATTTCTTCCCAAGTAATGGGTTCAACTCCTTTTTCCAAGTCGTCTAAATACTCTTGATAGGCTAAATCTGCCACACGAGCGTCGTATTCGTCTTCTAAAGCTTCAAGAGTTTTAGTGCGGATAAGTTCCGACAGAGAAACTCCTTCAAACTTAGCCATTGCTTTCATAAATGTTTTATCAGCTTCAGAAACTTTTAATGTAATAGTAGCCATCTTTTGTGCTCCCTTTTTTAACGGTAACACCATTGTATTACTTTTTAGGTCTTCAGTCAATATAAAAAGAACACCTTCTCAGCGTTCTTTCTATATCTCTGTCAATGGTGTTGCGGTATCTGGTGAGGTATCATAAACCTTAAAGTCTACTCCAACTCCCAGATCAGCTTGTGCTAGTTGGTTGACCATGGTCATGTGAGCCAGTTCCTTGATATTGTTCTCCTTAGATAAATGCCCAAGGTAGATTTTCTTAGTGCGGTTTCCCAAGGTACGAATCATAGCTTCAGCGCCATCCTCGTTAGAAAGGTGACCCAGATCCGATAGGATTCGTTGTTTGAGTCGCCAAGCGTAAGAGCCAGCTCGCAAAATCTCAACATCATGATTGGACTCGATAAGATAGCCATCTGCATTTTCGACAATCCCTGCCATACGGTCACTAACATAACCTGTATCTGTCAAAAGGACAAAACTCTTGTCATCCTTCATAAAGCGATAGAACTGAGGTGCAACTGCATCGTGGCTCACACCAAAACTCTCGATGTCAATATCTCCAAAGGTTTTGGTTTTGCCCATTTCAAAGATATGCTTTTGTGAAGAATCTACCTTGCCAAGATACTTGCTATTTTCCATAGCTTGCCAAGTTTTTTCATTGGCATACAAATCCATACCATACTTGCGAGCCAAAACACCCACACCGTGGATATGGTCTGAATGCTCATGCGTAATCAAGATGGCATCCAGTTCTTCTGGTTTGCGATTGATTTCAGCAAGTAGGCTAGTGATTTTCTTACCAGACAAACCTGCATCCACTAAAAGCTTCTTTTTTGGGGTTTCCAAATAAAAGGAATTTCCACTGGAACCCGACGCTAAAATACTGTATTTAAAGCCTGTTTCACTCATTCTAGTCTTCTACTTCGTCCTCCCATACTTCTTCTTTCACTGCATCCTTATCATAAGGGAGCACAATGGTAAAGGTCGATCCCTTATCGTATTCACTCTTAGCCCAAATAAAGCCCTTATGTTGTTTGATAATTTCTTTAGCAATAGCTAATCCCAGACCAGTACCACCTTGAGCACGACTTCTAGCACGATCCACACGATAAAAACGGTCAAAGATACGTGGTAAATCCTGCTTTGGAATACCCAAACCTTGGTCTGAGATGGATAAAATCATCTGATCATCAGTTGTCTTCATGGTCACTGTGATTTTCCCACCGTCTGGAGAATATTTGATGGCATTGTTGAGAATGTTATCAATCACCTGTGTCATCTTGTCTGTATCAATTTCAATCCAGACTGAGGTAATTGGATAATCTCTCACCAGTTCATATTTCTTCTCTTCATCCTGCCCTCTTATCTGATCAAAACGGTTGAGAATAAAGGTTATAAAGGCAGTAAAATTAATCAATTCCACATCCAGATGACTGGTTGCATTATCAATTCGAGAAAGATGAAGAAGGTCTGTTACCATCCGCATCATACGGTTGGTTTCGTCTAGAGACACCTTGATAAAGTCTGGTGCTACAGGTTCTGACAAGGCCCCCTCATCCAAGGCTTCAAGATAGGATTTTACACTAGTCAGAGGTGTCCTTAACTCATGACTAACATTAGAAACAAAGAGTCTCCGTTCGCGCTCTTCCTTCTCCTGCTCCGTCGTATCATGCAAAACAGCAACCAGACCAGAAATAAAGCCAGACTCACGACGCACCAAGGCGAAGCGTACACGAAGGCTCAGATACTCACCATTGGCATCCTGAGAATCAATCATTAGCTCAGGAACTTGGGTAATCAAATCACGAAGTTCATAGTCATCTTCAATCTTAAGCAATTCTAAAATACTTTTATTAAGAACATCTTCTTTCTGAACGCCTAATTGTTTCTTAGCCATGTCATTAATCATGGTAATCTTACCGCGACGATTAGTCGCAAGGACGCCATCTGTCATGTAAGAGAGGATACTATGTAAACGTTTGCTCTCTTGTTCCAGATTTTCTTGGGTTAAACGAATTACTTCTGATAAATCATTGAGATTATTGGTAATGTTAGTAATTTCAGAGCTTCCCTGCATATCCAAAACCTGAGAATAATCTCCTGCAATCAGGTCTTTTACCTTTTGATTGATTTGCTTCAACCGAATATTATCCCGACGATTTTCTAGCAAAAGTAAGGTCACGACTAAAATAAAGCCAAGTAGAATGAGGATAAAGATAAAATCACTGGTTAAAACTGTGTCTTTTATTAGTTTAATCATTATTTCTCATATAATAACCAACGCCGCGACGTGTTAGGATATACTCAGGACGACTTGGTGTGTCTTCAATCTTCTCGCGCAAACGTCTGATAGTTACGTCAACAGTCCGAACATCTCCGAAATAATCATACCCCCAGACCGTTTCAAGCAAGTGTTCACGCGTAATCACTTGACCGATATGAGAAGCCAAATGGTACAAGAGTTCAAATTCACGGTGAGTTAAGTCTAGTTCTTCACCGTATTTCTTAGCAACATAGGCATCTGGCACAATCTCCAAGTCCCCAATTTGCAAGGGTTGGGTTTTCTTTTCATCTGACTCTTGATTATCTACAGAAGTCAAATCTGTACGACGAAGAAGAGCTTTGACACGCGCCTGCAACTCACGATTTGAGAAGGGTTTTGTCACATAGTCATCCGCCCCAAGCTCTAAACCGATAACCTTATCAAATTCGCTATCCTTAGCAGAAAGCATGATAATAGGCACACTACTAGTCTTGCGAATAGTCTTCGCAACTTCTAAACCATCAATTTCTGGAAGCATCAAATCCAGAATAATAATATCTGGTTGCTCTGCTTCATATTGCTCTAACGCTTCACGACCATTAAAAGCAGTTACAACCTCGTAACCTTCCTTGGTCATATTAAACTTGATAATATCCGAGATTGGTTTTTCATCATCTACAATTAATATTTTTTTCATTTGTTCACCTTTTTCTCTACTATTATACCAAAAAATAACAAGAAGACACAATAGCTAGTCTTTTCTACTGTCTAAGTTGGCTTTTGCATAAGCCTGCCAGATTTTTTGTTGGGGTTTGGCAAGTGGAACATCCTTGAACTCTTCTGGTGAAAGCCAGCGAACTTCCCTATCTGAAAAATTATGGAAGTCAGTCACCTGACCTGCTACAATTTGAACATGCCACTTACGATGGCTAAAGACATGCTTGACAGTCTCAAAATGCAGATTAAGCCAATCAACATCTAAATCATAGTCCTGCTGGAAACTCTCTTCTGGACTTGGGCCAAAGTTCACACTTTCTTCTGAAACTTGATGAAAGAGGTCAAACTGCTCTTCTTGCGAAAAGTCATCTACTTCTATCAAGGGAAAATGCCAAAATCCTGCTAACAACTTTTCGCTTTCATTTTTTTCAAGAAGAAATTTTTCCTGACTATTTTTTACCACCAAGGCTTTAAAATAAATAGGGACAGGCTTTTTCTTGGGAGCCTTGATTGGATAACGGTCCATAGTTCCATTCTGATATGCTGCACTAAAGTCCTTCACTGGACTCTCTTTTGGTCTAGGATTTACAGGAGCCTCAATGTCTGAACCCAAGTCCATCAAGGCTTGATTAAAGTCACCTGGCCGCTCTCGGTCAATCAAGATTTCCATCATCGCCTGAAAAATTTTACGATTACTTGGAATACCAATATCATGGTTGACTTCAAACAGACGTGCCAAAACACGCATTACATTACCATCTACAGATGGCTCAGGCAAGTTAAAAGCAATACTGGAAATAGCTCCTGCTGTGTAAGGTCCAATCCCTTTCAAACTGGAAATTCCTTCATAGGTGTTCGGAAATTGTCCACCAAAGTCAGTCATAATCTGTTGAGCAGCAGCCTGCATATTGCGAACTCGAGAATAATAACCCAAACCTTCCCAAGCCTTCAACAAACGTTCTTCAGGCGCATTCGCCAAACATTCTACTGTTGGAAACCAGTCCAAGAATCTTTCGTAGTAAGGGATAACCGTATCCACCCTGGTCTGCTGGAGCATGATTTCAGATACCCAGATGTGATAAGGATTTTTACTTCTTCGCCAGGGTAAATCTCTTTTGTTTTCATCATACCAAGTGAGAAGTTTCTCACGGAAAGAAACAATCTTCTCATTCGGCCACATGACGATACCGTATTCTTTCAAATCTAACATATCTCTAGTATAACACAGAAGATTCTAACTGTCCTTTTCCTAGTATTAATACTCTTCGAAAATCTCTTCAAACCACGTCAACGTCGCCTTGCCGTAGGTATGGTTCCTGACTTCGTCAGTCTTATCTGCAACCTCAAAGCAGTGCTTTGAGCAACCTGCGGCTAGTTTCCTAGTTTGCTCTTTGATTTTCATTGAGTATAAAAAGCCTCTTCCCAAGGGAAAGAGGACTAAATCTTATTGATGAACAGCTTGGGCTGCTGTGATGAGGGTCAACTTGTAAACATCATCTGCGTTACATCCACGAGAAAGGTCGTTAACTGGCTTATTCAAACCTTGTAGAACAGGTCCAACAGCCGCAAAACCACCAAGACGTTCTGCCATCTTGTAGCCGATATTTCCTGCCTCGATACCTGGGAAGATGAAGACATTGACTTGACCAGCTACCGTACTTCCAGGAGCTTTCAGAGCTGCAGTTTCTGGAACAAAGGCCGCATCAAATTGCAACTCACCATCGATTTCAAGGTCAGGACGCAAGTCGTGAGCAATTTTAGTTGCTTCAACAACCTTATCAACACTTTCTCCAAACCCTGAACCTTTAGTAGAATAGCTTAGCATAGCAATTTTAGGCTCGATTCCAAACATCTTAGCTGTGATTGCTGAGTTGATCGCAATTTCAGCCAAAGCTTCTGCATCTGGATTGATGTTGATAGCACAGTCCCCAAAGAGGTAACGTTCCGTACCACGAACCATGAGGAAAGCACCTGAAGTACGAGTCACATTTGGACGAGTTTTGATGATTTGAAGGGCTGGACGAACTGTTGAAGCAGTTGAATGAATCGCACCTGACACCATTCCGTCAACCAAGCCCAAGTACACCAACATAACACCAAAATAGTTGACATCTTCAACTAACACCTTACGTGCTTCTTCTTCAGTCATTTTACCCTTGCGACGCTCTACTAAAGCAGCAACCATTTCTTCAAATTGAGGATAATTTTGAGGGTCGATGACCTCATAACCATCCATGATCCCTTCAATTTCAAGATAAATTTTAATTTTTTCAGGATTTCCAAGCAAAACAGGAATCACTTCTGTTTCTTTTACCAAGCGTTTAGTTGCTTGAAGAATACGAGGCTCTTCCCCTTCAGGGAGAACGATACGAGCATTTTTGCCAACAAGGTTGGCTTTGAGACTTTCAAAAACTTCCATGAGTTTTCTCCTTTAAAATAATAATTATACTCTGAATCAGTTTTTATAGAGTATTAGTTGATAACTGTTTAATAAGGTTACTGAAATCATCCGGCAAGGGACTTTCTAACTGCAAGTCTTGCTCTAAAAATGGATGATAAAAAGATAGGTAATGGCAATGCAGAGCCTGACGTTGGATACCGTCGTCCAGACTACCACCATACAAATCATCTCCCAACAAAGGAAAACCAATATGAGAAAAGTGGACTCGGATTTGGTGGGTTCGACCAGTATGCAGGCGAATGTCAACCAAGTGAATATTCCCATAAGAAGCTACAATCTTGTAAGAAGTATGGGCATATTTTCCACCTTTAGCCACCCGTCTAGTGATAATGGAGTCTTCATCACGCGCAATAGGAGCAATAATTTCACCCTCTGGTTCCAAATATCCATCACCTTTAACCAAAGCAAAGTAGCGTTTCTCGATAGATTTCTTCTGCAACTGCTTGTCTAATCGTGCATGGGCATAGCCGTGCTTAGCAAAGAGCATCAAGCCAGAAGTATCTCTATCAAGTCTAGTTACAATGTGAACCTGCTGATTTTCATAGTTTTGCTTGACATAGTAACCCTTGATAAAATTAGCGATAGTGTTGGAGTGATTGACACTAGGAATAGAAGCCACTCCATAGGGTTTGTTCAAGACTAGAAAATGGTCATCCTCATAGAGAATATTCAGTGGACGCTCGATAGCTTCCAGAGTTTCAAAACCTTCCTCAGCAGGAATATCAATGGTAACGCGGTCTCCAAGATCCAATAGATAGGTTGCATTTTGCGGTTGGTCATTGACTAGAATAGCTCCACCTCGAAACTTAATCTTGGCCAGCAGTCCCTTCGAAACCTCGTGCTTTTTTAAGAAGGTCTTAACCTTTACATGCTCATCTGCGATAAATTCAAACCTCATTCATCCACCTCGCCGATAAATGCATCCTTAACACGATTCCAGAAACTGGTGTGGCTCGGAGACGCGACAAAATGAATCTTATGATGGTCGATTTGATACTCGATTCGCTCAATATTGCGGAAGGAATAGACACTATTGTCAACCGAAATGGTATGGTAATCGTTTCTCGTTGGAATGAGTTCAATCTTATCCTTTTTAGGAACAATAATGGACGAACCCAGCGTTCGATAGACCCGATTGTTAAGACTAGCAATTTCCGTTAATTGCAAAGCTTCAATGGTAGGGTGTAAAACAGCTCCACCAAGTGATTTGTTATAGGCTGTACTACCAGTCGGTGTTGAAACTGTTAGCCCATCTCCTCGAAAACGTTCAAAGGGGACACCATTGATTACAATATCTGCCACCATTGTTCGATCCGACCTGCGGATACTGGCTTCATTTAGTGCCCTGAAAATCTTCACTTCACCATTTTCAAGAAAGACCTTCGCATTTAGAACAGGGTAAGAGACTCTTGCTCCCGTATCTAGCTGCAAATTAGTCACTAGCTTATCCAACTCAAAATCACGGTAGTCCGTATAGAAGCCCAGATGTCCCGTATGAACACCAATAAAGCGTACCTTGTCAAGCTGGTTTTCATACTTATGAAAGGCCGACAAGAGCATGCCATCCCCACCAATGGAAATAACGATATCTGGATTGGTATCATTGAGTATAAACTGATTTCTCTTCAAACGATCTCGCAATTCATACAAAACCCTTTGACTCTGCGGTTTTCTATTGGCTATCAGGTCAATTCGTTTACCTGTATTCTTCATCTGTATCGTCACTGTTTCCTACACCGTCATTTAATTTTCTACTCAAAGGATCAAAAAGTGCCTGGGCTTCCTGGATATCATCACGAATTTTACCCATTTCTTCATCTAACTGATGGGCAATCTTGGATGTAATTTCCAGTCGCTTCTTAATCTCCTCTGGGAAATCCCCTTGGTACTTGTAGTTGAGAGAATGTTCTATCGTTGCCCAGAAATTCATGGCCAAAGTACGAATTTGAATTTCTGCCAAAATGGTCTTGGCTCCATTGATGGTGTCAACCATATATTCTACTACCACATGATAGGAACGGTAGCCTGAAGCCTTTCGATGAGTAATGTAATCTCGCTCCTGTATGATCCGCATATCCTGACGCTTACGCAAAATAGCTACAACTTCTTGGACATCATCTACAAACTGGACCATCACACGCAAGCCAGCAATATCTTGCAAATCGTGCTCTAAGGTCGCATAAGTAATACCACGTCGAGCCATTTTTTCCTTGATACTTTCAATTGGCTTGACTCGACCAGTCACAAACTCAATCGGAGAATGCTTATTTTGCTTACGATATTGCTTACGAATCCCACGTAGTTTAATCTTTAACTCACCAACAGCTTGAATGTAAGGATCTAGAAATTCTTCCCATTCTAAGGTCATATATTCTCCCTTATTCTCATATTATCCTTCAAAAATATCTTTGATTTTTTCTCCAGATGCATATACAATAAATACAATGCTTATTATACCATAACTGAAAAGCGTTTACAAATAGTTATTATCGCTTTTCAATAGTTGAGTTTTTACTTATTTTTCATTAAAATCATTTTCATTAATTACTATCATTTTTTAAAATCGTATTCATTTTCATGCTCATATTTGCCCGCATAGCTGAGAAGGGTTTTAATTTAATTCTAATAGTTTACAAAAGAATCAGTGAGTAATTTCACTGTTTTTTTCTTTGTCTTAAAAGGAGTACTACTTTCAGGAAGACACCTAAATATGACTTAGAAACTGACAAAAAACTCCACCTGATTGGGTGGAGTTAAGGGAGATTATTATGAAAAAGGTAAAATAAAATCTTATTAAATCAACACTCTTGGAGGGTGTCCCCTCCAACTCCCCGACCTCTGGACAAGGTCTATTTTTTTGAAAAAAAGTTAAAAAACTTCATCAAAACTATTGACATTATACAACTTTAGTTGTATAATGGATACATAAGGTTAAGGAGGAAACCTTAGACAAGGAAACTAGTAGAAAGGAAAACAAAATGTTTAAGTTCAAAAAGAAGCCACTCAAAGTCAAAACAAATAAGCTCGTAGTCAAAATAAACTTATTTATAATCAGCTTTGAATGGCACCTAGAAATTGGATAGTGAGAAATCACTATCCACCCCTTCGGGGGTGTACTTAAATTATAACAGGAAAAACAATGAAAGTAAATCTTAAAATTAGAAAAACCACCAAGCGTGAAAAAGTTGAATTTATTATTGGACTTCTTCTACTCCTATTTGCAGTTTGGTATTTTACGAGGTAATATATGTCAGTAGATATTAAAGCTATCCGCTGGCTTTTAGACAACGCCACAGCCTATGCTATCAGCAAAAACTGTGGCGTATCTATTCAGGCAGTAGATAAGTATAAAAACGGTGTATCAGATATTATGAACATGCGTTTAAAACACGCTATCAGCATGACTTCTTACGCCCAGGAACTAAATAAGCAGTGATTTCAGTCACTGCTTTTTTTATTGCAAACAAAAAACCGCAAGCCTAAGCCTGCGGTGGAAGAACAATTTAGAAAGTTTCCTTTCATTTTATTTTTTGAAATTTTAAATAAAAAAGGAGCATTTAAGCTCCCTCCTTTGAAATAACGGACACTTGGCTGGTCGGTGTACCCAGCATCTCAGATACCTTTTTCAAGGTGCGGCAGGAACCTTTCTGCCCTCAAATGTCTTTCGTTAATGTTATTCTAGCACTATCTGCTTTTTTTGTCAAGCTTTCTCAATCTACCAGATTTAATACGATTTTGTAATTTAAAATCTTGTAAGCGATACATGGTCGGAACATAAAAGAAATCCCCACTTTTATGTAACTTGATGGCAACGAGAACATTATCATCAAATCTTTTTACATATTCAAAACTGACGTCTTTCTCTCGTGGATTGACCCCAATGAAATCTGGATTCCTTAGTATAAGTTCCAAATCTTCAATATGATGAATCACATCATTATGATGGCGTTTCAACATATGGCTTCTCAAACCTTCTTTGTTGACTTTGATTTCACTTGCTTCAAGAACAATATTAAAAATTTCTTTTACTTCGTCAGTCACCTGACCGATTTTTTCGTGATTCATAATTTCCTCCGTTATTTCATAACCATTATATCACATTTATTTAGTCGTAATAAGCCCATCAGGCTCCACAGTAAATGCAGCCTTGTCTGCCAAGCGACCATCTGGAAGAAGCAGATAGTATCCGCCATTGTACGGCACAAATGTGTTCGATTTCATATCGCCATTGACGGCATCCAGGTAATACCATTTTTCATAGTATTTCACCCAGCCAGTCTGCATAGCGCCATCACGATTAAAGTAGTACCATAATCCACCAATTTTCTTCCAACCAGTAACCATAGCGCCACTAGTATCAAACCAATACCAATATCCATCGATATGTTTTAACCAGCGCTCAGCATACATATAGCCAAGAGAATCAAAATAATACCAAGTATCTGCAATCTTTTCAAATTTTGAAGTAGGATACGAGCCGTCTTTACGACGCCACCACCAACCAGTGTCATCATGCTTCCAGCCTGATTCATCCTCTTCAGGCGGCACGATATACCCCACAATCGAATCAACAGAGCGCTCGTTGTAGCGACAAGGACCACCGACTTCGAGATAGTCCCAGTTACCATCGATATTCTGCTCAATCGTCTTGATGGTAGAACCGTCAGAGTCCTCGTAGACAAGACCAGTATGGCCATAATTCACTCCATCTCCTGCCACGAAGTTCTTAACGAAGAACCAACCAGCTTTTGGATGTTGAGCGCCATAGACCACTTGCAAGCCTGCTGATTCTGCAGACCGTAGCAAGTCGATAGCATTCCCCCATAGACGAGTACCGAAATACTCGTAGATTCCATAGCACGTCACATCAGCACATTGATATCCGTACATTTTATCATAATCAACCCCAGTTCCTGCATCAGCGTGAGCCATGAAGTCGTTAATCATATCTTGTTTCTTAGACATTAGCATCGTCTCCTTTCGGTGCTTCATACTCAAGTGCTTGCTTGCTATCTGTGATACCGCTTGTTGTCGGATCAGAAACAACCCCAATCAATACAAGCAATGCAAGAGCTGTATTAGCTACATCATTGATGTTGTCAGGCAATTTAAAGCCTAGTTGTTGCGCTAGCAAGATTGCTGTAGCAACGATAGCGGCAAGAGTCGCCTTGTTCTTAAAGCGTAGTTTCCAGTTGATTTTCATGATTTCATTCCCTCACTTCTAAAATATTGTATTTTTTATACAGGCTATCAATGTACCCATTTCCGCCTAATTTCTTGTAATTTTTGTGCATTTTGTGCACAATGTCCGACTCATGGACAGTAGTGTATCCACGATTGATAGCAGTAGTCATGTCTCTCTCTAGTCTCAGATACATTGTAACTAGATGAGCCTCGTCATGGACTACTAGCTTGTCGTTGACCTCACTGATTTTCTTGTTATTATCCTCTCCCACTACTCGGATGTCGTTTACTGATGATTGAATAGTACCTAGCTCGTCTTTTAACTCATTAAACTGTTGTTTGTTGAGATTACCAGACTTACCAGCACGCATACCAAACCACCCCGTAGCGATGACACCGATTGTTGTAGGGTTTGTCAAGGCATTTATTATTTTTTCGATTATATCAACCCATGTCATACCCTCTCCTTACTCAATACGAGGCATGACCACAGTAAGCACGCCTTGCTGAAGCATATCAGATAGCGACTGTTCTTTCCAAGTGTAGCCCTCTGTTACTTGCATCTGGAACTTAAAGATAGTCTTGGTCCCACTCGGCCATTTTGGATTCGTATCAAACGGATAAGGCATAGCTACGATGTCGCCATTTGCATAGCGAGTGCTCTTGACAAGTGGCTTGATGAACCCAGCAACCTTGTTGTAAGCATGAGTAGGCATGCCTCCGTTTTGAGAAATAGCCAAAGCGATCAGAACCTCAGTGATAGATGATACCGTGTCAAGATTTTCCTTATTCTCTACGGCCGCTTGCTCTACCTTAGTTGCCATTTCCTTATTTTGCTTGAGTTGCGCCTCTACCTGGTTAAATTTCTCATTTTCAGCACGATTTGGGAAATTCTCTTGATAAAGAGCCTCAAGAGCTAACTCAAAAAGTTCGCTATTTGATAGGCTGATTTTGTCAGCTGGTAGCAAGATAGGTACGATAGCACCGTCTGAATTAACAAGTGTGACCTTTGTAGCTGATGCTGTTCCGCTTGCATCAAATTCTTGGGACTTTGTCCCGTACTCTAATTTCATATTTCCTCCTTAAATTTTGAATGATATGTTGTCAAAGTTGAGCCATGTAGCGTCAACGTTCCTCTTGACAGCTACGTCACCGCTCGGATAGATTCCGATAACCGCAGAACCATAATCATTATTTAGTGCGGTCTTATATAATATTGTGGATGGTCTGAAATTTTCAGGCAAAGTAAAGATAATTGACTCACGGGTAGTCTTTCCGCCTTTACAAGTACCTTTTAAATAAACAATACCGTCAAATGTTTTTGAAAATTGAACATTTTCATAATCTCTATGATGAACCCATCCATTTTGTAAATTAGCATTTTGCCAGTTAGTTGAAGTGATCATCCTTGAAATATCATCTTTGGTAGCAAGATACTTCCAAGGTTTCCATGTTCCATTTACTTTCGCACGGATTGCCCCTATTTCACCTCCAAAATCATAGGCTACTTGTACTACCCAGTTGTCATTGTATTTAAAGACCTGCACATGTTTCCAACCATTGCCCCCCTGAGGAGAGTTTGATAGATTATAACCCATGTATTGACCTGAATCTGTGTAGTTGTTCCAATCAATTTCAGCGCTCAAGGAGTTTCCTCCATTTTTTGTCAACTGATGTTGCTGAATGGGCTTGTTGTCTGCGTAGATGTTGCCCTTGACATCAAGAGCGCCCTGCTCACGAATTTTGTTGACCCCAACTCCTGACCTGTCATAAGACAAGACTACGCTCTCTGTGGCCACGTTGACCATGAAATCAGACCGTGTGAATTTGTCCTCTAACGTGCCTATGACAACCCATGACTGATTAGCTAGATAATTACCTGCAAGATTAGCCTGAGAATTGACTAGGTTTGAGATACTTGTCCAGGATCCAGTGGCTGATCCTGTGTCTACTTGAAAGTTAGTAGTCCCAAGCCTTGCGACCTTGAAAGTCAGCGACATTGTGTTTTTCTGACTCCCTGAGACAGTCAAAGGCGCTACTCTGGCGTTTCTTGTAACTGTCAAGGTACTAGAGGTTGAGCCTGTTCTGGCTATGCTAAAGCTAAGAGCAGGAGCGAAATACTCAAGCACGGTTACAGATACCTCTCTAGTATCCGACCAACAGCCACGGCTATCAGAGACTCTTGCTCTGATTTTGATAGCTCCGTGATAATTCATAATGCCCAGACTGCCACCGTTTGAACTTGTGGATTGGTTTTTACCAACAATTTCAGCATAATATCCAGTGATGGATGAGCCGTAGACTCCCTGAGCACCACTGAAAGCCACTTTGATATTAGAGATGACCTGAATGAACGTGTCAGATTTTGGGATGAGATTTTGTGCTGCACCATTTAGATCTGACAATGAAACCCCTGCAAAAGTAGGCTTGATATTAGCTGGCACGCTAGCCGTCAGTGTGGTTGACTGTGTGCCTGTTTTGGTACTTCCTGAATAGGTATCTACATAGATAGTACCTATTCCACTTGCAGAGTTTGGAATGTCGTTGGCAAAATCAAGAGGGATCGTCCAGCTGGTGGATGTGTCTACATTCGTTGCAATCGTCCCTGACTTACCTGCCCATGAATAGCGCACCGTATGCTTGAAGCTTGAACTTTGACGGTTAATATTGATAGTAACCGAACTACCAATAACTCCAGCGCTCACGCTTACAGAGCTAGAGCGTGGTATAGTCGTCAGGCTAAGGCTTGCTGATACTGTGATAGTTCCATGCAAGCCATTATTAGGATTGAACGTACAAGAAATAGGGAGCGTTTTAGTCCCGTCTGCATTGTGGCTGATTGTGCTTGAGCCACTAGCAAGAGTGTACTCCTCGCCTGATGTCTCCCACGTCGGATAGCTGTAATGCACGTTACTACCGTCTAAATTGAGAGACAACGTACTGTCTCCTTGATGGTTATAAGTGTAATAGGCGCCTGTCCTACTAACTGTCATCCGCCAGTTAACGGTTGAGGTGTTAGCTGTGATACTCTGAGAGCCCTGTTCTACATAGACATTGAGATACAAGCTCCCATTTGAATTACTAAACTTTGCCATTTTTCCTCCTTTTAACCTACATACCTGATGACATTCATGTCAGGGTTGATATGATACTGTTCCTCTCTAAAACGTCCAATTTGGATAGTTTTAGAGAAAATCCCGTTTTCAATGTGGATTACTCCTTGACTGATGTACATAACCTCTACACCAGCGCTAAACATAGAAATACGGCCATTAGGGTTGAACATCATACTAGAGCTACCATCGTTCTTACCAATGACAAGACCCTCATTACTAGAGCTCATATAAGTATCAATGAAATTCCAGCGGTCAGATAATTCTCCAAGATCCTTAGCAATGTTAGAAACACGCTGACTAGCTGAAATTAAATCTTTCTCAGCTTGTGCCCTTGCGGTCTCATTTGCGTTGACAACGTCCTTATAAGCCTTTATCCAGTTATCAAGCGTGTCAGCGCTAGCCTTGCCCTCAAGCTCAGCTTGGATAATTCCAGCTTTCTCATTGAGAGCGTTCAGTTGCTCCTGAGTTAGCCCTTGATCGGCTTTAGAGTCTATATCCCTCTGAACATCTTCGGGAGCTTCTGAAAAGTCTGTAGAGACTGTTCCTACCTCTACTTTTGGAAAGGCAATCCAAACAGTAGCAGCAGTAAAAACATGTAAAATCAACTCATTACTTGCATTGGAATTTTCTTTTTTCGTCAACTCGATGTCATAAAATTTCCAATCCGTAGTGAGCGAGACACCTTGCATAGTATTTCTATACCCTGCTCTAGCTTGAAAATTCGTATTATTGACAGTAGATTTTGCCCAAAAACTGAAACGAACAGATTTATTTTTCATCTCGTCAGCGGTGCCCAAACGTGTATCCCCACCGGTTCTAAACGTAACTTTTTGATTAGTCGCCTTACCGTTATAAGTAGATACAATTTTCAAAGTATTAGCTCCTCTGAATTTGCTATTAGTATCTATGCTTAAGGTAAGTTGTCCTTGTGTTTGCTCCTGACTATCATCTAAAAAGTAAGTGGAGTATCGCTCTCTTAGACTACGTTTGAATAGTGAATTAAGAAAGAGATTTCTTCCACCGACCTCAACTTTAGCCCAACGATCAGCCCATTTGTACTTCGTTTTATCTGCGCTATCAGGTTTCTCATAATCTGAATAATGACCAAAATAACGCTGCCCGTTATCTGTCATTGTTAAACCAGAACCATCCGCATTGTCAGAATAAGCAAAGTGAACATACGGTGTTCTTCCATCTGCTCCAGCTTTACCTGGTAATCCATCAGCACCATCCTGACCACGCCATCTCGTCCATAAATATTTCGTGGGATTGTTGCTATTGGTTTCAGTAAAATCTTGATAAACGCCTATAAACGCCTTGCCCTGTCCTGAAAAGCTAAATCCCCCACCGGTTGCATTGTCAGCGTAAGCAATATGGGTATACTGAGTGCGGCCATCTGAACCTCTTTCACCAGGCAAGCCACGGTCACCTTTCACTCCAGGTAAACCACGTTCTCCCTGTATGCCTTGCTCACCTCTTGCACCAGCATCTCCTTTATCTCCCTTTTCTCCTTTTTGACCATCAAGAACATTTGCAAAAGAAATCTCGTCAACAGCAACTTGATTGTTCTCAATGTAAGCAGCGACAGTTAGCGTAGATGTACCTCTTACGCTTGAGCCTCTAACCAAGTAAGTCATCCCTGTTGTTACTTCTCCATCGAGCGCCCAACGCCAAGTAACACCAGTTACAATAGGTTTCCCTCCCTTGTATAAGGTTGGGGCTACTAGACTCTGGCCAATCTGATTTTTAAAGATAACACCATTGTCCGTTGATAATTTAATAGTATATGGCTTAGCAGCCTCAAATAATCTCTCAAAAGCCTCTTGTATTCCGTCTGATAACTGATTTTCAAAGGCTTTAAAGTTTGAAAATACTGTTTTGTTGCTTGCTGGATTTGAAAAGCTGATTTTCTGTTCAGTAACTCGTGCTTGAACTACCAGCAAAGGATTGAAACCAGCATCATGAATTTTGACTGTATCGCCGATTTCAACATCGACAAAGCCATCGACTTCATAAGTGATTGCTGGATAACAATGTTTTTTCAGTTCATTGTATGCCAAACGTCTTAATTCTTTAGGGTTGTCAGTATCGTAAGAAAAATCTTTTCTTATGTACTGGTCTAGTTCACCTGTTGAATTTGTGAAAGTTGACGGATACAGTTGCATTGATATAGGTGCGACAAGATAAGCACCTATTTGATAAAATTCACAAATGCCATCTTTATTAAACTTTTTCCAATCATCATTCAATCCTTGGATAGTTACTACTTCTTCTGTATCTTCTTTTCCTTCATTTTTGACCGTTCTTTTACCGGTTGGACGAATTAAGTTAAAGATACCTGTCTTGTCTATTTTTCTAGTGATAGATGTGATGTTGTTACCGTATTTTAAATGTATATCATTTCTAATACGGCCTACTCCTTGGTGGTCATCGTCATTTTCGTGATAAACATTGATGCAAAACTTCTTGATTGTGCTGTCCGCATTTAGCTGTGTATCGAATTCTATTTCGGCATCAAAGCGATTTGCAAGACTAAGTAAACGAGAAAGTTTAGTGTCTTGCCCTGACCATTCAAGTGTAAGTTTTTTATCTGACACCTCATTGATACCAATAGAAAGATGAGAATAGTTTAAAATACCAAACTCATTACAATATTCAACGAATGTCATTGATTTTGTGGCTTTATATGGATTGGCTAGTTCGTTAATTAGTTCGAGATTGAGATTTTCACAATAGCATTTAATGGTTTGTTCGTTCTCCTCAACTTGCATAACGTTAAAAAGAAAACTCTTGCCATGATATTTGAAAGATACCCATGCTCGTTCATTAAGGTACGAATAGGCTTTTTGTGTTGGAGTGTCTGACTTAATAGCCTTTTTGAAAACAGTAAATTCAAAAGTGGATGATCCTGTTTGCAAACTCCTAGTCCATGTATCACCATAGTAATTAAGTGTGTTTTGTTTACTATTATCTACAAAAGCGACCTTTTGCAAATTTGTATCATGAATAGTTAAAAGCATGATTAAATCCACCTTTCTTCAAATTCGATAGTTACTGTTGGTTTTTTCTTGATAAAGCTAGAAAAATACATCTCAAGTTTGGACTCTCCAGGCGGTATAGATAGCCATTGTGAGCCATCAACAACCTCTCCAGCTTTAGCGATGCCATCAATGTAGACCGTATCATCTTCACTGTTGATAACAACATTTGAACCGATAGGATAACGGTTAGGAATATCTCTTGATACTTGCACAAAGTCCTTACGATACATCAACTCATCGAGATAGAGATGAGGGATGATTGGCTTTCCGTGAAAAGCACCTACTGTAACATGAATCTTAGCTGATTTTTTACTTTTTATTTCAGGAACGAAAAACTCATAATGTGATCCGTTGAAATAGACCTGAATCCTCTCATCATTTCTCGTAATTTCAAACTGCCCTCTTGTTTTCGCAAAAGGGTTTTTATTCGCGTCACTTGATGAGTCAAAATCAAAAGTTTTTAAGAAATTATAGTCATTATTGTTATTTGTTGCGAAAACATTGAAACCACAGTATAATCCTTTATATCGCTTGTACGTTTCAACTCCATACAAAAATTGTCCTGCTGTATCTGATACAGCTACCTTGATAAAGCCACATTGATTTATTGACTCTAGCTGATAGACCAATTTGCAAAAGATGTAATCGTTGAGTGAGCCTTTTTGACCTGTTGAGTCTGCAGGTATCTCCCATGACAGCCCTGTTGAGTAGCTGACATTATATGTTCCTCCAGATTGTTCTATCAATTTGACACGTTTCTTGCCATCTACTGTGACTAGTTCAGATGTCCCAGTTATGTTCTCCCATCTACTATTGGTTACTGAGCTATTTTTCACTGCTCTAGCAAAGCCGTCAGCGATTTTGTCGCCTCTAAAATCAAGCAAGACCTCAGACCGTTTGACTGTTTCAGTATCAGCCTCCTCACGGTTTCCCATCTCAAAAGCCGTATTATTATTGACAAGGCCAATATATCCATTTTCAGCATTATGCTTAACTCTGATAATTGGAAAGGTCTCAACCGTCCCATTGTTTACTAAGTCAAAAACCATTTTATCGCTTGTAGTTTGTGCATTTGAATCGCTATTGAAATTCTTATAAGCTGAGCTATGGGCTACACCGTCTGGAACAATAAATTTTATAGAACCAGTTGACCTTCGACCGCTCGTTTCTTGCATTGAAATACTCTCAATCGGCATGACCAGATAGTATTTGTCTGGCTCATCTGAAAAGGTCAACTCTTTCGGGCCATCAACATTAAAAATACCCGCAAGTTTGTGCTTGAGGGTATTTCTGTCTTTGGACCAGATGGAAAAGTCCACCTTGATATATTTTGCATCAATGGTTTGGTGCTGGATATTCACTCCGATTCTTGGTGCATGGTCAATAGAGATAGAGCGATTATTTCCGACATCACGTTGGATGTCATGAATTTCAATAAGCTCTCGTAAATCTGTTTTATTAAAACGAATAGTCACTTCGCTCATTCAATCACCCCTTTCATTCTTAGTAACATTTTCTCACGCTCTTTCTGAGTTTTAGTGATAATATCCGTAACTTTTGTGTTATCCAGATAAGCGTTTGTGTCCTTGTTAAGGATAGCAGTAAGCAATTTTTCTAAACTTGACCTCAGGATCCTCATCTCAGACACGACTTTATCTGTATCTTGCCCACTTTGGACACTAGTGGTCTGAATAGTGATATTACGTTGAGCTTGTTCGATTTCTTTAAGAAATTTAGCATCGCTCGGGATTCCGATACCAGAAGCATATTTAGGAACACCCATCTCACGCATCAATCTTCTTGTCTTATCCGCTCGCAAGACCTTTGAACCTTTTGGAAGAGGGAGCAAGACATCACGACCTTGTGGGATGAAACTCCTACCATTTGGCAGTGTAACCATTTCCTTATAGTTGCTGTTCCTTTGGTCGTTGACGATAGCAAGACCACCAGGGTGATAGTTGGTACCGTGAGCATGCTTACTCACAGAGATATTCGTAAAGAAATTACCAGTTACACTATCAATCCAACTCCTAATACCTGATAGAACTCCAGAGGCATTATCTCGAGCGTTAATAGTAACAGTTTTGTCCTGAATACCGTTCACTCCCGTTTTCACCTCATTAACAGTACCATAAGTGCTATTCTTAGCAAGAATATCCACTGGATTATATTGCTTAATAGCATTGATAGCACTGCTTGTCTCATTTCGTACACCAGCAGTCTGATCAGTCGCAAACAAATTGATAGGAGCTTCTTGTTTCGGAGAGTTTACACTTGCTTGAGCACTTCCAACAGCAGCACTCGTATTATCTACTGCATTTAAAGATTTAGTCTCGACAGCCGCAAAATTCCAAGCTGTAATCTTGTCAATAGATAACCGACCATTGTTCAGAACATTAGTAGGGTCTACCTTCAAATCTTTTGTAAACGGTGTGGTTGCATTCCAGGTTGTCAGAGTATCAGTAGAACGAGCAACTGCCTTTCTTAGACTTTCATCAGTAGCGAGTAATTCCTTCTGTTTTGGTTTCAGAGCTTCATAGTTAGACAGAGCCTTTGAGGCTTCCTCCGCCTTGTTCATGATGTCTGTATTCTTCATGAGAAGTTCTTTGACTTCCGCTGGCATACTGTTCCATGTTTTAAGATGGGTTTCGCTATCAAAGATAGCTTGTAGACCAGTTTGATTCTTGACAATAACTTGTTTCTCTTCGAGAGTCATGTCTTTCCATTTGCCGGATTCGACAAGAGCCTCAGCAATTGTAGCACGAGCATTTGAATTGATATTCGCATTTTTAACAATAAATTGCAATTGTTCCCAACCTTCAGCTGACTGGGTGGCCTCGCCAATTACTTCTTTTACATTAGATTTGACTTCAAAATTACCATTTTCATTGATATTTGCAACCAACAAAGACCATGCATCATTTGCTTCTCTTGTTTCCTTGGTCATATTACTAGTATACTTAGCAAGGATGCTATGGGAATCACCCATTTTTTGAGAAGCTTCTGCTGCCTTTTGACCGATTACTTCATAAGACAAACCATATTCTTCCAGAACCTTTTTAGCTTCTTCCCAGTAGTTCCAGCTTTGACCAGTTCGAGCTTTTACCTTAGCATCAAGATTTTGCATGACCTGGTAATACTTACTTCCTAAGGCTTCCATGGTTTGCTGGTGATTTGTTTCAAGTTCTTGAATTTTTTTATTGTAAGTTTCTTGATCGATACGTTTAGCGTCTAAGAGTTGTTTCAAGCCATCTTTTGATGTTTTGTATAATTGATTTTCTTCATCAAGAGCTTTCTTCAAAACATCTTTAGTGTGTTTTAGCTGGGTCTCGTTTAAAGTGCTAATCTCTCCATTCAGAGCCTGAAGCGCAGCCTTCTGTTGTTCGCCAGATAATTCCATCATTTCGATTCTAGCTTTAATCATCTCTCTCTGATTATTTAAGACGATTTCTTTTTCTTCTTGAGAGAACTTGCTAGCATCTCCATTATGGCGTTTGTAAATCTCACTAACTTGATTAGCCATAGCATCTGTATTAGCCACTACTTGTACGTTTCGTGACTTCATTTTAGCGATTTCTTCATCGCTAAATCCCAACTTCTTAGCCAATTCTTCCATACGTTGATTAGCTTTTTCAGCACCTGCCGCTACTTCTTCATGAAGTTTTCGAAAAGCACTAGAAACTTTTTCAGCATCGCCAGCGTGGGTTCCAAAGTTGGCTACTGCTGTGCTGGTATCATCTACCTTACTTTGGAAATCTCTTAACTCTTTCCTTGCAGTATCACTCAACTGTGAACCAAATTCCTCCGCCTTAATGCGCGCCTCGTCTTTCTTATGTCCTAGATAGACCAATCCTCCAGCTAGTAAAGCAGTACCACCCACAAGCAAACCAATCGGATTTGTCAAAGCCCCAATAGCTCCAGACAAGAGACCAGAACTAGATGCAGCAGCACCAGCTCCTTCCGCTAAAACAGTGGCTTCACTTCCTACTTTAGCAAGACCGAGACCACCTTGTAAAAGTCCTTTTAATTTACCAGCGTGTTTTATCAAGATACTAAGAGCTGTCGCACCATTGCCTAGGAAGTTCAATAAAGGATATCCTAGAGCCAAAAAACCACCAATACCACCCGCCAAGCTCTGAACGGCTGGAGGAGCCTTACTTAACCAGTCGATAAATTGATTCACCTTATCAATCGTAGGAGTCAGTAAGGGTAATAATTTCTGACCAATGTTAATCTGTAGAACTTCCAAACTAGATTTAAAACGCTCCACCCCATTTTTAGAAGACTTAGATAATTCATTTGCTAAATCCTTTGTATAAGTTGTCGCGCCCTTGGTTTCATTAGCGAGATTACGCAAAGCATCTCCACCTTGGTCAACCAAGATATTCATCGCTGTCTGAGCTTCTGTACCAAATGCTGTAGCAATCAAGGCTGATTTCTGAGCATCTGTCATCCCTTCCGTATTCTTTTTGATACGATCCAAAATATCAGGTAGCTTAATCGCCCCACTACGAAATTCTTCTGCAGAAAAACCAAGCTTCTCCATTGCATTTGCATTTTGCTCTGATGGTTTCAGTAGCCTTGTTAAAGCTCCACGCAGAGCCGTACCAGCCTTTTCACCAGCAATACCATTGTTGGACAAAAGACCAACAGCAGCGGCAGTCTCTTCCAAGTTCATACCAACGTTTTTAGCAACGGGACCAACATACTCCATTGCAGCCCCCATATCAGCAAAACCAGCAGCCGTTTTATTGGCGACAAAGGTTAAGCTATTGGTTACTCGCTCTGTATCCTGAGTAGATAGCCCAAATTGTTGCAAAATATTCGTAGTGGCGTTCATAACCGTATTGAAGTCCTCACCAGACGCCTTTGCAGCATCCAGGATAGCAGGCATGGCTTCGATTGTTTGATTGGCATCAAAACCTTTCTTGATAATTTCTTGCATCCCTTCATTGATAGATGCAGTAGAAATCCCATACTGCTTCGCCCAATTTTTTGAACTTTCTCCCAGCTTTTGTGTGGTACTGTTCAGTTCATCCGCTGTTGGAATGGTATCAGCTAACAGAGATTTAGTTGTATTCATCTGACTTTCAAAGTCAATAGCTTTCTTAGTAGAAAGCGTAAAACCAGCTAATAAAGCAGCAGACACAGGCTTCATTGCATCGCCCATAGCCCGCAATTTTTCTCCACCTTTAGCAAATCTCTCACTCAAGGCATCCATCTTACCAGACCAACTATTTTCACGCCCTACATCTTGCAAAGCTTTTTCAACACCACGTAGCTGACCTTCCATTGCTGCTAACTTGGCATTCTCACGCTGAATATCAGCAGCAGCCTTGTCAAACTTAGCTGTTCCAGGATCAAGTTTATCAAAACTTTTCTTCATCTCATCCAAAACTTTACGTTGTGAATCAATGGCTTGTCCCAAAGTCTTGTATTTCGCTTGAAGTAAGCTAGCGTTTTTTTCATTCCCCTTTAAAGTACTATCCAAAGAACGGACATTATTTTGAAAGTACTTTACAGCGTTTTTTGCACCAGTTAGAGTAGGATTGAAATTCGACACGTCCAGCCCTAGCTCGATATACATTGCTCCTAACGGCGTACCGCTTGCCATTTTGTTCTCCTTCCTAACTCCTCAGAGCAAAGAAAAAAGCCCTTACGGACTTTTCATCATTCTTTATAAAAATCATCCATTGCCAGGCTCATAAAAGCCCAGATAAACAAACCAAGAAATAGATAAGCATAGAGCGGCAGGGAACCAATGATAAAGGGTGATAATAAAATCATACCCACGGTATCTCCAAAATTTGTACAAATACAATACAAGCCAAAAGCAAGATAAAGGACAAAAATGGTAAACCAAAACCAATATCTTCTACACGCCTTTTCTTTTCGAGACATTTCTTCCACCTCCCTTATATAGCTCTATTATATGCCTACCTTTCCTATTTGTAAAGCAATGACTTATAGACTTTCCAAAAAATCTGCCAAGGCAAGCACTTCTTCTTGTTCACTCGTTTCCATTGTTCCCAAGACCCCCATCAAGTCCTCCCAGCTAGTATCCATCACATCACGAATACTCATACCATAAGGACCCTCTGTAACTTGCTTGACAAATCCATAAAAACGTTGAATAGCTTGCCCAGGTGCTAGCTCTTTCCCTTTGGGGCTACATCACCTACCAGATGAGCATAAATGTCTGTAAAAATAGAAATCGCTTTTGCAAAATCTGTGTATTCTAGTAATTGTTCTACTGTCACATCATCAAATAAACTAGCAATAAATCCCAGTTGCTTATCAAGCTTCTCTACCTCAGATAAATCACTTGTCAAAGAGTCGTTCATGACCAAATAATCACGATAATCACGAGTTGTGATTTCCTTGCTCGTTTTTAGGACATCTTCTCCCTTGTCATTTTTGATTGTAAATTGAACCTTAGCCATATACTTTCCTTTCTAGAAAAAAGATAAAAAGAGAGCTTGCGCCCTCTTCTTACCCTGCAGCAACCATTTTAAGTTGACCTTTCAATTTTTTCAACTTTTCAGCATCTGAACCATAGACAATAGCTCCATAACGACCATTAGTTGCAGCGTCTGAACTAGCTGTCGCAGCGAAATTCACATTAGTAGTAGCTAACTCATTCGCCTTATCCTTGATTGTTTCAAAATCAATAGCATCCATAGAAAGCTGTCCTTTGTAAAAACCATAGTAAACTGGCTCTCCATTAGCGGTGTTACTTTCAATGAGAATGGAAACATTCTTGGCAACTGTGTCTGCACCGAAGTAATAGATACCATCATCATCGCCATACCCCAAAGCATTCGTATATAAAGCCAATGGGACATCAAGCAACCCCATCTCTACTTTAACATCACCTACCCCTCGATTGGATACGTGATAAGCCACATTACTACCATAAGTCTTTACAGGATCGCTAGATAATCCAGTTACTTTAGCGGTCTGTGTAGCCCCTTCATTATCTTTACCTTCTAGTGTGAAAAGATTCTCTCCAACTGTTGGAGTCTTTCCATCATGCACACAAATGGTAACTGATTTAAGTCCAATAAGTGCAGTTCCTTTTACTGTCATTTCTTTTTCCTTCTTTCTAGTATTTCTTATATAGAGCGCTCATACCACGATAAGTCCGAGCGTCTACATAGCGTTTGATATCAGGAATCCATTGTTCCAGACCACCTTCAGTCTGATAAAATCCCTGATCTTCCATTATTTTTTCAATTCTTCCTTGGAGTTCTTTACACTCCACTCGATTAGTAGACTCTACATTGATTTGATAGAGAAAAGTCTTTGCCAGGCTAGTATTACTACCGTGAACGCTCTGCATTGGAGGTCCTACAGGGATAATGACAATACTCGTCTCGTCATCTCCCAAGGTCTCAGGACGTTCAAATGACTTGATACTAATACCAGATAAAGACTCATCCTCCTCCAAAGCGTTAGAGAGTTCAGTTAATTTGTCTTTAATCATTACAAAAACTCCTGTTTTAACTTCATGCCAACTTTAGATTTAAAAACTGGTTTGCTACCCTCAAAAAAGCGGCGCATAATACCGAAACCACGAGGATGCCCATTCTTTGCGTATCCAAATTCGTTCAAGTGAATTAGGGTCCAACGAGGACTTTTAAATCCTAATTTAACCATTGGAACACCGCTGGATGTACCAGTCACATTCCCATGGACGACAGCTCCGACCGTCTTACCAGTGTCAGCGTACACTGCCATAGCTCGTTTGAAAGTCGGCTCAAACTCCTCAACTGTACCCTTCAATACTTTGTTGACTTTTCTACGAACTACTGGCTCTCCTAGTCGAGCCTCAATCTTCCTCAAAACATCATCAAATCCTTTTAGATTTGCTCCACTAGACATCACGACTACCTCCGATAATAACTATCAAAAAATCCCGATTATCATAATCAGGACGCACATCGATAACCTGCCATTTCTTACCAACTAAACGGATATCTCCTACTTCGACAAAATGCCGACTTTCAGGCTGATAGTCTGTCAGAGGGTCACGAATCTTCAAAGTCATCTTAGCTTTCATAGCTTTTCCTGTAGCAATCTCAATATCTTTGAAACTAGGTGAGTAAACTTGACCCATCGTATAAAAAGCCTTCTTGTAACTCACATCACGGCCATCAACCCCCTCTTTAACTTTAGAAGTATAGAAAGTCAGAGGAGTTCTCAGGTCTCCATTTTGAGACTCAGGCTTTTTATAACGATAACTGGGGCGATTAGTATGATGGGCCATCAGGAATTATTACTTCTGTGTGTTTTTCTGACCATTCAACAAAGTTAGGCAATGCTTCATTGATTTCATCAAAACGTTCTTTTGTCGCTTCAAATTCTGAACCAACTGAGCGATATTGACCTTCTTTGAGGTCATAAAATTCTTTCAAAACCTTAATCATCTATTTCCTCCAATTTGTAATTTTCTAGTGATAACGCCATCAAATCTCCTTGAAAGTTTTGATAAAAAAATTCAACTTGATCATTGTAGGCATATCGTGCACGCTCTAAAATAAACTCTCTCACTCGTGGATTGTGGTTTGTAGTACCCACGATTTGAAAAATAGCCTGTTCAGAACTTTCTAACATTCTGGAAAGGTTAGCATCCTCTCCGTCGTGAAAAATCCTCATTCTCCCCTTAAACGCATCAAGGAGAGAATGAAGTTCTACTTCGGCAGTCATGACTCAACCCCTAAATTAAGCTTCAGGGAATTTTAAAACCCAAACAGCAGCAGTCTTTTCATCATGAGCTTTACCGTAAGCAAATTGCTTCGCAGTGTAAAGATTCAAATCTTCCAAAGCGTATGTTTCGGTAAATCGACCAAATTCGATACCACCACCAACAAAAGCATCGTAACGACCTTTGACAAATGTAGTGACTTTACCTGTAGTTTGTGCTACAGATTCAACTAAGATTAGGTTGTAAGGCATTGCAGTAACATAAACACCTTGAGCATTCAAAGAAGTGTATTGTTTCTTTACATCCCAAGCATCGGCTGGGTTAACAACCATCACGAGATTTCCTTCCACTGCAACTGGAGTTTTTCCGTCTGCTTTAACAGAGTGATGTTTGTAAACCTTTGTCAATTCTTTGACTACGGTAGCTGAGTCGGCAAATGTCAACTTAGTAGTTTGAGCTGTTTTTTCATCATGAGTTGTATGGTCGCCTGAAACAGTTCCTGTAAGAGTGCGAGAAAGCCCAATAGGTTTATTATCCCCATCACCGTTCAAGAAAGCAGCTTCAAGTGCGACTGCAAAGGCTTCTGTGATTTGAACAGAGACGAATTTTGCCAACCAAGCTGGTCCAAATTTTTCGGCATCTTTTGGAATTACAACGAAAGCAGTCAATTTGTGTTGGATTGCTTCTTCTTCGTTGAATTTTTGTTTGAGTTGTCCTTGGATTTCTCCATTGATTTTCCCCCAAACAGCTTGACCTGTTTGTTCTGATTTGAGGAATTTCAAGCGGATACCAGCGTTTTTAAGGCCAATGTGTTGAAGGAGAGGGCGAGATTGTACCAGATCTTCAAAGATACGGTCAATAATTTCTTGTGGGATGAACTTCTCAATCCCTTGAGGTGCTGCCTTTTCAATGTTATTGAAGAACTCACGAGCTTCTGCAGTCAGCTTAGCATCGTATGGATTCAAAGCTGAAACTTCTTCACGAGCAGCATCACGAGCTTGAGCCATCATTTCATTGGTCATGGACTCAATCATGTCATTGTATAGCTTCGCTTGTTCTTCTTGAGGAGCGCCATTTGTAACGGCATCCAAAAATGCCTGACGTTGTTTTTCAAATTGATTAGATAATTTCATTGTCATTCTGTTTTTTCCTTTCTTAAAACATAAAAAGACCGAACCCTTTAGGAACAGCCTTGTCTGTGTTATTTTCTGGACTTTCTGGAAGATTGAATCTCTTCTGTAGAAATTCACTATTTTCGAAAGCCTCTTTGTCGATTTGTACATCTGGCAGTTTAGTTTTTAGCTTTTCAGCTACCAGTTCAGCGATTTTATCAATATCCGGTGTCATTGCTGACCTCATTTTCTCGATAAAGTCACTAGGGATCATAGGAGTTTCACTCGCAACTAAAGTCGGAGCGACTTCGTTTGTAAACATAATCTTGTCTACAAATCCGTGATTCAAAGCTGATTCAGCATCAAACCAAGTAGTCTTGTTCATCAATCCAAGCAAGTCATCAAGAGCCTTGCCGGTCTTATGAACATAGGCACTAGCAATAGATTTGTTAAAACCTTCTAGCACACCAGCCTCATGAAGCAGGACATTGTGGTCTCCGTTCACTTGCGTTGAAACGTTATGGATCATGATTTGGGCAGTCGGACTGATTTCAACCGTATCTCCTGCCATTGCAATCACACTTGCTGCGCTCGCTGCAATACCGACAATCTTCACGGTCACATCACCAGGATACGAACGTAGAGCAGTATAGATTTCACTACCAGCATAAACATCTCCACCACCCGAATTGATATGAACCTCAATCGGTTCCCCATTCTCAGGAAGGACGACATCTTTCGGAGCGGTTGCATCCCACTCAAGCCAATCGTAAAGCCATCTGTCATTATTTGACACAATCGTACCCTTAATCGGAATTACTTTCATCTTCTTTCTCACCTCCTTCCTCTATATGCCCACCAATTTGATAGTTTTTGGTGATGAGAGGTTTATCCCCCCATGGAACAGCTTCTAACCCAAGCTCAGCTCGAACTTCATTAATCAACATTGAACCAGAAGAAATAAGTTTATCAATGCTTTCAGCAAGTGCAAATTTATCTCTTTGACCTTCTCCTACGATGACAAAGCGGCTTAAATCGTCATATCTTCTTCTTGTTAGCAATGAAAAATTTAAACCATCACTCATCTTCTTAACAAGAGACTGAAAACAATAACTATTGAACATTTTTTGACTATTCTCCAGATTAGCCATGTCACCATGTAGCAAAGCTGTTGGAATACCCAATATATCAGCAACTTCATCATCAAATTGTCTTCTGAGTTTTTTTAATTCTTCAACAGATATATTTGATATTCCTGTTGTGTTGGTTAACTCGCTATATTCCATTCCATCCTGAGATGGAACAATTGCAATCGTTTTGGTGCTAAATGACTTAAAAAGTCCATCGGCATAAGCTTGAAGTTTTTCACGCATTTTATCATTGAAACTCCCGTTTGTTCTCGTGCTAAGAGTCCCCCTGATTTGATTCGTTCTCGCCAAAGCTTCGACCAGACGCGTATGAAGTTTCTCATAATCTGAAAATAAATCAGATACATACTCTTGCAATCGATTATTGTTATATTGCAAGAAAATCACTTCACTCATCCTAAATCTTTTTTCAAAAGTATAGCCCCTACAAGATACATACTCAAATACATCGTCATAAACAGCATATTTAGTTCGTGTAAAGGCATCTGCAACAAGCAACTGATCATCATCAGTAAGAAAAATTAGAACTTCATTCTTAGTAATTAACCTGTATACGACTTTTTGCCAAAAGTCTGACGCAGATTCATTTTTGTTTGGCCTTACATTCAGCAAGTAGTCCCAATCAGAAGGCTTAACCTTACCGTTTTCTTGATATTTAAATGCTGACTTAGCAAAAATCCGAGCGATGAACTCAGCTGACTTATCAATCGCTAAGCTTTTGAGTTGCAGATTCCCAAACATCCGCTCAAGATCCTCGAACTCAAAACCAACCTCTGGTACTTCACGCTTAAATAAATTCAGTAACCCCAATGCACTTCCTCCTTTCTTTTAATTTCTGCCGACCACCCACCCAAAATTTATGCTTTAAAAATCCCAACTATCAATCATGTCAAGGAATTCCCCAACATTCGACTCTTGCACCAGCTCCCTCTTGTAAAGAGCAGCTATCAAAGCATGGAACCCATCTGTCTTTCTTCTGACAGGTTCTTTCTTCAAGAAACGCTTATTGCCATCCTTATCCTCTTTGACATAGGTATTATCCGTATACCAAATCATAGAGTTGTCACCCTCAAAGATAAAACGCTCATTGGCAAATCCGTCTTCGATAATTGGCGCAACCTTAGACTGGATAGCCCCTGGATTCCGTAAGAACTCATAGTCAAAACCAGCCTCTTCCAAAAGAGGTTTTAATAAGTCCATTCTAAAACCATCGGCACAGACTAGCTCGATTTGATACTCTCTGCTCCAGTCATTCAATTTTTCAACCAATAAACGAGGGTCAATACTAGGACCATCCACGATGGTAAACAAGCCTCTGTCTGCCCATTCTTCAATAGGCGCTTTTAGTTTGAAAGCTTTCAAAAACGCTTTACGAGCAAATGAATGTTGCTTCCAGATGAACTCATCACCATTCTTAAATAGCAAACCAACACTCGCAAAGTCTCGGATGCTCGCATAGTCAAACCCAGCCACACATGACCGACCTTTCAAGTCAATACCAGGCTGACGCAAACAAGCAAGTAATTTTTCACGAGATGTCACATCTTTCTCAAGGTCAGCTTCAGGAAGATTCATCCGTTTAGTCATGAACTCCTGACGGCCAGACGGCTCCAGCTCAAGGTCATCATAATCAGCCTTGGTTCTTGCAAGCAACCTTTTAGTATAAGGAGTGCTTTCATCCAACATCGGATTAGCTTTCGGCCAGTTCTTCATATCATCTACTTCGTCCACATTGTCTAGCTTGCAAATGAAAGGAAATAGCCTGAAATCATCAACCTCTCCATTCAAGATTTGCATAGACTTCTCTATCAGCTTGTCATAGAATCCCTCACGCACATACCCATTCGTACCGTTGTAGAAAGTCCGAGCATGAGCAATCTTACCAAGACCTGACCGTTGAACCTTCACGGCCTTATCATCTTCAAACTGGTGAATCTCATCAAACTCAAGACAGCCATCACGAGCAGAGTCCATGGTCTTCGGATTATTCGTCCGAAAAGAAAAGACCGAGTTGTTCGCTCGACCTGTAATAGACATTTTAGTTAGATAGAAATGGTCCTCAAGGCCACGCCTTTGAATAGTCTCATAGACCTCCTCAAATGAAACCTTGCCCTGTTTCTCAGAATTGGCAGTGATAGTCACATCATAATCTCTGATAGGGTAGATAGGACTGATAAAGAACGATGACCTGGCAGACATAAACCCATTCTTACCACCACCACGAGCCAAAGTATACAGATACTCATCGAAGTGTGGTTCCCCGTCTTCCTTCCGAAAAAGGAAAATAAACGGAGTCAAGAAAAGCTGGTACTTAGCCAGAGGAAAAAAATTCTTTTCCGCAAAACGAATGAACTTGTCAATCAAGTCATTGTCAAAATACAAATCATCACGAGGATAGATTTTCTCCTTGATAATTTTAAACAGCAGCTTTCTTTCCTTGTTGACGACAATTTTTCCACTCTCGGCCATTTTGATGTAGTTATCAACCAGCGGATGAGAAATCATAACAGATCACTTCCAGACGTAGCTTTCTCAACAGGCGAGTTTTCCACCTCAAAATCAAACGATCGCTCAATAGCTAAAAGCTGGTTGCTTGTTGTGTTGATTTCCTTGATGAGAGAATTCGCTTTTTGAAATCTCTGTTGCCCATTGTGAACAGTGATGACCAAGCCGTCTTCATGAAGTTTAGCTTTCAGCTCGTACAGCAATCTGACAAGATAAAGATAACGATTCACTTTTTCGTACTGGATTGCATCCTTTTTTCTAGGACTGAAATAGCCGATTTTGGAAAGTAGCTGATTTTCTAATTCTTTTATATTTTTTTCCGAGTATTCTTCCATTACCCCCCACCCCCTTTAATTTTTTGTTAAAAATTTGGACAGTCGAGTGCAGACCGCTTACCGACATCTTTAAAAATTTCCGATTTTTTTGACCGGGGGGTGTTTATGTTCCATTCACCTAACCCCACCATTCATCTTTTCTGAAATTTCTGTCATTCTTATCAAAACGATCATGCCTCTTATTATGACATGCTTTGCACAGTGTTCTAAGATTATCTAAGTCAAGAGCGAACTCTGGATAGAACTCTAGCTCCTTGATGTGGTCAACTTCCAAGTTAGCAGTCGTGACCTTGCCTTCATCCCTACACCATACACATTCGTAATGATCTCGTTTAAGTGCTTGCCTTCTTATGGTTCTCCACTCGCTGGAATTGTAAAATTGGTTTCGTTCTTCTCGAGTTGAAACTTCAATCATTTTCGTGAGGTAGAAACTTTTAGTTCAAACTCATTAAGCTTGTCAAGGCAATGATTTAAATAATTAATTGCTTCAGCTGTCTCTTTAGCTAATTGACGAAACTCTGAACTATTTTCAATTTCAACACCGATTACAATTTCTCCTAATGGTTTTTGTCTATTGGTTGTTTTATTAAAAAGTCTTTTAATAATGCCTTTCATAACTATGTAAACTCCTTTGTTTTCACTCTCTCAATTCCTTGTTTTACATATTCTAATGAATTCGCTACATGAGTTTTAACTCAGACTTATCAAGCGTTTATCTTGCATGCTTGAAATGAAATCATCATAACCTTAAAACAATGAATTGATGTTAAAATAAAAAAATTAAAAGCCTTGAAACTTCGTCATGGCTCGGTCTTGTGAATCTTGATTTTTGCCGATATATCGTAGTGAAATACTCTGGCTTGAGTGGTTCAGTAGGTCCATTATCAGAGCGACATCCTTGGTTTGTTCGTACATGAATAAGCCAAAGGTCTTTCTCATCGAGTGAGTAGCTATGTTTTCTAGACCAACTTCTTCAGCAGCTCTTTTGATAATCTTATAAGCTGTGTTAGGTTTTATGTGTTGGTGCTTACCGTTTCGGCTTGGAAAGAGGAAGTCTTCATCTTTCTTGTCTTTGATGTACTGTCGCATAGCATTCTTGAATTTCTTTGGCATCTTTCGTTTGGTTGGCTTGTCTGTCTTTTCATCGACGATCTGGACATGCCAACCTTTAACGTGCTTTACTTTCAGTTTAACAATATCGCCAATACGAAAACCAAGATTAACACCAGACAAAAAGAGCATGAGGTTACGTTGTCTATCTAACTCTTTGACTGCGCTATGCAACGTCAGCCATTCAATCATAAGCTGAACATCATCTCTATTTCTGATTGGTTCGACAACTACCACATATCCTCACCTCCTTTTCTAGGGCACAAAAAAAGCAGAGGTTTTCTCTGCTATTCTTCATGATACTAATTTACCACATTAAAATTATCATTTGCTATCATTCTTATCATACATTTTAGATAATTTTAGTAACGCTTTATGTTTTGCTCGCTGGATGGTTGCAGGGCTACAATTTAGTTTGATTTGAACCTCTTTCCAAGACAATCCGTCAATATACAATAATCGCATCACAATGTTTTCCACTGGATCATCGAGCGACTCAATCGCTTGAACGAGTTCGTCACGTTCGTGGTACATTTGTTTGATTTCTTCATATAGCTGATCTGACTTGTCAATGATCAACACATTCAATTCTTCAGTTTGATTCTTGTTGCTTTTTGATTTCGGCATGCTATCGAACTGCTGCCCTCGTAAAATACCTGACTTCAAACTGATGATTTCCTGGTGCTTTGACTTCGCTTTGATATCAATATAAGGCAGAGCCTTCAATCTTTTTTTGATGTCTATTGCCAAACCTTACCTCCTGATGTATTTTTACGCAATTGATAATATTTTACTCATGATTAGTAATCACGTTGCCCGCACCGTTAACAGTGACCCAGCCGTGTTTCTCTCTGGCTCATGCTCCATCTCCTCAATCAACCAATCAAGGTTCTTGCGTGCTTTCTTCAGGTCCTCAAGACCATTCTTTTTCTGAAACCGAAGCATATACTTGATTGCGTTGCCCCAAAAGAAAGCAGACGCTCCAGAAAGGTTCCCAACGAAGTTATGCACAACATCGATAGCCTCAAGACCGTTTGCGCCTTGGTAGTGGCTTGGTTTATTTACGTTATCAATTATTTCTGGTTTCATTCCTTATCCTCCAAAAGTTCAGGGTTTTCATAGACGTTGCCAACAACTCTATAAGAGTAAGTTTCATCGCTAATAATTTCATGAAAGGGTGCAATATCATCTACACTTATTGCTTCTATCATAAAGACAGCTTGCTCATTATCCCAAGTCAATTTTGCATTCCCAAGGACTTCTCCTTCATCTTCAATTTCAAGAACATCCCCATCAAAGATTTCCTTGCCGTTCTTATCTTTGAGTCCTGTTGATTGCATGAGATGAAGGTCGTTGTTTACTATCCAGTCACCAGCAACAGAGTCCTCATCAATAATCCAAATATCGCCATTTCCAACCATCACCTCGTCTGGTTGATACATACGATTTAATGAGCCGCCATCATACGCTCTAAATTTTGGTGTCATTTTTCTTCCTCCTTAATCTTCTTCATTTTTCTATTTATCCTCAAAACTGCCCTTTTTCTCTCAGTTCTGCGTAGTCATTTAAAATTCCTCGCAACTCTTCTGGTTCTACTTGAAACTCTTTGAACCAACTACCACTGAGCGATATATGCATATACTTCATATCTACAAAATCCATTGGAAGCAAGAGACAATAAGGGTTGTCAACGCCTGTACTTTGTTCTCTTTCCAAAAATGCAACTATGAAATCCTGCTTACCTTTGCACCTAATCCTCCAATAATTTGTATTTCCTCCAGAATATAACGAACTATATTTCACATCAATCGTCATATTTTTAAAAACAAAATCATAGACAGGGTTATTTTTCTCGAAAAGCGAATTGGCATCAACAGCGTCAGGTACTAGAGTCTGAAACAACTGTTCTGCTTGTCCGCCTAACTTAGCTCCTTTACTACCAAATTGGATTTTGTCAGTAATCTTCAAGACACCAGCTTTACGTAATTTGATATGTGCAATGTGCATTGGTAAACCACTCAAGCGTACAGCTGTTCTAAAATCTCCATGCTCCAGATATAAATCTACAATATCCATTACAACTCCTTTTAAATATTTTCAACATGTCCAGTTTCTAGCGCTTTTTGTGAAAATTCTTCAAACTGCTTAATACAATCATCGTATTTTTTGTTACAAAGTGTCACAGCATCACCTCATCCCCAACTTTGACTTTCTCATACACGTCCTTCGTAACCACGAACACCCCGTAGTCACGAATGGTCACTGTATACAACTTCCCATGTCGTCCTTTCTCAAGGACTCTACCGAATATCTCAGCGCCTGCGTTATCTGCCTTGTAGATAACCATAGGACGCTTCTCTTCCAAATCTCGAATCCTGTCCATTTGCCAGATGTTTAGTCCAGCAGATACAAGAATCCAGATTGCGATAAAACGTTTCATTCTGTAATCTCCTCAACAGTGAATTTAATTCGATGACTTCCAATGTTGAAGAAATTATCAACACCTATTTTCTTTTCACTTGATACAATTTTCATTGCAGATTCCATCACTTTTTTACCAAATAAAAATTGATTTTCATAAAAGCGTTTTTGAACTTCGTCTAATTTTTGGTAAGGCGATACATAATTTTGTTCAACCGTCATTTCTTCTTCAAATCTCCTATTTTCATCATCAGGAGAAAGGGAATGATTGTAGATTTCTGGGAAGTTAAGCTCTTTTAACTTTTCTAACCCTCTCATCATCTCTGAATAAGCATTTCTTTCTTTTGCGTGTTTCTTATAATTCGTAACGCCTGGTTGTTGCTTAGCTAAAAATTTAATCTCTGCATTGGAAAGTTTGTACTTGATACACATCTGGGCATCTATCCAAAAAACATCTGCGTCTCCTCTATGCCAATTAAAATCATTTCTTTCTAAATCTAATAGCAAATCAACGACTTCTTGGCCACGTTGGCTTTCTAGCAAATCATTGTCAACAGGCTTAGTTACCATAACCTCGGCAATCCAGTCTAGCCAAACACTGTCTTCCATCACTCCACCTCCTTAATCTCAATCCCTGGGCAATCAAACACCCAGCCGAACCCAACTTCTTCAAGCTCTTTTCGGGTGTGATTTGTGCGATGATTCTTAGAATTACCACTTATACCAAAGTACCAAGTAGCAAGTTTTTTGTTATTGGCTAGACATCCATTGATACGATTCATACCTTTCACCTTCACCAAGTACCGCTTCTCTTTCTCGACCTCGTAGCCGTCCAGCCATGCACGAGCGAAGAGGTCTTGGTTGCTCGCCTTTTTAATCCATAATATAAAATCGAAACTTTGGTTGTGTTCTTTCATAAAGTTTGGAGTCATAGCAGTATATAGACTAGTTGTTAAATGTTCTTTACAAACCTCAATCCAATCCGCCACAACCTGCGGAACTTTGACTGGTTGCGGTTCGTCTAATTGTTCTAAATCTTGTAAAAAGATTTGGCGCGCTAGCTCTACCCTTTCATCCCATACACCCTCAAGTTTTTCATACTTCTCAATCAATCGCTGTACTTTCATCTTCCGACTCCTTCACTTTCTTTCTTAATTCTTTATTCTTTTTCTTCAACAAATCACGCTCCAGCGCTCTAATCCGTCTCTTGCGTGAATCGCACGGCTTAGAATACTCGATTATCTTTTCTTCGTTTTGCTCGATTGTACGTTTCAGTCCTTTAATGACTGACTGTTTGCTGTATTCCATGTTTTATCCTGTTTATAAAAATCCAGCTCTTGCCCCTCATGGCTCAAAGACACAAGAGCTAGCAAATTCTTTATACGTCATTCGTCCAAGTCTGACGCATATTCTAGCTCGCTTTTAACGTGGTTCGCGGCACGTTGATTTTGTTGCTAAGTAATAGCAATCTACCGCACCATAATCAAACCTCACATCGTCTTTTCCGATATATTTTTTGAATTTTGGTCTGGTGATACCAGAGAAAGCCCACTGATGGTCTTCCATCTGCTCAATGAGATCATCGACATTGTCAAACCTCCCAAGGTAAAACTTGCAGTGCCCATTGTAGACGAAGTAGAGATTTAACATCACTCCACCTCGACAGGGTAGAAGTTCCCAAAGGAACCCCTCAATGCCTTGCCGACCTGTACGGCGGCCGACCGAGAAATAAACCGCATGGCTTTCTTCTCTTCTGAACATGAAATGTCCAAGCCAGTCACTCCGATAACTGCGGACATCAGAAACGGCTTATCCTCTCTTGTCCCATGCTTTAAAATAAACATCAGCCACCTCCATTCTAGAAATATTGCTTCCGCTTGTTTGTCAAATCATTGAAAACCATCAAATGGTCTTTATCCACACCCTTCATCAGTCTGGACATGAAGGGTCTCCCATATCTTTTCTGAATATCCGCAGAAATCAAATTCGTGGTAATGATTGTATTTGAACGCTTATTAAGGATATTGTAGAGAATAGTAAACGACCATTCGCTATCCTTCTCCATGCCCAAATCATCCAAAACCAAGAACTTAGCACTAGCAATCTTATTGACCAGAAACTCTTCCTGACTAAAATCAGCTTTAATTTTCATCAGCAAGTCCGTCACGTTGATAAAAATAGCAATCTCTTTCGTGTACTCAGATAAAGCTTTTACCATCGCAAAGGCCAAATGGCTCTTACCTGTCCCAGCTTCTCCTTGTAGCACGATGTTGTTCCTAGCACCCTCAGACCACTCACGACAAATCCTCTTTGCAAAAGCTAGCTTTTCTGCTTCTTTTTCAGTGGGTATCTCAAAGTTGTCCAAGGTCGCATTTTTCAAAACCTCATCATAAAGAGAAAACTTCTCAAGATAGTATTTCCTCTTTCGCTCATTCTCAGCGTCGGCCAGTTCATTCACTCTTGCTTGATTTTCCTCATGGATCCGCTCAGATTCACACATGCGACATACAACACTGTCAGTACGCAATATCTTTATCAAAGGGATGTTATGCTTTTCGCAAAACTCATCTTGTTGTTCAGTATTCCTGTGATAAGATAAGGCAATTTCCTCAAACACATTGTCTACCATACTAGCCGACCTCCTCATTCATGCCAGCTGGCCATTTCAGACAAGCAGGCAATCACTTGATGAATTGGCTGGCTTGCTAAAAGAGTTTTCTTCTCGTAGCTTAATGGATAGTAGTCTATCTCGAATTGCTCAATTAGTTCTAGTACCCCCATTCGTCCTTAGCCTCCTGTTCTTCTTTCTTATCCTTGTTCTTCTTTTCCGATTGACGAACCTGTTCAACAGTGGTAACATTGTTCATCTGCCAATTTCTTAAAATCCCACCAATATATTTGATGTTCGGCTTTCCTGAGTTAATAGCAGTCTTCAGTGCTTCTTTCACCAAATCCACATCATTCTCATTTAGTAGATGGTTGATTTCTTCAATTTCAAATCCAGATAAGAGCCTACGAAATTCAGATTGAAAAAGTTCTAAAATATTTTCTTCACTACCACTACTAGTAGTAGTTATTCTTTTCTTATTCTTATCTTTATCTAATCTATTCTTATTCTTATCTTTATCTTCTTCTAGTGCGTTACCATGCGTTACTGTAACGTTACCTGTAACGTTACCAAGAGCAAGATTTTTCTGTTTTTTACGGTATTTGGCTACACGGTTGCGTGTCTGTTCCTTGATTTTCTCCATTCCGTCAACGTTTTGATGTTTTTCCCAATTTGGCAAGCTAATGATACCATCAATAATCTCAACCATCCCAAACTGTTCAAAAACTCCAATAGCCATTCTTACTGTATTCAATGGTCTACGAAAAATAGTAGCTAACATTTCATCTGTATAGTGAACCTTATCAGTCATCATCAGCAAACCATTACTGTTATGTTTTCCAGCAAGTGTCAAAATCTTGAACCATATCACTAAGACGGCATCAGGATCAGGCAAGGCGTCAATCAGACAAATCTTTTCATCGTCAAAAATATCGGTTGTGATTTTAATCCACTTGATTTCAGACATACCGAGCCCCCCACTTCCTACGGTTGGCACGGTACTTCATCCGCATATCCTCATAGATGTGCCTACCTTCTAACTCTAGTTTTTCAAGCTTGAGCAGACGATTTTTAGAGACCACATCACGATAGTTCTTAGCTAGTTTTTCATAGTCATTTAGGTATTTTTTGATAAGTGAAATTTTCTTGTTTTCCTCCTCTGCAAGGAGCTTGAAGTCCAATCTTTCTTGGTTGGATGCGATGGTATGGTTGTTTAGTTGGATTTCACAATCCAGCCATTCAATCAATTCTTCCATTTCCTGACCTCCTCATTACAAAAATCTGATTGTAGACTGTTTCGGCTCTGGCAAGGCTAGAGGCTCAGGGCGCAATCCTACAGGCGGTTCGTTGTCATAGGTGAATCCTTTGAAGTCTCTACGGATATTCTTGCGAATTTCTTGCCATTTGTCCTCTCTACCACGTTCGTATGCACGATTACGCACTTGGATAATCATAGACGCAAATTCTTGCTCTTCTCGTCTTTCTTCTTCCTTGCGTTTTTCCTGCAATTTGATATGACGGCAAAGCCCTGCAAATCCAAGTAGCAAGGCTCCAACACCCATTAACTGGTCTAAAATCGGTGGTTCAAACATTTTTATCTCCTTATGCTCTTAATTTTCGTACTTCTTTCTCTAATTCCAAAATCTCATAAACATCATTGATATCGTACATAATATATTTCCCTTGCTTACGAAATCTCAATCCTTTACGTTCTAACTTCTTAATATAGCCATGAGTGAAGCCAAACTTCTCCATCAAAGCCTGTTGATTGATTGGCATGCGATCATTCTCTAACTGCTCCTTGACTTGCTTTTCAGCAAAGGCCAATAATTGATTCGTGAACAATTCAGCACTTTCGCCATCCAATCGTAATTGTAACGTGATACCTTCCATTTTCTACATCCTCTCAACTATGCGGGCAAGCATTTTTGTGATATAATGGTTTTAATTATTTAAGTATGCGCCTGATTGCCGTCAGGTGCTTTTTGTTTGAAAAGTTTTACTTTCCATTGCCCTGAGTTCTATCTCATGGCTGACTTGTTTCAATAGCTTCTCACACGCTATCTTAGCTTCTCTGTACGTTGTGTTCTCGCTGATGAAGTAATCAGCAAGTTCAATGATTTTATCTTCCATGCCTACCCCTACGCTTGACTAAATGCGTTCAGTTCCATAATCTTCATTTTAGTATTAGTGCTTGGCTCCCACGTCATCCAGTAAGCAAGAGCGGCATCCGCATGCTTCTTGGGTAGCAAGTCATAGCGACTAATGTTGAAGTGGTCTTTAAAATCAATCTCAGCTTGTCTAAAGACTGACTGAGCGAAATTCTTATCCGCATAAGCTGGGCTATCAATACCACCTAAACAAGCCACAACCCTAGCCTTACGCTTCTTCAGGAGCGATTTAGCATAGCTTGGATGAATCGGTTGCTCGCTCTTGAGGTAGTCGATATCTTCTAGCATGGTCGCCTGTTGCTCACGCAATTTCTTCTGTCCAGTAAAGAGAGCAATAAAGGCATCCTCGTCCAAGTCCTCACGGATAAATCCGCCCTGCTTGCGAATAGCTGGCAAGACTTCTGAGGTCACCCAACGTTTAAACTCTTTCGCTTGAGGTAATTTACTGGATAAGATAAGAGAGTAGAGCCCAGATTCGTTGATGATTAACATATCCTGTGTTCCACCACTAGTAGGGATGCCCTGTTTTAGGGCGTCCTCTTCATCAACGTGAAGAGCAATCGCATTTCTAGCCTTGCTATATCCTAGGATGTCTGCAACATCTTTCCCAACGAACCAAGGCTCGTCATCAATTGTTAAAGTACGGACTTCCTGCCAGTGAAAATTAAAAATTTCGTTCATAAAGTTCCTTTCTAAATCTAGTTATGATTAGGTGTTTTTTGTTGCATAGCACGTTTTCTGATAGCTTTCCTCAAACAATCAGCCAACTGTCCTATGTCAGCAATATTGCTTCCATTGATGCAACCAACAGCACCCAAAGCTTCATAATAGGTTTCTGTATGTGCCAAAACATCGTCAACCATATTTTCAAAATGTTTCTCAACGATTTCTTTGATAAAATCACTATCTTGTCTTGGATTGTCCATTTTTTACTCCTTTTCTAAAAATATACTCAACTACTATTTCTGTTATAATAAAGCAGAAAGGAGGTGAGAATAGGCACAAAATAAAAGTTACTTTTTCAGATGGTACCGAAGCTATTTTCCACGAAGAACAAACTTTTCAAACTTGGAAAACTTCAAACAACTCAGTTTCATTAGGTGAGCTTAGTGGACTTTGGTATCATCATCACGATGGTTTAGTTCCTAGTTTTTTAGAAATAGTAGCAAACGCTCCGTTTTTCTTTGATATTGAAAATCCATCTCTTATCTATGCTTCTGCATCTATTGTGAAAATAGAAGCTATATAATTTCACACTAGGCTATTCAAGGCACGTTTCCTAATTTCGTCTTGAATAGCTTTTGTCATTGCTAAACCATGTTCTGAAAAATCAGTATATTTTGACACAAGCGAAATCGCTTGTGAATATGTCCTTGATTGTTGAATTGCTTCATCAGCCCTCTTCTCAATAAAGCTTTGGATGTCATCTTTTAAATTCTCTAGTAGCATCTCCACCCTCCTACTCCAGCACCTTACTGCCGACTACCAATCGTTTAACGACAACGTCCATCTCCTTAAATTCGGCATTCTCTGCACAGTAGCGGACACTCTCGCTGATGATGTGACAAATAGATACGCCGTACTCGTTCGCCAACTCCGTAGCAATCTCCCAGGCATCTTTGTCAATCCGTGTTACTTTTTGCGCTGCGTTGTTCATAATATTCCTTTCTAAATTTGGTATAATTAAAATAAAAATTTGAGGTTATATATGCTTAGCGATATTATTAATATTATTTCCATCATTGCTTCTACATCAGTCAGTATTATATCGATTTACTATTCACACAAAGCCGTCAAAATAGCCAGTGAAGCCAATAAACTTACAGCAGAGATAACTGAAGAAGCAAATCGTCCTGTTATCGTTGCGTACTTAGATACTATAGAAATCAATGACTTCCATAAATATCTAGTTATAAAAAACTTTGGGAATACTTCTGCAACTATCCTAGATTTGAAATTTTCAAAAGAAATTGACGAACTGGGTTTTAATATGTCATCCCTAGTCGGTTATACCATGGCTCCCTCGCAAAAATTTATGCACATACTTGATAATCGCTTTAAAGAGACCATTGTTGCTAATATCATTTATCAGAACCAAGCAGGTAAAGTCTACGATGAAGTATATCTAGTAAAAACTGATGCAACATCAAAACTATTGTGGATAGGTAGTAGTGATACTGATAAGACAAGAAAACTTTTAAAAAATTCTGTTGAGGCTATCATCAAAAACCTTAAATAATTATTCTGGCAACTGTGAATATTTCTCAATTGTCTCAATAGTATCAGCAAGAACTGCTTTAGCCAGTCCGCTATTCAGATTATGATTACGAAGAACTTGCAAAAGTTCTTTTTTGATTTTTTCCACGTCATCTTCAGTTAGATATTCTAAACACATCATCCCTCTTTCCTTTCTTTCTCCTCAACAATATAGGTCACTGTCCTCAATATCTCGTTGAGGGCTGTTCTTTCTAGTTCGTTCATTCCGTTTTCCTTCCTCCTACAACATATCTTCCACCCTACACCCTAGCGCCTTGGCGATGACCACCGCCTGCGACAGCGTCACTGCCTTCAAGTCGTTCTCGATACGTGACAAGGTCGTGTAGTCTATCAAGGTTCGCTTGGCAAGTTCACGCAAACCCAGCTTTTGAGCCGTTCTCAGCTCCCTCATTTTCGCTCCATACATTGACTTTTTCCTTTCTACTAATAGGTCTTTTCAAAACTGTTGGTACTTGTCAACAGTTTTGATAGAATTATTCTATCGATTTTGAAAAAAGTTTGACCTTTTTGACCAGTTTAATTTATTAAACTTTTTATTTACATAAAATCTTTCAAAGCAACATTCAAGCCAACTGCTATTTTATTTAAAGTTCCTAACTTTACATCTTTAGTCACACCTGTTTCTAGGTATGTAATTGTCATTCTTGAAACTCCTGATTTTTCGGCAAGTTCATCTTGAGACAAGCCTTGTTCTTCTCTCAGTTGCTTTATTTTCTTACCAATCAATTTAACCTCCTTATATAATATGCTCGTTGTTTAATTTATTAAACTTTTTATCTTTTGTATAAGCTGGTCTATAAAAAAACCAGCTTATACATTCAAGAGATAGTATCCTCTAATAATTGCTTTTCCATTGAAACTTTCTTAAGTTCCTTCTGAATCTTGTAATCCTGATAAGAAGACCACAAGAAAGCAATGATTAGACCAGCATAAATGATATTTAGTATTGTCATAATGCTTTTTTTATGATATGATAGATTTACAAGTATCAGCTGGGGCTTTCGCCCCTAGCCTAACTTGATTGGGTTATCTACTAGCTTTCTTATTTTCGAGAGCTAGTTTTTTTATTTCTTGCTTTAGTTTCTCTATTTCTGCTCTCTTATGCTGTCTTTCAACATGCTTGTCAAGCAAGAAACTGATTGCTAAAGCTAGTATAACACCTTGTTCTAACATATCTTTACCTCCTGATTATTTGCAAGGTTTTGGTCGCCCTATCAACCTTACACTTATAGTTTAACAGATTAAACAACAGTTGTCAAGCGGATTAAACAAAAAATTTGATTTTTTTTTGATTTTTTTGTAAAATATATTAAACAACAGGAGGACTGGTATAAAATGAGAATAGGTACAATTATAAAAGAATATAGAAGCGTCCATAAATTATCTATGGAAAAATTCGCTAAACTAGCAGGGAAAAGCAAGGGATATATTTCCATGTTAGAGAAAGGTGAAAATCCAAATACTAAAAAACCAATCTCTCCTTCATTAGAGACATTACAAAATATCGCTTCAGCTATGAATATGGATTTTGATATTTTGGTTTCTCAATTAGATGACAACCAACTCATTTCAAACTCCACTACTCTTTCAGTATACCCAGATTTTCTTACACATCAAACAACTGACAAAATAGGAAATATACAAGATATAGCGAACAGAATTAGAGAATTGCGTTTAGCAAATAATTTAGAACAAACAGAAGTAGCTGATTACTTAGGATATAAATCAGATACAACGGTCTCTAAGTGGGAAAATGGAAAAAATTTGCCAACTGGTGCTAAATTAGTGAAATTAGCAAAACTTTTCAACACAACAACAGATTATATTCTACACGGTAAAGATATAAATACCACAGCGTCCCCAGATTTGCTCACACAGCAGATAACGGACAAGGTGGTACAATTAACCCCCGATAATAAAAAAATCGTCCTACGGACTTCTGAGGAGCTTCTGGAGAGGCAAAAAGCAAACGGCGAGATGTACACAGAGCAAAACGAAGAAGAAACGAAGATAAACGAAGTATCGGAAGTTATCAGCTTGTACCAAGTTGAGGTTGTATCTGAGACGGCAGCAGCTTGTGGATTTAACTATGGATTTGGGTACGACGATACAGACAGAGAGATTATAGACGTTGACGAGCAACCACCACGTCACGATATTGCGACTAAGGTCAGCGGAGACTCCATGCAACCTGACTACCAAGACGGAGACATTCTCTATTTAGTAGACAAAGGACTGACCACCTACAACGGAGACCTAGCAGTTATCGCATACGGAGACCGTTCTTACTTCAAGAAGATCTATACCGAAAACGGACGCTTACGCCTAGTGTCCCTCAATGACAAGTACGAAGACATCATCCTAGACTTCCCACCAGCCGAAGACACACACATCAAGATTTATGCAGTTGTCGGGGTGTATAGAGGGGAATAAAACCAAATTTAACAAAAAGCTTGACAAAAACAACAAAAGACTCTATAATGAAATTAATCTAAGTGAATGCTCCCCCCTGGGAGCCTAGAAGAGTCTTTGTATCTATACAGAGGCTCTTTTTGATTTACGGAGGAGAGATATGGAAACAAAACCTTTTAAAACATTTCGAGAGCAGATAGAACTCCTAAAATCTCGAGGGCTTACCATCCGAGATGAAAACAGGGCAATCAGCATTTTATCGACATACAGCTATTACGAAATCATAAACGGCTATAAAGAAATTGGTATTGAACAAGGAGAGAAATTTAAAGAGGGCGCAACATTTGAAAAACTCGTAGACTTTTTCCTCATGGACAAAAGCATACGAACAAATATCAATCTAGCATTACAAGAAATAGAGGCTCATCTTAGAACCGTTCTTTCCTACGTAGTCGCAGAACATTACACTGCAGACCAAAATAAATACCTTCAAAGAGAGAACTATGAACGAGGTGCTAAAAAATTCAAAGAGTCTGAACGATCTAAGTTTCTACGTAAATGTTATAAAATCACCCAAGATAAGACTCAACCATATAAACATTATCGAGAAAAGCATGGCAACGTGCCGCCTTGGATTCTTGTTAAAGGGATGACTTTTGGTCACCTAATCACTTTTTATAAACTACAAAAGTCGCATATAAAGACAGAAGTTATCCAGCGCATGACAGGACTAGACAAAGAAAATATAGATAATGATATTAAACAATTGTTTATCAATGTATTTTACTTCTTACTCTCCTATCGGAACAGATGTGCCCATCTTGGAAGAGTTTATAACTTCACAACAGAAAAGAACAAAATCAATTACAATAAATTCTTTCACAATCGATTGCACATCACAGAAGAAGATTACAAGAATGGGCAAGGACAAAACGGCTTGAGAGCACTCATCTTTTCCCTAACCTTATTCAAAACTTGGGGTCCAGTATCACCAGTGGGATTATTGAACTTCCAGATTATGGAAGCTATCAACTCCTATCTGTTGAAATATCCAGAAGATAGAGATTATATAAACCAACAAATAGGCGGTGAACTTATTCCTATCGTCTAAACAAAAAATCCCCACACTCGCCATCGCCAAACGTTGAGTGTGAGGATTCAACTTTCCATCAAGCAAGCAATGGAAAGGATGATAAAAAAATACACCTATAGTTTATCATAAGTTCTACACCTTTTCAACTATGCGGGCAAGCAATCGAAAAGAAAGGACTTTTTATGATAAAAAAATATATTACAAAAAAAGGAGAGACTAGATATCTCTTTCAAACATACCTGGGCATAGACCCTGCAACTGGGAAAGAAAAGCGTACAACACGCCGTGGTTTTAAAACCATTAAAGAGGCAAAGGCTACCGAACGTGACCTTCTCTTAGATGTTGAAGAGAACGGTTTTTCAAACAATGAAGATTTCCAGAATCCTACTTTCGCTGAAGTTGCTGAGTTATGGCTTGATAGCTATAAAAACACTGTGAAACCAACAACCTATCAGAACGTTAAGAAAAAACTTGATGTTATGATTGACTTGTATTTTACAGATATGAAAATCCAGCAGATTAGTGTAGCTTATTGCCAAAAAGTTGCTATCCAGTTAAGTAATCGCTATATCCTCTATGCCAATTACTACTCTGTCATCAGCCGTATTTTCAAGTATGCCACTTCTATTGATATTATTAAGTCAAATCCCTTAGATAAGATTATCAAGCCGAAAAATAGGCCATTAAAAGCCAAAGAAAACTACTATACAAAACAGGAGCTAACAGAGTTTCTTAAAGTTTGCAGAGTAGATTGTAAGCCTGTAGAGTATACCTTTTATCACTTACTAGCTTTTACTGGTTTGAGATGTGGTGAGGCACTTGGGCTCATGTGGTCAGATGTTGACTTTGAAAATAAACGATTAAGCATTTCTCGGACAGCTGTCGTTGTGAATAAAAAACAAACTGTTCAGGGCCCTAAAACCAAAATGAGTAAGAGAGTTATCACTTTAGATGATGAAACTCTGAATGTATTAAAAATCTGGAAACGTCAGCAGATAAAAGAATATTTTAAGTCTGGTGTGCCTTACAAAAATGATTCGAATTATATTTTTACGAATAGTTTTGGAGGTTGGATTTCTCCTTCAGCTGTGAAAGAGAGACTTAGAAGGTTCTTTTGTGAATACAATGATATCAAGAAAATTACTCCTCACGGGTTCAGACACACACATGCTTCTCTTCTCTTTGAAGCTGGTGTTACAGCAAAAATCATTTCAGATAGATTAGGTCACAATAATGTTCAAACAACCCTTGATATGTATACCCACATCAATGACAATCAACGTGTTGAAATCGTGGATCAGCTCATGACTTTTATCCGTTCAAGCTAAAAGTAAAGTCGTATTCAATCTCGTATTCACTTTTAGATAGACACTATAAAACCAATGATTTCAAGGGTACAGGAAACCGTGAGCAGTTTATACCATAAATCCGCTTTCAACGATAAAGAAAAGGTAAGAAAAATGAAACATTTAGAAATTGAATTGAAAACACTATTGAAAAAAGATGAATACAATCGTCTAAAAGACCAATTCACAGGTGTCACTCCTGTTCTTCAAAAAAATTACTACATCGACACGCCTGATTTTGAACTGCGAGAAAAGAAAGTCGCTATGCGCATTCGAACCTTTGAAGACTGGGCAGAATTGACACTCAAAGTCCCGCAAAGTGTTGGAAACATGGAATACAACCAAAAATTGCAACTAAAAGATGCTGAAAACTATCTGATCAAGGAAGAACTTCCTCAGGGGCTGGTTCTTGATGAATTAGCGAAACATGGTATCCAAACTAGTGAGTGGCATGTGCTTGGTTGTCTCACAACGCTTCGCTATGAAATGCAAACAGCTATTGGTCTCATGGCGCTGGATGAGAGTCAGTACTTTGATATTACAGATTACGAATTAGAGATTGAAGTTGAAAATCACGAGAAAGGCAAACAGGATTTCCAACAATTTTTAGAGGAAAATCAGATTTCCTACCAAAAAGCTCCTTCAAAATTGGTTCGATTTGTCAAAAGCATGAAAAATAGCTGAAATAATCTCCATTTTTTGGTAAAATAGAAAAGATAAAAATACACACATCCTAGTTCATATATGTAAGGTAGATATAACTAGGTTTTATAAAGTTTACAGAGGACGGTCTATAATGTCAGATAGAAAAAATATGAAACTTTTCGCACTCAACTCTAACCAAGAGATTGCTCAAAAAATTGCTCAAGCTGTTGGTGTCCCACTTGGAAAACTATCATCACGTCAATTTTCTGACGGAGAGATCCAAGTGAATATCGAAGAGAGTGTCCGTGGTTATGATGTTTACATCATCCAATCTACAAGTTTCCCTGTTAACAACCACCTAATGGAATTGTTAATCATGGTCGACGCTTGTGTGCGCGCAAGTGCCCACAGTATCAACGTTGTCCTTCCATATTTTGGCTATGCACGTCAAGATAGAATTGCATCATCTAGAGAACCACTAACAGCTAAACTAGTTGCTAACATGCTGGTTAAGGCTGGTGTTGACCGTGTCCTTACTCTTGATTTGCATGCCGTTCAAGTTCAAGGCTTCTTTGATATTCCTGTTGACAACCTCTACACAGTTCCCCTATTTGCAAAACATTACTGCGATAAAGGTCTACTTGGCTCAGATGTTGTCGTGGTTAGCCCTAAAAATTCAGGGGTAAAACGTGCTCGTAGCCTGGCTGAATATCTTGATGCTCCTATCGCCATTATCGACTACCCTCAAGACGATGCAACTCGCAACGAAGGTTATATTATCGGTGATGTTGAAGGTAAGAAAGCTATCTTGATTGACGATATTTTAAATACAGGACGTACCTTCTCTGAAGCTGCTAAAATCGTTGAACGTGAAGGGGCTACAGAAATTTATGCTGTTTCTAGCCACGGTCTCTTCGTTGAAGGAGCTGCTGAACTTCTTGATAATACTAATATTAAAGAAATTCTTGTAACTGATTCAGTAGCAACAAAAGAAAAAACTCCTAAAAACGTATGCTACATCACTGCTAGTGAGTTAATTGGTGATGCCATCGTCCGTATTCACGAAAGAAAACCAGTCAGCCCACTCTTTGCCTACAACAAAAAGAAATAAGGTGATTCTTTGATTTATTTGGACAATGCTGCAACGACTCCTATGTCAGCAGTTTCTATTTCAGCGATGACCAAAGTTATGCAAGAAACCCACGGAAACCCTTCTAGTATTCATGGTCATGGTCGGCAAGCTGGCAAACTCTTGCGAGAAGCCCGTCAGGAGCTAGCTCAGTTACTGGGGACAAAACCTCAACATATCTTTTTTACTTCTGGTGGGACTGAAGGCAACAATACTGCTATCATTGGTTACTGCCTTCGTCACCAAGAACAAGGAAAACATATCATCACAACTGCCATTGAGCATCATGCTGTCCTTGAAACCATTGATTACTTGGTTCAACACTTTGGGTTTGAAGTAACCATTATCCAACCAGAAAATCAAGAAATCACAGCCCAGCAAATTCAAAAGGCATTGCGTGACGATACGATTTTGGTTTCTACCATGTTTGCTAATAATGAGACAGGAAACCTACTGCCCATTGCTGAAATTGGCCAAATACTCAAGCAACACCCTGCTGCCTATCATGTCGATGCAGTTCAAGCTATTGGAAAAATCCCTATTCACCCAGAAGAATTGGGCATTGATTTTCTCACTGCTTCTGCCCACAAGTTCCATGGTCCTAAGGGAATTGGTTTTCTCTACGCTTCTAGCATGGACTTTGATTCCTATCTCCATGGCGGAGACCAAGAACAAAAAAAACGTGCAGGAACTGAAAATCTGGCTGCCATCGTAGGCATGGTTGCAGCCCTAAAAGAGGACCTAGAAAAACAAAAAGACAATGTTCAACATATACAAAATCTAGAAACTGCCTTTCTGGCAGAGCTAGAGGGAATTCAGTATTACTTGAATAGAGGAAAACACCATCTTCCTTATGTCCTCAATATTGGGTTCCCTGGTCAGAAAAATGATCTCTTACTCCTTCGTCTAGATTTAGTTGGAATTTCAATCTCTACTGGCTCAGCCTGTACAGCAGGCATTGTCCAATCAAGCCATGTTCTTGAAGCCATGTACGGGGCAAATTCAGAACGCTTGAAGGAATCCGTTCGCATCAGTCTCTCGCCACAAAATACTGTTGAAGACCTACAAACCCTCGCAAAAAACTTAAAAGAAATTATCGGAGGTTAGCCATATGGCATTTGAAAAAACCATTCAGTTAAAAAATTGTCGTTACGACTACACTCTTAGCCCTTCTGTTAAAAAATTCACCCTCAAAGACAACACCTTTTTTGAGACCAAAGTTGGTAACTATGAACTAACTCGCCTTTTGGAAAAAGTTCCAAACAGCGGTGAAGGATTCCAACTGAAAATCATTATTAACAAGGAACTTACAGGTGCTAAAATCAATATCACTGACAAGTTCGGACTACGTTTAGTTGATATTTTCAAATCAGAAGACCACCACATTCATCAGGAAAAATTCTATTTCCTCATGGATAGCTTGGTAGAGCGTGGTGTCTTTACAAAATCAGAAAGATAAAGCTAAGATGTTTGAACTTACCTATAAGGATAGCTACCAAGTAGAGCGTACACTCAAGTATGAAGATTATGAAGCTCTCATGCTGGCTTTGTCAGGATGTGTGACCCTACCAGATACACTTTATGTGACTTCTCTGACTTTTGAGGGGCAGGAAGTTTATCAAGGGTTGGTCGGAGATCTCTACCGTTTTCTATCACAAACAGAATTTTTTCATCAAAACTAAGATTTTTCTTAGTTTTTTCTTATTTTTGTTGATTTTTTCACAATGTTTCTATAAAATAGAAGAATAGAAAGGTTGTGATTTTGTGAAAGATAAACAGTCTGCTATTCCAAAAGCTACAGCAAAAAGACTCTCTCTCTACTATCGAATTTTTAAGAGATTTCATGCAGAAAAGATTGAACGTGCCAACTCTAAGCAAATTGCAGAGGCTATCGGTATTGATTCAGCGACCGTACGTCGTGATTTTTCCTACTTTGGTGAACTAGGTCGTCGTGGTTTTGGCTATGATGTCAAAAAACTGATGACGTTTTTTGCCGATTTGCTCAATGATAACTCCATTACTAATGTTATGCTGGTTGGTATTGGAAATATGGGTCATGCCCTTCTACACTACCGTTTCCATGAGCGTAACAAGATGAAGATTATCATGGCCTTTGATCTAGATGACCATCCTGAAGTCGGTACACAAACTCCTGATGGTATTCCCATTTACGGGATTTCTCAAATCAAGGATAAAATCAAGGATGCTGATGTGAAGACTGCTATCCTAACTGTTCCCAGCGTCAAGTCACAAGAGGTTGCCAATCTCTTGGTGGATGCTGGCGTGAAAGGTATTCTCAGTTTTTCACCAGTCCATCTACATTTACCAAAAGACGTGGTTGTTCAGTATGTCGATTTGACAAGTGAACTCCAAACCCTCCTCTATTTCATGAGAAGAGAGGATTAGAAAGCGAAAATCATTTTATGAAAAAACCAGTTATTGGGATTACAGGAAACGAAAAAACTCATCCAGATGATGACATCATGATGAGCTACGCAGCAAAAGGCTTTGTTGAAGGCGTTAAAAACGCTGGAGGGATTCCCATCATCCTACCGATTGGTGATCAAGAAATGGCTTGCCACTATATCAGTATGATTGACAAGCTCATCTTGACAGGTGGGCAAAATGTTGATCCAAAATTCTATGGTGAACCAAAAACCATTGATAGCGATGACTACCATCTTCAAAGAGACATCTTTGAACTGGCCCTCATCAAGGAAGCTATTAGCCAGAAAAAACCTATTTTCTCCGTCTGTCGTGGGACTCAACTCTTTAACGTTGCCATGGGTGGAACTCTGTACCAAGATATCGAAGACCACTGGCAGGATTGTTCTGCCGAGTACACAACTCAACGCTTGGTGACAGAATCAGATACTGTTCTCCGAGAAATCTATGGAGAAATTTCTCATATCAACTCCTTCCACCATCAGAGTATCAAAGATTTAGCACCAAATTTAAAAGTTGTGGCTTATGATCCTAAAGATGGTATTATCGAAGCTGTCATGAGTACAGATGATGTTGCCTTTCTCGGTGTCCAATGGCATCCAGAATTTCTATTTGAAAATCGTCCCAAAGATAAAAACCTCTTTGACTATGTCGTTAATGAACTTTAGATTAAATCCGTCTTTTCACGGTAACTAAAGTAACTAGAATGAGAGACAATCAAATGGTCCAAGAGGACAATCCCCATCAGGTCGCAGGCTTCTTTAACAAGTTTAGTGACATGATCATCATTTTGGCTAGGGGCTACTGCTCCCGAAGGATGATTGTGAACCAAGATGAGTGAGGTCGCCATATGCTTGATAGCATAGTGAAGAATCTCTCGCGGCTCAGCGATACTGCGAGTGGCTGAACCTATAAAAATGGTCTGTTGATGGATGATTTGATTTTGAGTATTGAGATAGAGCGCCACCAGGTGCTCTTGTTTTTTATGTCCCAACTCCTGTTGCATCTTCTTGGCCAACTTTTGACTACTGAGAATACTTTCCATCTCAAGGGTCTCATGTTTATGAATACGATGGCCCAGTTCAATCATAGCTTGTAACTCTATAGCCTTAACACGACCGATACCAGATAGACTCTGCAACTCCTGCAGGGTCATTTTTTTCAAATCAGTTAGGCTTGAAAGATTGCTCAAGACTTTCTGGGCAATTTCAAAAACGCTAGCTTGACGTGTTCCTGTCCTGAGTAAAATAGCTAGCAACTCTTGATTACTGAGCGCTTCTACTCCTTCCTTGGCCAGTCTTTCTCTTGGTAACAATGAATCTTCTTGGAATGAAATACTATACATAAAAATCCTCCTCACTTTATTATTCGTGAGAAGGATGAAAAATTAGATTTTTTTCTCAATTGGGGCTACACTAGCTAAAAGTTTTTTCAAACCTACTTCTGGAAAATTGATTTTTAATTCCTGAGTAGCTCCGTTACCTGAAACTTCCAGAACGGTTCCCTCTCCCCATTTCTTGTGGAGAGCAATGTCACCAATAGACCAATTTGCTTCACTAGACGCTGATTTTGCTCCAGCTGTAAATTGACCAAATGGGAGACCGCTTGACTGGATAGTTTTTGGGGCCGCACTGCGTTTACGGTCTTGGAGGGCCTGAGCCAAACTCATACCTTGACCGAAGGCAACCCCACCACTGCTATAAGATGCCTTAAAGCTTGTATTGGCTGGACGAGCCAATCCTTGATACTCAAGTAAGTCTGAACTGATTTCGTTAATAAAACGAGTTGGACGGTTGTAGTTGGTACGACCAAAAAGCAGGCGTGAGTTGGAATTGGTCAGATAGAGAATTTTCTCTGCACGCGTAATTCCCACATAGGCCAGACGGCGTTCTTCTTCTAATTCATCTGGATCTTCAGCTGCACGGCTAAGCGGAAAGACATTTTCTTCCATCCCAATCAAAAAGACAACTGGAAACTCGAGACCTTTGGCAGCATGCAGGGTCATCAAGGTTACTTCTGATGTCTCCTGACTCCCTGAATCTGTGTCGGCAATCAAGGCCAGGTCATTTAAGAAACGACTTAGTTTGTCCAAACCAGTTTCTTCTTCTGGCCCATCAGAGGTGTCATCAAAGTTTTTCGTCACAGAAAGGAACTCTTCGATATTTTCAACCCGAGCCTTACTTTCCAGAGTTGCTTGGGCATTAAGAATATCAACGTAACCTGTTTTTTCTAGAACATCCTCAACCAACTCAGTAATGCTTAACTGATCCAGTTGCTCTCGCAAATCCAGAATCATATTGGCAAAATCCCAGATAGACTGAGCTGCCTTACCCTTGATACCAGACAACATAATATTAGCAGAGGCATCCAGCATAGACATATTTTGCAAATTTGCAAAATCACGGATTTTCTCAACTGTACCTGGCCCAATTCCACGTTTAGGCTCGTTAATAATACGCTCAAAACTGATATTGTCACTCAAATTAGCAATGAGGTTGAGGTAAGCGATAATATCGCGGATTTCTTTACGGCTGTAGAACTTGGTTCCACCAACCATGGTATAAGGGATGTTAGACTTGAGCAGGGCTTCCTCAATAGTACGAGACTGGGCGTTTGTACGATAGAGAACTGCAAAATCCTTGTGAAGAAAGTTTTGACTGCGACTAAGTTCATCTATAGTTTTAGCTACAAATACAGCCTCATCCAGCTCATCATCGGCACGATAGTAAACGATTTGTTCCCCATCAGCATTTTGGGTCCAGAGATTCTTAGGACGGCGGTTTTTATTGTTTTTAATGACCTCGTTGGCCGCTTGCAGAATGGTTTTAGTTGAACGGTAATTCTCCTCCAACAAAACAACCTTGGCTTGGGGATAATCCTTTTCGAAGTCTAAGATATTCTGCATATCAGCACCACGCCAACCGTAAATAGACTGGTCCGCATCTCCAACCACACAGATATTTTTAAAGCGCGAAGCCAAAAGTTTGACCAATTGGTACTGAGCGTGGTTGGTATCTTGGTACTCATCAACATGGATGTATTGAAACTTCTGCTGATAGTAGGTCAAGACATCAGGATTTTGATCAAAGAGACGCAGGGTCAACATAATCAAATCATCAAAGTCAACCGACTCAGACTGACGAAGCTCTTTTTGGTAAGCAGTATAACACTGGGCCACGATTTGCGTATACATATCACCAGCTTGGGCAGCATAAGCCACATCATCAATCAAGTCATTCTTAGCATTGGAAATGCTTCCCAAAATTGTCCGTTCATTCCATTTTTTAGGATCTAAGTTCAACTGCTTGAGAATGCGTTTCATGAGGGTTCGTTGCTCTCCTGGATCCACTATAGTGAAGTTACGATTGTAGCCAATATGATCCGCATCGCGACGCAAAATACGAACGCACATGGAGTGGAAGGTCGCAATCAGACAGTCCTGAGTTGCTGGATTAAGGCTATAAGCACGCTCCTTCATCTCACGCGCAGCCTTGTTGGTAAAGGTAATAGCCAAGATATTCCAAGGATTGACCATCTTTTCATCAATCAAATAAGCAATACGGTGGGTCAAAACTCGAGTCTTCCCAGAACCAGCACCTGCCATGATTAACAAGGGACCTTCTGTCGTTTGCACCGCCTCAGCCTGACGGTCATTCATTCCATTTAATAATGCGTTCATCTTCTCTTCCTTACTCTTGAAGTCAATATTTCTATTATATCAGAAATCAGGGAAAATATCTTTACCTAGACTGGTTACGTGTAGATGGCAACTCCTTATATCTAGATAAAAAATGAGCTTGGATATTATTTCCAAACTCATTTGAATTCAATTAAACTATTAGAACAAGCCTAGAACGGTTCCATCGCTTTCAACATCCATGTTGAGGGCTGCTGGTCGTTTTGGAAGTCCTGGCATGGTCATGACATCACCAGTTAATGCAACGATAAAGCCTGCACCTAATTTTGGTACCAATTCACGAATGGTAATTTCAAAGTTTTCTGGCGCCCCAAGTGCATTTGGATTGTCTGAGAAACTGTATTGAGTTTTAGCCATACAGATTGGCAATTTGTCCCAACCGTTTTGAACGATTTGAGCGATTTGTGTTTGAGCTTTCTTCTCAAAGTTCACTTTGCTACCACGGTAGATTTCAGTAACAATCTTTTCAATCTTTTCTTGGACAGAAAGGTCATTGTCATACAAACGTTTATAGTTAGCTGGGGTTTCAGCGATAGTCTTGACAACTGTTTCGGCAAGTGCTACTCCACCTTCTGCACCATCAGCCCAGACACTAGCCAATTCAACTGGTACATCAATTGAGGCACAGAGTTCTTTCAAGGCTGCAATTTCAGCTTCTGTATCAGATACAAATTCGTTAATCGCCACAACTGCTGGAATACCGAACTTACGGATATTTTCAACATGGCGTTTCAAATTGGCAAAACCTGCACGAACTGCCTCTACATTTTCTTCTGTCAAAGCGTCTTTAGCTACACCACCATTCATCTTAAGGGCACGAAGGGTTGCGACAATGACAACTGCATCTGGAGATGTTGGCAAGTTTGGTGTCTTAATATCAAGGAATTTCTCGGCACCGAGATCTGCACCAAAACCAGCTTCAGTAACTGTGTAATCAGCCAAGTGAAGGGCTGTTGTAGTTGCCAAGACAGAGTTACATCCGTGAGCGATATTGGCAAATGGACCACCGTGTACAAAGGCAGGTGTTCCGTAAATTGTCTGAACCAGGTTCGGCTTAATAGCATCCTTCAAAATCAAAGCCAAGGCACCCTCAACCTGCAAATCGCCAACAGAAACTGGTGTACGGTCGTAACGATAACCGATAACAATATTCGCCAAACGGCGTTTCAAATCTTCAATATCAGTCGCCAAGCAAAGAATAGCCATGATTTCAGAAGCAACTGTAATGTCAAATCCATCCTCACGTGGAATTCCATTTAGAGGACCACCTAGACCAACTGTTACATGACGAAGGGCACGGTCATTCAAGTCCACAACACGTTTCCAAAGGATACGACGTTGGTCAATTCCCAGCTCATTCCCTTGGTGCAAGTGGTTGTCAATCAAGGCAGAAAGCGCATTGTTGGCAGTTGTAATGGCATGCATGTCTCCAGTAAAGTGGAGATTGATGTCTTCCATTGGCAGAACTTGAGCGTAACCACCTCCTGCAGCACCACCCTTAATCCCCATTACAGGACCAAGAGATGGTTCGCGGATAGCAATCATGGTTTTCTTGCCAATTTTATTCAAGGCATCCGCCAGACCAATGGTAATGGTTGATTTTCCTTCACCTGCAGGTGTTGGATTGATGGCAGTAACCAAAATCAATTTCCCAACTGGATTGCTCTCAACTGCACGAATTTTATCAAAGCTGAGCTTAGCCTTGTACTTTCCATACAACTCCAAATCATCGTAAGAAATACCAAGTTTCTCTACAACATCAACGATTGGCTTCAACTCAATACTCTGTGCGATTTCAATATCTGTTTTCATTCAAAACTCCTCTAACCTCTTATATGATAATTCATTATAACACAAAACAAGATTTTTAACATCCTAAAACTCTCTAAACGTTCGTAAATATCCCTGTTTTTAAGATTTTTAGAGTCCTTTCTTAAATTTTATATGGCTTTATAGTTTAAAACTATATTCTTTCCTTTTACCAAAATTTTATCGCTTTTATTTTACTTACCGTTTATTTTTGTGTACAATAGTGCTATGAAAATTTTAGTTACATCGGGCGGTACCAGTGAAGCTATCGATAGCGTCCGCTCTATCACTAACCATTCTACAGGTCGCTTGGGGAAAATCATCACAGAAACTTTGCTTGCTGCAGGACATGAAGTTTGTTTGATGACGACAAAACGAGCTCTGAAGCCAGAATCCCATCCCAACCTAAGCATTCGAGAAATTAACAATACCAAGGACCTTCTACTGGAAATGCAAGAACGTGTTCAGGATTATCAGGTCTTGATTCACTCAATGGCTGTTTCTGACTACACTCCTGTTTATATGACAGGGCTTGAGGAAGTTCAGGCTAGCTCCAATCTAGAAGAATTTTTAAGCAGGCAAAATCATCAAGCTAAGATTTCTTCAACTGATGAGGTTCAGGTTTTGTTCCTTAAAAAGACACCCAAAATCATCTCTCTAGTCAAGGAATGGAATCCTGCTATTCATCTTATTGGCTTTAAACTGCTGGTTGATGTTACCGAAGATCATCTGGTTGACATTGCTAGAAAAAGTCTTATCAAGAACCAAGCAGACTTGATTATCGCAAATGACCTGACTCAAATCTCAGCAAAGCAGCACAGAGCTATCTTTGTTGAAAAAGATCAGCTTCAAACAGTCCAGACTAAAGAAGAAATTGCAAAACTCCTCCTTGAAAAAATTCAAGCCTATCATTCATAGAAAGGAAAGCTATGGCAAACATTCTCTTGGCTGTAACGGGCTCAATCGCCTCTTACAAGTCGGCAGATTTAGTCAGTTCTCTAAAAAAACAAGGTCATCAAATCACTGTCTTAATGACTCAGGCTGCTACAGAGTTTATCCAACCTTTGACACTAAAGGTACTCTCACAGAATTCCGTCCACTTGGATGTCATGAAGGAACCCTATCCTAATCAGGTTAATCATATCGAACTTGGAAAAAAAGCAGATTTATTTATCGTGGCCCCTGCAACAGCTAACACTATTGCAAAACTAGCCCACGGCTTTGCGGACAACATGGTAACCTGTACGGCTCTAGCCTTGCCAAGTCATATTCCCAAACTAATAGCTCCTGCTATGAATATAAAAATGTATGACCATACTGCAACTCAGGCTAATCTGAAAACATTAGAAACCTACGGCTATCAGCTGATTGCTCCTAAGGAATCCCTACTAGCTTGTGGAGACCACGGACGAGGAGCCTTAGCTGACCTCACAATTATTTTAGAAAGAATAAAGGAAACTCTCGATGAAAAAACGCTCTAATATTGCACCTATTGCTATCTTTTTTGCAACTATGCTCGTGATACACTTTCTGAGCTCACTTATCTTTAACCTTTTTCCATTCCCAATCAAACCGACCATTGTTCATATTCCTGTCATTATTGCCAGCATTATTTACGGTCCACGAGTTGGAGTTACACTTGGATTTTTGATGGGGCTACTTAGTTTGACGGTTAATACAATTACGATTCTACCGACAAGCTACCTCTTCTCTCCATTTGTACCAAACGGAAACATCTACTCAGCTATCATTGCCATCGTCCCACGTATTTTGATTGGTTTAACTCCGTATCTAGTCTATAAACTGATGAAAAATAAAACTGGTCTGATTTTAGCTGGTGCCCTTGGTTCACTTACCAACACAGTCTTTGTACTTGGTGGAATTTTCTACCTTTTTGGAAATGTTTTTGATGGTAATATCCAAAAACTCCTAGCAACTGTTATCTCAACAAATTCGATTGCTGAATTAGTCATTTCCGCAGTTCTAACCCTAGCCATTGTTCCAAGACTACAGACTTTGAAAAAATAAAAATAATCTCCACTTTCAAGCTTGAAGGTGGAGATTTTGTTTGAAGTAGTTTCTTTTTAGTGAAATCTTTACCAATATTTAACTTACAAACGACCTATAAACCCAAGTAAATCCTTGCTTTATTATCTTCTTTATAGTACTATACTAGTGTATATACAGATAAAAAGGAGATTCTTATGAACACACGGAAAAAGACACAATTTATGACAATGACTGCCCTCTTAACGGCTATTGCGATTTTGATTCCGATTGTGATGCCTTTTAAGATTGTCATTCCTCCTGCTTCTTACACTTTGGGAAGCCACATCGCTATTTTTATCGCTATGTTCTTGTCGCCCTTGATGGCAATTTTTGTCATCCTAGCCTCTAGTTTTGGATTTTTGATGGCTGGCTATCCTATGGTTATCGTATTTCGAGCTTTTTCCCATATCTTTTTTGGTACTTTGGGTGCTCTTTACCTACAAAAATTCCCCGATACCCTAGATAAACCAAAATCTTCCTGGATTTTCAACTTTGTGTTAGCGCTTGTCCATGCCCTTGCTGAAGTATTAGCCTGTGTCCTTTTTTACGCAACTTCTGGTACTAATGTAGAAAATATGTTTTATGTTCTATTTGTGCTAGTTGGATTTGGCACAATTATCCATAGTATGGTAGACTATACATTAGCACTAGCTGTCTATAAAGTGCTTCGAAAACGCCGTTAAAAGGAAGAACTATGACAAAAGATCGCAAACAAGCCCTGCTCCAACTCTTGAAAGAAGCCCCTAAAGCTCTTAATGGCCAAAGTTTGGCGGAGCATTTTCACGTAACACGCCAAGTCATTGTACAGGACATTGCAATTTTGAGAGCCGATGGAGCGCCTATACTATCTACTAATCGTGGCTACATCTATAAGCAAATTGATACCAATCCTTATGTTCACAAACTGTTCAAAGTGAAACATGAAGTTGAAGAAATCGGTCAAGAACTCCTTGCTATCGTTGATAATGGTGGACGTGTTCAAAATACCTTGATTGACCATCCCGTTTATGGAGAAATTGAAACCTTGCTGAAACTGTCTTGCCGCCGAGACGTTCAACATTTTCTAGAACAAGTCGAGCATTCTGACTTTAGACCTCTATCTGAATTGACAGATGGCATTCATTACCACCTAGTCGAAGCCGAAACACAACAAGACCTCCACTATATCGAGGAGGCCTTGGATCAGCTCGGTTATTTAGTAAAAGACTAGAAGATTTTCTTTTCCCAATCGTCTTCTGTACGGCGAGGGTAGAAAAACTCTGATTTGTCAGGAGCTTCCATCATTTCCATCAAGGGTAACATATCATAGGCCAGATCCAAGTTTGGAATCTGGTCTTTTTGCACCCAAGAAACTTCTCCTTCATCTGAAGAGCGAAGGGTACCAGAGAACTCAGTTGCCTTATAGTCAAGTGAACTATAAAAAAACTCCAGATTAGGAACTATGATTGAATTCACTAACCTGGAGGTTTTAGATAATTATTCGACTCTTACAAATTTGCTAGCTATTTTAGCAAGTAAATATACTGATTAAACTTCTTCATCCTCTTTACGACGACGTCCTCCTACAAGACCTAAACTAAGTAAAGCACTTGTAATTGCAACTGGAATAGCTAATGTTGATTTTACTGTACCAGTATTAGGTAATGCTTTCGCTGCGGTCTTAAGCGATTCTAGGTCTCCATTGTTGTGGACGCCTCGAATTGCTGCTTCACCTGCGGTTTTCGCTGCTGCTACTGCATCGGCATCGACTGCTGAAGTTCTGACCTTCTGCTTCTGTTTTCTTAGTGTCTACTGCGTTTGTTTGCGTTACGCGGTCTGCACTTGTAACACTATTATCAGAGGCGATTTCTGATTTTTCTGCTTTCGCCGCTTCTTCTAGTGCTGCTTTGGCATTAGATTTTACAGTTGCTAAGTTTCCTGGGGTGTGGACACCTTCAATCGCTGTTTTAGCAGTTTCTTTCGCTTGCGCGACTTTATCTGCATCATTTACTGACGCTGCATCGATGGCTTGTTCACCTTGAGTTTTCTTAGTATTAACTTCTTGTACCTTAGCTGTCTTCTCTGTAGTCGTTAAACTTTTATCTCCGTTAATAGCGGTGATCTCTGCTTGAGCAATTCTACCTAATTCAGCTTTGGCATTAGATTTTTCTGCACCAAGATCAAATGCTGGTTTAGGTGCTTTTGGAATTACCACAGGATCACTCATGTCAGATGCAGTTTCTCTAGTTGTAAAAGTATTTCCATATGCATCTCTAGGAGGTATTCCGCCCTTTGCGATATTTTTAACAGTAATTCGATCATTTTCTCTCAGTGCATTAGTTGGTGTCCACGTTGCCTGTCCATTTGTTGCATTTACTTCAGTTTGCTTTTGCCCATTAAGATAAAATTCTACTTTACTTATAGATGTATTCGCAACTGTTGCTGTAACAACCGGCTTTTTCCCTTCTGCATTTACTAAATCAGCAACACTTACAGTTGGTTTTTTAGGTTTTACAGTTATTGGCACATTTAATGTTGCCATTTGGGCATTATTCCTTTTATTATTTAGTACGTGAACATGCAAATCATAAGTACCAATCATATCATTTGGAATTGAACCTACTAATTTTATATTAGTCCCACCATCATACGGTCCAATACCATCTTGCTGTCTTCTTGTATATTCAGTTCTTGGTCCAGTATTTGGGGTTGTAGTAATATATACATCTCTAGTACTAATGACTTTCGTATCATATTTTACTTTAATAATAATCTTCTTGCCATATCCTAATTCTTCACCAGCAACTAAACTAGATAAATCTGCGCCGTCGGTTTCATATCTGAAATTTGCATTGTTTGGTGCAGCTCGTAGTCCACTACCTTCAGGTAAAGTAATCCCATTCAAGATATGATTATGTCCTGCGATATTCCTATCATTTGGCTCAGTATTTTGGGCTTTCTTCCCTACTGTTTCTTTACCATTTGTTGTATCTAGTTTAGGAGTGTTTTCCTCTAGTGGTTTATGAGTCATTTTCACACGTCTTAAACTACTGTTTTTGTAATTAACTAACTCTTTATATACCGAATTAACTTCCTCTTGATTTTTAGCAATTGTTAATACTTCTTTAGCTTTTGCAACTTTTTCTTTTAAGCCCTTTACTGAATCCTCAGTGTATTTTTCTGGATCTAATTTGTCAATTTCTTTTAAAAGCGTTTCCAATTTGGTTTTATTAGTAAACACTTCCTCGACTTTGACATCTTTTACAGATTTTTTGATTTCTTCAGTCTGATTAACAAGTGTCACAGCATTCTCTGATACTTCAAACTCTCTTTTATCTTGAACTTTAGAACCAGATCTATCTTCCTTGTTAGAAGCTTTATCTTCAGTCTTAGACTTAAGTTGACGTACTTGCTCTGTAAGAAATTGAACTCGACTTACTTGACTTGCAATCGCTTCTTCAGAAATATTTTCTCCATTAAGTAAACGGTTATTTTCATCGGTTAATTGAGTAAGTTGATTAGATAAACTTAATAAACTTTCCTCGTCTACTTTTGCAATCGCAGCTTGAAGATCACTAATAGCCTGAACGAGAGGAGACTTATCCACTAGCTTCTGAGCAACAGTTGTTTTGTCACCCTCTACTTCTTTTGATTTCTCTATAAGATTCTCTTTAGGGGGAACTCCCTCTGTCAGTCCCGTAACACCAGCATTTACCTTTTCAGTATTAGCCGTAACAGGTGATACAACTAAAGTATCTGCCTTAACCGCACCATTAGCGAAAAACATTAATGCCGCTACGGCAACACTTGCAGCACCAAAATGGTACTTACGAATAGAATAACGGAATACCTTTTCTCCGTTCACTTCTCGATTTGATTTTCTCATCTAATCGCCTCTCTCTTATTTTTATTTTTGAGGTACTAAAAAATACCCCCCTTAAATATTTTAGGAATTTAAGGAAAGGATACGTTTTTTAATTTTGGGTACCACACTTGTTTTAAAAATATAGTACACTTTCTATTTTACATCTTTCTTAGAAAAATTAACAGTATAACCTATATGTTTTTTCTAATTTAGCATTTAAGGTAACTTCTCAAAGTAACTTCCACTTGGCTAGCCGAAGTGGAAATTAGTCTAAAACGGATTTTTATGGTGGAATTAAGTATGAGACGTTTGAGTTAGAAATGAGGTCCACTATGACAAAACATA
>NZ_WIJP01000007.1 GCF_009496155.1 Streptococcus mitis
CCCCATTCAAACGTCTCACACTAACTTCCACCATAGCGGAACTTAATCTGAAACGCCTTCAGATGAGGGGATTTTGTGCGCTCTTTTTTTCGATACCTTTCGGCTACAAAAGCGATGAAATCAAGCAGTAGTAAAACCAGTGGAACTTACCCTGACACGGATTTCCACTGGTTTTTATGATTTTTATCAGACTAACTTCCACTTCTACTAGCGGTGGAACTTAGTTTGGGAATTTAGCTTTTTTATTTCAATCCTAGTAAAATTGAAGTATAAAATCTCCAAAATACTCTAGAAAAATAAAATGCATATCATCAAATTTTTCCAATATCTGATAATATGCATTTTTCTGATTTTAAAGATTTTTTAACCAACCTCATACATTTTAGAAAAAAGAAGTTGATTCTCAATTTGAATTTTTCTCTTTTATACTTCCTTTACAAAAACCAATTTCTGTGGCTGTGACAAATCTTCTCGGTAGGTAAATCCTGCAAAGCTTAAGCCACGAGCTTCCTCCACCGTCTGTACTTGATTTTCAATCAGGGCTGTCAGAAAAGCTCCACGCGCTTTCTTGGAAATAGTTGAATGAATCTTCAGCTGACCACCCTTGTCCTCCATGAATTTGAAGGTCACCATTTTTTCTCTAATTTCCTTAGAAAATACAGTCTCAAACTCGGACGACAAGAGGGAGAAAATTACTTCTTCCTTCTTCACAGCTTCATCATAGGCTGCCTTCCAATGGCTCTTCAAAGTCTTAGCAGCGACTTTTAATTTCATCAAAAAATCCAAACGGTGAGGGGCCATAGGTGACAAGGCTGGAACGACTCCGTACAAAGCCGAGGTAATGAAGACATGATTTTCAAGATAAGCTTGTTCTGCCTCGTCCAGTTTGTCTCGCTTGATATGACGGTACATAAGTCCATCAAAAAGTTTCAAGGCTGGATAGTGTTGAGCAGTTTGTTTTTTTAAAGCTTGGATATTTTGAAATTCTTCCATTGCCTTCTCAACTGATACCTTATAAAAACTCTCCAATTGACTAGCAGAATAGAGGGCCAAGGCATCAAGCGCGGCCTGACTTTCTGGTCTTAAAGGTGTTGCCTCGATACTTGGCATATCTGTGTTCATTTCTTTTGCTGTTGGGATTAAAATTTTCATATTAATAGTGTAGCATATTTTTTTGCCACTACCAAGAAATTCATCTGAAAAGAGACTGGGAAAAGGCTTAAAAATCAGAAAAACGCATAATATTAGGTGTTGAACCCTGATACTATGCGTTTTATGATGGAAAGATTTACTTCATTTTTTCCTGAAATTGAGTTTTTGTCCAGCCTCTTCCCTTACTGCACTTTAAAGGTCTTGAGATAGTTGTCTTTCCCTACTTGACCTTCGAAGGTTTTACCATTTTCAAGGTAAGGGAGATCATCTGATACTGAGGCCTTAACCTTATAAATCTTGCCATCAACTTTAAAGAAGTAGACGGTGTCTCCCTTGATAACAGCTGATTTGAGGTCTGCTACTACACCCTTGATACTTTCAGTGGTTTCATTGTCAATTTCAAGGTCGTTTTTATTGGCGTACTTGCTGAGCAGTTCTTCCACTGTCGTGGCTACGATAACATTTTGGTACTCAACTGCGTCTACCAGGGCGTACTCTTTGACCAAGCCCGCATTGTCCTTCAAGCCCATGATATACAGAGGTTTGTCATTGAGGTTGATGAGGATTGGGAAGGTTGCCTTGTAGGATTTCTCCTGAACAGCACCTTCGGCTGATTCACGGGCTGATTCTTCTGTCGCAGAAGCCAAGCTATACTTAGTGATTTCTCCTGTTCGCATATTTTCAAGAATAAAACCAAGATTACTTTCATCCGCATTAGCAGAAGTTACACCTGTGTAGAGGTAGATGTCATTACCGATAGATAAATAATTATAGCCCTTGGTAGTCTGGGTCACGTTTTTCTTGGAAATCATGGCATTCCAGAAACCGTCCTTGTACTTGCCGTTGTAGTTGATTTGCTCAATAGTTTCCTCAGCTGGATAGACCCTGTCCACCCATTCTGGAACATCTGCCAAGCTGTATTCCTTGGTTTCTCCATTTGTGGCATCCAAGATAATGACTGAAACAGGACGAGGAACCGCAAGTCCAAATTGCTTTTGGTAAACCGTTGCTACATAGAAAGGATTGCCCTCATCGTCCACCTCGAAAGATGGAGTCTTGAAGATCTTGGTAGGATACTTAAAACGCAGGTGACGTTTGACATCGCGGTTAAAATACTCTGAATCAGAATACTTGATTGGAGTCTTCAAGTCCACCAAGTTGGCATTTCCAGTTACCATGTCCACCTTGATATACTCGCCGATTCCCTTGGCCTGATTATTAAACCATTTGATAGGGTCAGCGTATTCTAGTGGCGTAACCCGATAAGGTTTCCCATCAATCGTCAATTGAGTATAGGTGTCTGCCGCTACATACTGCGACACCTTATCCGTCAGGGAACCCAAGTAGCGGTCACCAATTTTTTCAGCAGTGCTTCTATCTAAAATAGGAACCTTACTGGTGTCACTCTTAGGAAATTCAGTAAAGTCTTTTTCCGTCACCGTGACTACATTGGCATAATTTTTAGCCTGAAAAATGCTGGAAGTCACCAAGGAAACCAAGGCTGCTAAGAGAAGAATTCCTCCAATGGAAGCTAAAAGAATTTTCCCCAACCGATTGATTTTGAAACCCTCTAGATTTAAGGCAGCTTCCGCCTTTCCGTGGCGCACATGAACTGTTTTGACCAGATTTATTCCCTTGCCAAAGCCAAATAAGATTGCCACAAGCAATAAATGCCCACAGAGGAAGAAGAGAAATTCCCAGCTGGTTAGATTAAGGGGTGGTAAAAAGATATACCAGGTCGTTGCGATAAAAATAAATTCAAAGACTATCCGTTTCATTTGTTTTCCTCCTAAATGATTCGTCCTTCCAAGTGATCCAGTTCATGCTGGCAAATCTGGGCTGGGAAGCCTGTCAAGGTCATGGTCTGTTCCTGCCACTTGCTGTCACGATAAGCAACCCTTATGGTTTCATAACGCCTAGTAGGTCTCACACCTGTCAAGGACAAACAGCCTTCTTCTGTCTCATAAAGTCCTTCATAGGACAGGAGCACTGGGTTAAACATGACCAAAGGAACCAAGCCAAGATTAAAGATAATCACGCGCTTCTGTACCCCAATCATATTGGCAGCCAGCCCAACACAAGTCTCACGATTTGCTAATAGTGTATCCTGTAAATCTCTGGCAAGATACAGGTCTTCCTGACTTGCTGACTGAGACACCTGAGATAAAAACAAAATATCCTTCACAATTTTCTTTTCCACTTCCTCACACTCCTCTTACTTTTTACTATATTATAGCAATTATAGCACAAAAGCCGATAACTGCAAGCCCTTTCCTTCAACTGTAGCAAAAAGCCATCCGAAGATGACTTTTTCTTTTTAAATCGCATTCTTGTCAAAGCCGAGTTTACGTTGAGCAAACTTAACAATTTCGACAATAATAATCATTGAGAAGCTTCCAGTCATGACGATTCCCCATTGTGACAAGTCTAGTTTAGTTACGTGGAAGATTCCTTCAAGCGGTTCTACGACGATTGTTGCCATGAGAAGAATGAAGGATACCAAAATGGACCAGTTGAAGGTCTTAGACTTGAATGGGCCAACTGTCAAGATGGACTGGTAAACCGACTTGACATTGTAGGCATGGAAGAGCTGAATCAAACCAAGGGTTGCAAAAGCCATAGTTAAGGCATCTGCATGAATGGCATGATTGTCACCCACATGAACTGGGTAAGCAAGGGCAAGGCCATAAACACTCATAACAAGGGCTGCTTGGAGTACTCCTTGATAAATGATGGAGCTGAAAACACCACCTGAGAAGAAGCTTGCCTTACGTCCACGTGGTTTATGGGTCATAACACCTGGCTCCGCAGGTTCAACACCTAGAGCGATAGCTGGGAAGGTATCCGTTACCAAGTTGATCCACAAGAGATGAACTGGCTGCAAAACATCCCAACCAAACAAGGTCGATAGGAAGATTGTTAATACTTCAGCAGTATTAGCAGAAAGTAAGTACTGAATAGTCTTTTGAATGTTTGAGAAGACCTTACGTCCCTCTTCAACTGCAACGATAATAGTCGCAAAGTTATCATCTGCAAGAATCATGTCAGAAGCCCCCTTAGAAACCTCTGTACCAGTGATCCCCATACCGATACCGATATCAGCTGTTTTCAGAGCTGGCGCATCATTGACACCGTCACCTGTCATGGCAACGACTTTACCTTGTTTTTGCCAGGCCTTGACGATACGAACCTTGTGTTCTGGAGACACGCGGGCGTACACAGAGTATTGACCAACTACTTTTTCAAAGTCTTCATCAGATAGTTCATTGAGTTCAGCACCAGTTAAAACGTGGCCTTCTGTATCATTTGCATCAATGATTCCCAAACGTTTAGCAATAGCTTCTGCTGTGTCTTGATGGTCACCCGTAATCATGATTGGACGGATTCCAGCTTCCTTAGCCACACGAACAGCCTCAGCCGCCTCAGGACGTTCAGGGTCAATCATCCCGATCAAACCAGTGAAGATTAAATCATTTTCAAGCTCTTCAGAAGTGAGGTTTTCTGGAATGTTGTCAATAATCTTATAAGCACCTGCAAGGACACGCAAGGCTTGATGAGCCATTTCAGAGTTGTTTGTATGAATGAGGTTTGTAACCTTCTCATCAATCGGAGCAATATCCCCAGCCTTATCACGAAGAACACAACGTTTCAAAAGTTGGTCTGGTGCACCCTTGACTGCTACAAGGAAACGACCATCTGGCAATGGGTGAACCGTTGACATGAGCTTACGGTCAGAGTCAAATGGCAATTCAGCTACACGAGGATATTTGTCTAAAAATCCTTTAACATCGTAGCCCTTGTCCAAGGCATACTGGATAAAGGCTGTTTCGGTTGGATCACCAATTAGATTGCCTTCCACATCGATTTTCGTATCATTAGCCAAGACAACTGAACGAAGAAGGGGCATTTCAAGACCTAGTTCAATGTCATCAGCTGAGTCATGTAGGACTGCATCGTAGAAGACTTTTTCGACGGTCATCTTGTTCATGGTCAGCGTACCAGTCTTATCAGAAGCGATGATTTCAGTTGAACCAAGTGTTTCAACTGCTGGCAACTTACGAACGATAGAGTTACGTTTAGCTAAGACTTGAGTACCAAGGGCAAGAACGATAGTTACGATAGCAGGAAGCCCTTCTGGGATGGCTGCAACGGCAAGTGCAACAGAGGTCATCAACTCACCAAGTGGATTTTTCCCTTGGATAAAGACACCAACTACAAAAGTAACAAGGGCAATGACCAAGATTGCATAGGTCAAGACCTTAGAAAGGTTGTTCAAGTTTTGTTTAAGTGGTGTATCTGTCTCATCCGCATCTTGAAGCATACCAGCGATATGACCAACTTCAGTGTACATCCCTGTATTGACAACAACACCCATACCACGACCATAGGTTACGTTAGAGTTTTGGAAGGCCATGTTGACACGGTCACCAATACCAGCATCTGCAGCAAGTTCAACTGTCAAGTCTTTTTCGACTGGCACAGACTCACCTGTAAGAGCTGCTTCTTCGATTTTAAGAGAATTGGCTTCTAATAAACGTAGGTCTGCTGGTACCACGTCACCTGCTTCAAGGGCAACAATATCTCCAGGTACCAATTCTTTAGAGTCAATCTCAGCCATGTGGCCATCACGAAGAACGCGGGCAGCTGGACTAGACATGGATTTGAGGGCTTCGATCGCTTCTTCTGCTTTCCCTTCTTGGTAAACACCAAAGGCAGCGTTGATGATAACCACAGCTAGGATGATAATGGCATCAGCGATATCTTCCCCTCCAGAAGTCACGACTGATAAGATTGCTGCCGCAACTAGGATGATAATCATCAAATCCTTAAATTGCTCGATGAATTTGACCAGTATTGATCGTTTCTCTCCTTCTTCGAGTTCATTGTGGCCAAATTCAGCAAGGCGTTTTTCCGCCTCACTTGATGACAAACCTTGCTCGGTCGCATCCACAGCCTTCAAGACCTCTTCAGGACTTTGAGTATAAAACGCTTGGCGTTTTTGTTCTTTTGACATGTGTCTCCTCCTTGACATTGTGTGCAAAACAGGCTCTCTTTTTCCCATCGTATCTTTTCACGACAAACAAAAAGAGACCTGTTAATCATAACAAGTCTCGCTGTTTAAGATAGGGCCGGAAAACATACTTTTCAGTATAAAATTCGGAATGACGACACTATCACAGGTTTCTGCCAGCTACTCCCTTGAGTAGTACTATTATACCAAATTTTGAAAAGTTTTCAAAGAGTAAAGATTCTATAAAATTCTATCCTTATCAAAAGTACGTTCACTGATAATATATCTAGGACGACGTTTCGTTTCTAGGTAAATCTTTCCAATATACTCACCAATTACTCCCAAACTAATCAATTGTACTCCACCAAGTAAACTAACTATTGCATAGGTGCTTGCCCATCCAGCCACAACCGTACCAACAAACTTACTCCATAAAACCCAAACAATCAATAGAAAACTAAAGAGTGACGTCAAAACACCCAGGCTTGTAATCAAACGAATCGGTTTGATTGATAAACTGGTAATACCATCCATAGCTAAACCAAGCATTTTAGATAGTGGATAATGGCTCTCACCAGCAATTCGTTCATGGCGCTTATATGAAACGTAAGAATATTTAAAACCAACTAAAGGCATTAAACCACGAAGAAATAGATTAACTTCTTGGAACTTCTCTAACTCCTGCAAAAATCTTTTAGAAACCAAGCGATAATCAGCATGATTAAAAACAACTTCTGCTCCAAATAAGCGTAGCACGTTATAAAAACCTTCGGCTGTAATTCGTTTAAAAGCAGAGTCCGTATCACGATTATCACGTACACCGTATACAATTTCAGAACCACTTTTATATTCTTCAATCATTTTGTCCATACAATTGATATCATCTTGACCATCAGCATCAATGGTAATAACAATATCAGCAAACTGAATAGCTTCATACATCCCTGCAAGGACACTACTTTGATGCCCCCTATTACGACTTTGTGATACACCAACCACAGAAGGAATGGAATTAGCATAACTTTCTATCAATTCCCAAGTCCGATCCTTACTGCCATCATTTACATACATGATTTTACTATGGGGATGTATTTCTTCTTTCTTTACTAATTGTTCAATTTTTTCAACAAACATTGGATTAGTATATGGTAGGACTTGCTCTTCGTTATAACATGGAATAACTATATATAAAATTGGATTATTTCTGTTCATTTTTCACTCCTGTTTTTAATTTAAGAGCTCTTTTTTTAAAATTCTGGGTCATTTGTTGAAATCCCACTGAAGCTACAATAATATATATCGGAACAAAAGTATATAAATATCTTGATCTGGATTCAAAGATAGATTCAAACAGGAAAATTCCTATTAACGAAGTCATTAATACTAGAAATTCTCTTGTCATTTTTTCTCTGCCTATCAGTACATTCCCTAAAACTAAAAATAAAATACTCAACCATATACTTTGTACGATTCCTTGAAAAATTAGATGTAGTTTACCTGAAGAATAATAAAAACTTCTAGTTATCTTTGCTACATAAGAATCATTTGGAAAGATTTTTTCAAAAAAACTACCTTCTAACCCCCAACCAAAAGTTCCATCATTATAGTTATTAAGAGTCTTTTTAGCTTGGTGTTTAATCAAACCTGTAACTCCGTAGTTCTTAATTCTTTGTGCAATTATCTGTTTATTATAAATAATTCGCTCTTCTTTATTTTCAATCGATATTGAACTACCAACGTCATTTGACAAATATCCACCATCTGTCTCCGAATTTAAACCCATCTTTATAAAATGGTGGTACGTCATTTCCCACTCATAATCAAGGTCGAATCCTGCAGTTGAATTTATGCGATTTATTGCAAAGAACATAGGAAAACTCACAACAAATATCGCGATTATCGCAGCGATAAGAGGCTTCATTTCTATTTTTTGAGTCAAGAGACTGACCATAATAATTGCAATGATCATTATAGCAATTTGAGGTTTCACTGAATAACCTATAATTCCAATAGCACTCAGTAAAACTGATTTTAGAATGTAATGCATTTTAGGATGGGTATATATATAATACATTAGAATAGGAAAAATAAGTCCCATTGAATCAGAATATGGAATTACAACCCAAGGTGATAGCCAGAGAATTAAAAGATAGAGCCAGTATGAGAAAAAAGCATATTTTTCGCTTTTCGTCAATAAGAGCGTCACCTTTAATATCAAAACTCCTGAAAGTATATTTAATATCGACTGAATCACGAGTAAAAATACGTACGCAAAATCTTGCCCTAAGAGACCATTAAACAAAGTAAATATTTTTGAAAAAAACACCGTTAGGAAGATATTATTGGGGTATCGAGAAAAATAAAAATTATTTAATTCTGAAAAATTCTTATCAGAGAGGGCAATAGCGTTCTTTAATAGCTCCTGAACATCCCAATCGGTATAAAAGTAATAATGAAAAATCAAAAATAATTGAATAAAAAATAAAAATGCAGAAAGCACCAAAACGGTCTTTCTATTGTACTTAAAATGCCTTGAAAGTTTAAAACCTAGAAGTACAGAAATTATACCGATTCCTAACAAGAATACATTATAATTAGAAATATATAACTTGTAAGCATTTATTATTTTAAACGAAAAAATACAAAGTAAGAAAATGAGTAAATGGGTTGTTATAAATAAATACTGAATACTCTTTGAAAAAATATTTCTATATAATTGATTAGTTATTTTCATAAAATTCTCCCAGTCTAAAATACATCATTCATATGATTTTCAAAGTTCTCTGGGAAATCATATGAATACTTAAGCAATCGTTATTTTATAATTTCAGCTTCTGCAAAACACTTTTTATCTTTACTAAAAATTTTTAAAATATTAATTAATCTGTTTGAGTTAAAAAATTTCATTTTTTCTCCTAGTTTATCTGATATATTTTCATTGTATCGATTTGTTTTTCCTCATGATAGTTTTTTTGAATAAGTTCTTTTATAAAGGAGTCCGTCAATCTACCATAATCCCACTTAGAATCAAAAACAATGTACTTAGGAAGATTCATTTTAAATGATTCTTTGAAAGAATCAATAATTGGAGTCTCATCTTTTAAAGACGGAACAAAGAAGAATTTTGTACTAGATAACCTCTCACTATAAAGATAAATAATCCCATTGAGCCTGTGACTATATATTCTATCTTGCTCATTTGTATGTTGATGTATATAGTCGGCAACTTCTTTTTCATTTACAGAATAATCAATTGAACGATTTGTTACTCGATCCTTTATTCCATGGATAGGTCCCCAATAAATAAAAACTAAGCCTATTGTAAATATTAAAAAGCATAGTAGAGAACTTTTATTCATGAATTTATTTATAGCTACACTAATATAAGGAATAAACAAAGGGATAAGGACAATCAGGTAATGCAAATAAGCTCTTTTAGAAATTAAAGCTAACATCAAACAGAAAATAAAAGCACCATTGTAAAACAATATTTTTATACCATATTGTTTCCAAACTGCAATCATAGCAATAACTATCATAAGGTTTAATTGTAAAACATTAACTTGATTCATGTACCATTTTATCATTTCCATAACAGTCAAATAGCCACTTCCTTTGGAATAAATAAAATTCATAACTACTGACTGATAGAACATTTCTTTTAGTGATCCTTGAAACCATAAAAAACAACACAACGGGACAATAAATAAAGCACTTCCAGTTATAAAGAGAGCAATATACTTTAAGAATATGGAGAATTGTTTTTGATAAATAAGTTTTATTGTAACTAGTAACGAAAAAATTAACCAAATTCCTATCATATTTGCCTTAGTAAACAAGACTACAGCAAAAGAAAAACCACTTAATATTATTTCATATTTATTAATTTTATCTTCTAAAAAATATTTTAAAAAAATATAAAGTGAATAAGTTAAGCAAGGCAATATATAACCTTCTAAACCCCATCCGCCTTCAAAAAAAGATTCAAAAATTATAAAAGTAATCACAAGAACAACAAATGAATTTCTTATACCTGTAAAAAGTCTCGAAATATAATATCCAATGTAGAAAAAAACTATCAGACTAACAAGGTATAATATTTTAATTCCTAAAGAAGCTCCGATACTATATCCCAAATAGTTAATCAAGAAAATCACCGGTCCCTTATGATCAAATAAATCTAAATACATTCTCTGTCCATGACTCATTGCATATCCAAAATATTCAAATATACTTGCGTCTAATAAGGGTAAACCTTTACGAACACTTGTCGCTAATGTAAACCAGGTTATGATTCCTAAAAATAATGAGAAACTGAAGGCAATCATTTTCTCTTTCTTCATACTATTACCTCTTTTTTTCAATATATTCTTCCGTTATTAAGTCTATCATATTTTTCTAATTAAAACAAAAGTATTTATAATTTCAGGTAAATTTCCAAACTAAGTTCCACCGCTAGTAGAAGTGGAAGTTAGTCTGATAAAAATCATAAAAACCAGTGGAAATCCGTGTCAGGGTAAGTTCCACTGGTTTTACTAATGCTTGATTTCATCGCTTTTGTAGCCGAAAGGCATCGAAAAAAAGAGCGCACAAAATCCCCTCATCTGAAGGCGTTTCAGATTAAGTTCCGCTATGGTGGAAGTTAGTGTGAGACGTTTGAATGGGGTTTTAGGTTAGTTTTTAGATTTTATGTTGGAGTAATGTAGAAGACTGACAGACATCTTCTGCAGGTATTTTAGAAATACCGAGAAGCTTATGAATCTCTTCTCCATAAGTAAAGGCAAAGAGTTCATAGACTGATTTTCCATTCAAAGCAGCACGTTTGACGCTGTTGACATGCGAACAGATGAGATTAATGTCCTCTTGAGTTAAGTTGTCAAAAGAAGTTCCTTTAGGTAGAATGTCGCGAATTAGTGTGTGATTTTTCTCAATTCTCCCTTTCTGGTCAGAGCGATTAGGGTCACAAAAGAAGAGTTTACTCTCTCCTCGAACATCCATTTCGATGTCATCGACCCTGGCAAACTCTCCACCATTATCTGTGAGGATGACAGGAAAGAGTAGGAAGAAATCTTTGTCAGCTTGGTGAAGAGTGTTCTTGAGCTTATAGAGGTGTTTGGTAACCTCAAGGGCAGTTTTATTATCCATAAGTCTAGCGAAGATAAAGTTACAGAAAGAGAGATTGAAGGTGAGTAGGACTTTACCTCCCATCCTGCCCATAACGGTGTCCATTTCCATCCAGTAGTTCAGTTGGTTAAGAGCTAAATAATTTTGGAAATCCTCATAGGAACGTCCTTTTTTAGCTTCTTTAGGGATGGAGGGTAGTTTACTTTTCCGTCTTTCTTTGAATTTAACGGCTCTGGCTAAATCAATCGGAGCGATAGATAGGTATCCTTTTCGGATGTGTCGATAGACAGTTGAGGAGCTGACATCAAGGTTATGAGTTTTGAGGATATGATAGATGTGTTGTCCCTTTTTAACCCCATCAGAAATGACTTTGTCCATGTCCCAGAAAGTCTGAGAATTAAGGGGAGTCCCTTCACGAGCTTCAACAAGAGTTTGTTCGTATTGTTTTTGAGCTTGTTTAGCGAGGTAGAAGATTTTCTGATAGCCACAGTTTTGTCTTCTTTTAGGGCACCCATTACAGACAAAGGGAGCCTTATCGAGTAGAGGGCAAGGAAGGTTATCGCATGTAGACTCTCGGACTTGTCTGTTTCGTTTGACTTCTTTGGAAACAGTGGTTGGGTCTTTTAGAATGGATTGTCCGATAACTTTGAAGGTTTCACCGCGCTCTAAGCCTAATTGGATATCATTACGGTCTGAAAGGGTAAGGTGTTTATGTTTTGTCATAGTGGACCTCATTTCTAACTCAAACGTCTCATACTTAATTCCACCATAAAAATCCGTTTTAGACTAATTTCCACTTCGGTTGGGCAAGTGGATGTTACTTTGAGAAGTTACCATTTATAATTTCAATTTCTAATCACTTCTTAGTTATTTGAATTTTCCCTTAAAAACCAGTATAATGGTAGAATGCTATGTGACTAGAAAGGAAGTTGAATGAAGCAATCTATTTCAAATCTCAAGTTAGCTGAGCGTGGCGCTATTATCAGTATTTCGACCTATTTGGTCTTGTCTGCTGCAAAATTAGCAACTGGTCACCTCCTTCATTCATCTAGTTTGGTGGCCGATGGTTTTAACAACGTGTCGGATATCATTGGAAATGTCGCCCTCTTGATAGGCATTCGGATGGCGCGCCAGCCTGCAGACCGTGACCACCGTTTTGGCCACTGGAAGATTGAAGATTTGGCTAGCTTGATCACTTCTATCATCATGTTTTATGTCGGTTTCGATGTACTTCGGGATACCATTCAAAAAATTCTCAGTCATGAAGAAACGGTCATTGACCCTCTTGGTGCAACTCTAGGAATCATTTCTGCAGCGATTATGTTTCTAGTTTATCTCTACAATACTCGCCTCAGTAAGAAATCCAACTCCAAGGCACTAAAGGCTGCCGCCAAGGACAATCTTTCTGATGCTGTCACCTCACTTGGTACTACCATTGCCATCCTAGCCAGCAGTTTCAATTATCCCATTGTGGATAAACTGGTTGCTATCATCATCACTTTCTTTATCTTGAAAACTGCCTATGATATCTTTATCGAGTCTTCCTTTAGTCTTTCAGATGGTTTTGATGACCGTCTGCTTGAGGATTATCAAAAGGCCATCATGGAAATTCCCAAAATCAGCAAGGTTAAGTCCCAAAGAGGTCGTACCTACGGTAGCAACATTTACCTTGATATTACGCTTGAGATGAATCCTGACTTGTCTGTTTTTGAGAGTCACGAGATTGCGGATCAGGTCGAATCTATGCTGGAGGAACGTTTTGGAGTCTTTGATACCGATGTCCATATCGAGCCAGCACCTATCCCTGAGGATGAAATTTTAGACAATGTCTATAAAAAACTGCTTATGCGTGAACAATTGATTGACCAAGGAAATCAACTGGAAGAACTCTTGGCTGATGATTTTGTCTATATTCGTCAAAATGGAGAGCAGATGGATAAAGAAGCCTATAAAGCTGAAAAAGACTTGAATTCAGCTATCAAGGATATTCAAATCACTTCCATCAGTCAGAAAACCAAACTCATCTGCTATGAGTTAGATGGTATCATCCACACCAGTATCTGGCGTCGCCACGAAACTTGGCAAAATATCTTTCATCAAGAAACCAAAAAAGAATAGAGAAATCCTGTCCATGAGACGGGATTTTTTCTATTCTTTTAACTATCAAATTCACTGAGATACTCATAGCGCTCGTATTTTTCAAGGAGTGCTTCGTTTTTCTCTTCCAATTCTTTTTGGAGAGTAGCCAGTTTGCCAAAGTCAGAGCCATTTGCCTGCATTTCCTCTTCAATAGCAGCGATACGGTTTTCCAAGGTCTCAATATCGCCTTCAATGCTTGCCCACTCCTGCTTTTCTTGGTAGGTCATACGTTTCTTGTCTTCGCGGACCTTGACCACCTTTTCCTTCTCGGCTTTTTGCACTTGATTGGCCATCTCTGTTTCAAAGGCTTTTTCATCAAGGTAGTCGGTATAATGACCAAAGAATGAACGAATCTTGCCATCCTCAAAAGCGAGAATCTTAGTCGCTACCTTATCCAAGAAATAGTGGTCGTGACTAACTGTCAAGACAGGTCCTGCAAAGCCTTGCAAGAAATTCTCCAAAACTGTAAGAGTTGCAATATCCAGGTCATTTGTCGGTTCGTCCAAGAGAAGAACATTTGGTTTCTCCAAAAGCAATTTGAGGAGATAAAGACGTTTTTTCTCTCCCCCAGACAATTTCTCAATCAAGGTTCCATGCGTCGAACGTGGGAAAAGGAACTGCTCCAGCAACTCTGCAATGGAAGTCGTAGAACCACCGCTTGTCTTGACCTCTTCTGCCACTTCCTGCAGGTAATTGATCACTCGCTTACTTTCATCCAAGCCCTCAATTTGTTGAGAGAAATAGGCGATGCGAACAGTTTCCCCAATCACAACTTGTCCTTCAGTTGGCTCAAGACTTCCTGCAATCAAGTTGAGCAGGGTTGATTTTCCAACACCGTTGTCCCCAACGATTCCAATACGATCTTTAGCCTGCACCAAGAGATTAAATTCTTGCAAAATGGACTTGTTGTCATAGGAGAAGGAAACATCCTGAAACTCGATGACTTTTTTCCCAATCCGACTGGTTTCAAAGTTCATGGTCAAGTCTGTCTCAGCAACACCACCTGAAACTTCTTTCTTCAAATCATGGAAACGATTGATACGAGCCTGCTGCTTGGTCGCACGTGCCTGCGGTTGTCTGCGCATCCAGGCCAATTCTTGCTTATAAAGTTGTTCCTTTTTGTGGAGAAGAGCCGCATCGCGCTCGTCCTGTTCCGCCTTAAGGCGAACATAGTCCTGATAATTGCCCTGATACTCGGTCAAGCCTGCTCGGTCCAACTCGAAAATCCGTGTTGACAAAGCGTCTAAGAAATAACGATCGTGGGTGATAAAAAGGACGGTTTTCTTGGAATTTTTCAAAAAGAGGGTCAGCCACTCAATAGTCGCAATGTCCAGATGGTTGGTCGGCTCGTCTAGAAGCAAGAGGTCGTGGTTGCCAAGTAAAACTTGCGCCAACTGAACCCGTCTTCTTAGACCACCTGACAATTCTCCAACTGGAGTAGATAAATCCTGAATACCTAGCTTGCTAAGAACCGTCTTGACCTGACTCTCAATTTCCCAAGCTTGGAGAGAGTCCATCTCTGCCATGACACGTTCCAAACGCGCCTGCTTGTCCTCACTATAGTTGAGCATGAGGAGTTCATACTCACGAATAAGCTGGATTTCCTTGAGGTCGCTGGATAGGACTGTATCCAAGACCGTCTTGTTATCATCAAAATCAGGATCCTGGGTCAAGTAACCAATCTGGTAATCATTTTTAGCTGAAAAAGGACTTACATCCCCATCAAAGCCAGAAACACCAGAAAGGACATCCAAAAGGGTAGTCTTGCCCGTTCCATTGACACCAATCAAACCGATTCTGTCTAGGTCATGGATGATAAAGGAAATATCCTTAAAAACAGTCTTGTCACCGACGGATTTAGTTAGTTTTTCAACGATAAAATCACTCATTTTTTCTCCCTTAGATAAGCATGAATGGCTTGACGGTCATTTTCCAATTCTCCATCGACAATGGCATACTCAATCTCTGTTAAAATATCTCCCAAGTCTGGCCCTGGTTGATAACCATATTCCTTGATTAAAATGCCACCGTTGATTTGGATTTCTTTCTTATCATGAATGGTCAAGCTCTGGTAGGTTTCTGTGATGACTTGTGGGTTGACTGGTTTTCCCTGAGCCTGACGAAGACTTTCAGCTTGTAGAAGGGAATCCAAGTCAAAGCGGTAACAATCGCGCTTGCTCAATTCTCCTTTTTCACGCAAGGCCAAAATAGTCAGTAAATCCTGAACTTGCTTGGTAAACTGGCGTGAGGTCTTCCAAGCCTTCAAAAATGGCTGCGCATTTGCAATCTCCAAAGCCCACAGTAGAGCCGCCCAGGCTTGTTCAGAGGATTCAAAAGTAAAATCCGTCTTCAAATCAAACAGTCTGTTAAGCTTGTCCTGACTAGAAGTCATATCAGGAAGATAGTCATAAGCTTGACTCTCAATCATGGAAGCCAAGCCCCTTCTCCAAAATGGAGCCAGCAAAAGTTTGTCAAACTCAACGAAGGTACGCTCTACAGAAATTTTCTCCAAAAGGGGCGTCAAGATCTTCATAGCTTTAAAGGTTTCTGGTTCAAGTTCGAAGCCAAGACTGGCCTGAAAACGGAAACCACGCATAATCCGCAAAGCATCTTCGTTGAAACGCTCACTAGCCACTCCAACTGCTCGCAAGACTTGATTTTCCAAATCGTCTAAACCATGGAACAAGTCAATGATTTCTCCTGTCTCATCCAAGGCAAAGGCGTTGACCGTGAAATCACGGCGTTGGAGGTCTTCTTCTAGCGAACGCACAAAAGAAACCGCACTGGGTCGTCGATAGTCCACATAGACATCCTCTGTCCGAAAGGTGGTTACCTCATACTCCTCATCCCCATCTAGGACCAAGACAGTTCCATGCTCGATTCCGATATCGGCTGTTCGCGGAAAAATCTGCTTGGTCTCTTCTGGATAGGAAGACGTCGCAATATCCACATCATGGATAGGACGATTGAGGAGGGCATCTCGAACAGAACCCCCAACAAAATAGGCCTCAAAACCTGCTTCTTTAATTTTTTCTAATACTGGTAAAGCCTTCTGAAATTCAGAAGGCATTTGCGTTAATCTCATAATAAGTGTTCTAATCCATAGACAAGCTCATGACGCTTGACAACTTCTTTAATTCCCAAATTGACCCCTGTCATGAAGGAGCTGCGATCATAGGAGTCATGACGGAGGGTCAATCCTTCTCCCTGATTGCCAAAGATGACTTCCTGATGAGCTACCAAGCCTGGCAAACGAACTGAGTGGATCCGCATGCCATCAAAGTCAGCACCACGGGCACCTGAAATCAATTCTTCCTCATCAGGCGCACCTTGCTGGATTGACTCTCGAACTTCTGCCATCAATTCAGCTGTTTTAATAGCTGTTCCACTCGGGGCATCCTTTTTCTTGTCATGATGGAGCTCAATAATCTCCACATTTGGGAAATATTTGGCAGCCTGCGTCGCAAATTGCATAAGCAAGACAGCACCCAAGGCAAAGTTAGGGGCAATCAAGCCACCCAAATCTTGGGCACGAGAAAATTCTTTTAGCTCTACAATTTCTTCACTCGTGAAACCTGTTGTTCCAACTACTGGAGCAAAGCCATTTTCAAGAGCAAAGCGTGTATTTTCATAGGCAACAGCTGGAGTTGTAAAATCTACCCAGACATCCGCTTCAAAGCCCGCTAAATCAACCTTATCCTTGAAAACAGGAATACCCTGCCATTCTGACTCAGACTCAAAAGGATCCAAAACTGCTACCAAGTCCATGTCTGGATCAGCCAAGACCATCTGACAAGCAGCCTGGCCCATCTTTCCCTTAAAACCAGCAATAATTACTCGAATACTCATCTCTACTCCTATTTAAGATACTAAGGACCTTATCTGCCCATGAAAAATAGGGAATGACGCTGACTTTCCATGAAAGGCAAGGCAGGCATCTTTTTTCAAGAGGCAGGTAGTCCGTGTTCAATTTCTAAGATACAAGGCATCTTAACTAGCCTAGAAGCACCAACTAAATCACTGGAATATAACCCAGAGCAATACTTCCTGCACCTAGGTGGGTTCCAATGACACTACCAAATGTAGCAAGTGAAATATCTGAACCCAAGCCAGAATCAAGCAAGTGCTGACGCAATTCCTCAGCCTTTTCAGGAGCATTTCCGTGAATGACAATAACACGGTATTGACCTGAAGCCGTTGTTTCCTTTATAATTTCAATTAAGCGCTTGGTTGCTTTCTTTTCAGTACGAACTTTTTCGTAAACTTCAATCACACCTTGATCGTTGAAATAAAGGATTGGCTTAATGCTAAGCAAATTGCCCAAAATAGCAGCCCCATTTGAAAGACGTCCACCTTTCACCAAATGATCCAAATCATCTACCATGATAAAGGCTGACGTACGGCTGATTTGAATAGCTAGCTTATCTTGAATAATAGCAAAATCATCTCCTTGGTCTCGCCAGTTAAAGACACTTTCAACCATGATACCCAGCGGAGCACTTGTAATCAAAGTGTCTGGGAAGGCAATGGTTAAGCCCTCATAATCATCGACCATATACTGGATATTTTGGTAAAAGCCTGAAATTCCAGAAGATAGGAAAAGCCCTAAGGCATGGGTATAGCCTTGTTCTTTGAGCGAAGTTAGAATCTCATCTAACTTGGCAATGCTTGGTTGACTGGTCTTAGGCAATTCAGAAGCCTGAGCCATTTTTTGGTAAAATTCCTCAGCAGTCAGATTGATACCTTCGACATACTCCTCACCATCAATATTGACAGGAATATCCAAGACATACAAATCTTCTCTTTGCAAGGTCTCTGCATTGAGATAGGCAGAAGAATCTGTGATAACAGCTAGTTTCATATTAGAACTCCAAATTGATTCCTGGTAAGTCTAATGCAATTTCAGTTACTTCGTAAGTCAAACGGTTGAGCATGTTCAAACATGGACGAGCCAAAGTTTCAACTTCTTCTTGGTTCAATTCACTTGGTTCGTTAACAATACGGCCATCGATATGGTTCACTTGTGAAATGGTTCCACTGATGACAAACTTATCAAATACAATCATAAAGGTCAAGATGACAATCAAGGAAGTCACTTGATTTTCTTGGTCATGTTGAATCAATTGGAAGTTCACATCCACCTTAGTTTCAGGAGCTCCATTTTCATTTTCCCATTCAAAATTACGTGCATCAAAATGATACTGACTAACAAATTCTTGTTCACGTTTAAGATTCATGTCTTTCTCCCTCGGCTACAATATTATAAGCTATTGTACCATAATTTTTTATTTTCATCTAGTTTTCTAGGATTTAGTCAATCCCGATTTCAGCTCGAACCACATCTGCGATGGTATCAACATAGTAGTCCACTTCTTCTGTTGTAGGCGCTTCTGCCATAACACGCAAGAGGGGTTCTGTTCCACTTGGGCGAACAAGGATACGTCCGTTCCCCGCCATTTCTTCTTCCATCTTCTCGATGATAGCCTTGATAGCTACTACTTCCATAGCCTTTTCCTTCATGGCATTTTCCACTCGGATATTGACTAATTTTTGTGGATAGATGGTTACTTCTGCTGCCAACTCTGACAAGCTCTTACCTGTTTCCTTCATGATTTTAGTCAATTGGACAGCAGATAATTGACCATCACCTGTGGTATTGTAATCCATCAAGATGACGTGACCAGACTGTTCACCACCCAGGTTGTAGCCTGATTTTCTCATTTCTTCAACAACATAACGGTCTCCAACTGCAGTGACTGCCTTATTGATGCCTGCGCGGTCCAAGGCCTTGTGGAAGCCAAGGTTAGACATCACAGTTGTTACAATTGTATTTTGAGCCAATTGTCCTTTTTCAGAAAGGTATTTCCCGATAATGTACATGATTTTGTCACCATCGACGATGTCGCCATTTTCATCAACAGCAATCAAGCGGTCACTGTCTCCGTCGAAAGCCAGACCGATAGCTGACCCGCTTTCTTTGACCACTTCTTGAAGGGCTTCTGGGTGTGTAGAACCAACATTAAGGTTGATGTTAAGACCATCTGGTGTTTCCCCGATAACCGTCAATTGAGCACCAAGATCTGCAAAGATTTGACGGGCACTTGTAGACGCTGCACCATTGGCTGTATCCAAGGCAACCTTCATTCCTTCAAGGGGAGTTCCAGTTGAAACCAGATAGCTTTCATACTTACGCAAACCTTCTGGATAATCTACCAAAGTTCCCAAACCTTCTGCACTTGGACGAGGAAGAGTATCTTCTGCAGCATCTAACAAGGCTTCAATTTCTGCTTCTTTTTCGTCGTCTAGTTTGAAGCCATCCCCACCAAAGAACTTAATTCCATTATCAAGGGCTGGGTTGTGGCTAGCAGAAATCATGACACCTGCACTTGCTCCTTCAGTTTTGACCAAGTAAGCTACTGCTGGTGTTGCCAAAACGCCTAGTTTGTATACGTGAATTCCCACAGACAGTAGACCTGCCACCAAGGCTGATTCTAGCATTTCCCCAGAAATACGTGTGTCACGTCCTACAAAGACTTTCGGTGCTTCCGTTTCATGTTGGCTAAGAACATAGCCTCCAAAACGTCCCAGCTTAAAGGCCAATTCTGGCGTTAGTTCTACGTTAGCTTCTCCACGGACTCCATCAGTCCCAAAATATTTACCCATTTTTATAAAATCCTTTTTCTATTTTTAATTTGTTTTTGAACTAGTTGCTTTCGTTGACGAGGATGTCTCCGACGAACTGCTTGTAGTTGAATTTGATGTACTTGAACTTGGTGTCACTGGTTTTGTAGTCACCTTCATTGTTGTGTCAAACGGAGTGATAACTACTGGTAAGACAACCCCATTGCGGTCGATTGCCTGCAAAGGTACTGAACCACTGTAATTACCTGTTATGCGTTCGCTAGTTGGTAAAAGCGCAATAACTTTGTCAATCTTAGCTAATGTTTCTTGGTCAGTTGTGACCGAAACTCGTTCATTTGACACGGTTACACTATCAATTTGTAACTTGGGATCAATCTGGTTTTGGTCAACTTGTGGCACAACAATCATCCCATCTCTTTTAACCTTCTTCCCAACTTTCACTGTGATCTTTTGAGGCGTTGCCACAGCGGTCAATCCACTTGGAAGATTTTCAATGTTCAAGGGAACTTCAATCGTTCCAACACTGGCATCCGTCAAATCCGCTGTGACCTTAAACTTACGAGTACTTTCCTGCATTTCGCTGGCCAAAGTCACACGATTGGCACCTGTCAGCACAACTGAAACTTCTGAAGCAAAACCACTAATAAAGTATTGACTATTATCATAATGAATATCGATAGGAACATTCGTTATCGTATTGGTGTAGGTTTCCGATTTGACCTGCCTTGCGGTATTGCTATTTTGAAAGTTGGTTGACGTTGCATAGACAAATAAGACACAAGCAAAAAAGAGAGATGAAATGATATATAGACTATTTTTTCTCATATTTCCAACCTCCTAGCAAACGTTCCTTGAAACTGGCTTTTTCCTCAACAGCTGGCAAAAGAATTGTTCGTAGCTCCGCTTCAAATTCTTCAATCGTCAAGTCATGCTTGAAGACCCCATTGTAAGTAATAGAGATACCACCTGTTTCCTCTGAGACGATGAAGGTCAAGGCATCGGACACTTCTGATAAACCAATAGCCGCCCGGTGTCTGGTCCCAAATTCCTTGGAAATCCCTGTACTTTCTGTTAAGGGCAGATAGGCAGAAGTCACTGCAATTCGATTTTCTCTGATAATCACAGCACCATCATGTAGGGGAGTGTTGGGGATAAAGATATTGATGAGGAGTTCAGCCGAAATATTGGCATCCAAGGGAATCCCTGTAGAAATGTATTCTTGCAGGGTGCGAACTCGTTGGATGGCAACTAGGGCACCTATCTTACGAGGGCTCATATATTCAACTGACTTGACAAAGGCACGAATCATTTGCTCTTCTGCACTAATTTGAGTAGTAGAAAAGAAATCTGTCGCCCTTCCCAAACGTTCTAAACCAGTTCGAATTTCTGGAGAGAAGATAACAACCGCAGCAATAACCCCATAGGTGATAATCTGATTAATCAACCAAGAAATCGTTGTTAAACCAAGGATATTGGCCACGACCTGGGCTAATACAAAAATCAAGACCCCCCGTACCAAAATCATAATCTTGGTGCCAGCTATCGCTTTTGTAAAACGATACAAAACATAGGTCACAATCAAAATATCAAACAGATTGATGGCAATACTCCAAGGACTAGAAAACAAGCTAGTCCAATATTGCAGGTTGGATAATTGTTGAAAGTTCATCTGCTGTCTCCTCTCTGTCCAAATATGTTCCTTTCTATTATACCATTTTTCTGACATTTTTTTCCCTATCCTACTTCATTTTAAATTAAGGAAAAATATGATAAAATAAACTGACTAGGAAAAACAAAGGAGAAACCATGTCTCAACTCTATGATATCACTATTGTAGGTGGTGGTCCCGTCGGGCTTTTTGCAGCCTTCTATGCCCACCTACGCCAAGCCAAGGTTCAAATCATCGACTCTCTTCCCCAACTCGGTGGACAACCTGCTATTCTCTATCCTGAAAAGGAAATCCTCGACGTTCCAGGTTTCCCAAACCTGACTGGAGAAGAATTGATCAACCGCTTGATTGAACAGTTAAACGGCTTTGATACCCCTATTCATCTCAACGAAACGGTTCTTGAGATTGAAAAACAAGAGGAAGGATTTGTCATCACAACTTCTAAAGGAAGTCACCTGTCTAAAACAGTTATCATCGCTATGGGTGGCGGTGCCTTTAAACCACGTCCGCTGGAACTAGAAGGCGTTGAAAGCTATGAAAATATCCACTACCACGTTTCCAACATCCAGCAATACGCTGGTAAGAAAGTGACGATTCTTGGTGGTGGGGACTCGGCTGTAGATTGGGCTTTGGCTTTTGAAAAAATTGCGCCAACTACCCTTGTCCACCGCAGAGATAATTTCCGCGCCTTGGAACACAGTGTCCAAGCCTTGCAAGAATCATCTGTGACCATCAAAACACCATTCGTCCCTAGCCAACTCCTTGGCGATGGAAAAACGCTTGACAAATTGGAAATCACAAAAGTAAAATCTGATGAAACCGAAACGATTGACCTAGACCACCTCTTTGTCAACTATGGTTTCAAATCTTCTGTCGGTAACCTTAAAAACTGGGGTCTGGACCTCAACCGCCACAAGATTATTGTCAACAGCAAACAGGAATCTAGCCAAGCAGGTATCTATGCTATCGGTGACTGCTGCTACTATGACGGAAAAATTGATCTGATTGCGACAGGTCTAGGGGAAGCACCGACTGCTGTAAACAATGCCATCAACTACATTGACCCAGAGCAAAAAGTACAACCAAAACACTCAACCAGTTTATAAAAAAGAACCACGAGTCACATAGGATTCGTGGTTTTATAGTTTAGCTACAATCTTGTTAGTTCATATCTTTCCCTTTTTTAGCAAAAATAAAAATGCCTATCAAACTGATAAAACATGTGATATAAGAGGAACGGCACTAACAATACGCCTTGGAAAAGAAGGTATTACAGATGCTAGAACTTCTCAAAATAATACTTATCGCAGTCATCGAGAGTATTATCTCATGGCTGGTGACTCGTTGGTTAGACGATCACTTCGACAAGTAATACTCCTCGAAAATCTCTTCAAACCACGTCAACGTCGCCTTGTCGTACTCAAGTACAGCCTGCGGCTAGTTTCCTAGTTTGCTCTTTGATTTTCATTGAGTATAACCTCCATGGTTAGTACTATCTAACCCAGAAAAAATCCCCTCGGTATTGCAGTACCGAGGGGATTTCTGTTAGCACTAAGATGCTAGAACTTCTCAATTTCCCTTTATTATCTCACATACTCTATTCAATTGTCAAAAAACAGGTTGATATTTTGTAAGTTAGCGATATTAGACCATTAGAAAAAATAGAATCAACCAATCACACTAATAATTCAAAGGAGTATATCTTTATAGTTCATCGGCTAATTTATTTATCTTTCTAAGTCTGTGGTTAACACCACTTTTAGTCAGAGGATTGCTGAGGCTATCTGCTAACTGCTGGATTGAGTAGTCTGGGTGTTGAATCCGCAGTTGCGCTACTTCCTGCAAATCCACTGGCAGATTTTCTAAACCCATGATATCTTTGATTTTACTGATATTGTTGATGGTCTTCATGCTGGCAGAAACTGTCCGAGCAATATTCGCCGTTTCAGCATTATTAGCCCGATTGAGATCATTACGAGTTTCTCGCAAAATTTTAACCCGCTCAAAATCATCACGCGCCTGCATAGCTCCGATTACTATCAAGAAGTCCATAATGTCTTCGGCTCGCTGGAGATAAGTCACAGCCCCCTTCTTGCGCTCAAGCACCTTGGCATCCAGTAAAAATTGCTGGAGAAGGGAGGCAATCCCTTGCGCGTGGTCCAGATAAACAGAACTGATTTCCAACTGGTACTTACCCGATTCAGGGTCACGAATGCTCCCATTTGCTAAGAAGGCACCACAGAGATAGGCACGACCTGCTTCCTCATCCGATAAAATCGCCTCATCAATACCTGTTTCCAAACCAAAGAAAGAGTCGGCCAAGTGCAAATCACTCAACAAGTCCTGCACCTTTTCATCTGTAAAAACAGTATAGACCCGATTCTTGCGAAGATTGCTCCGTTGGTGGTGGCGAATTTCCGATTTGATTTCATAAAAATGGAGAAAGGACTCATAGAGGTGCCGAGCCAGCTTGGCATTTTCTGTCACGACAGACAAGGTCAAGCCCGAGGTCGAGAGACCGATACTGCCAGACATCTTGATAATGGCAGATAATTCATGCCGGCTCAGATGGTGCTGACCTAGAATTTCTTCTTTTACTGCTACTGTGAAACTCATTTTCTCACCCGTATAATCCGCATCAATTCGTCCACAATCAAATCCCCATCGTGGAAGGCACCTCCATTTTCCAGACGAAGGAAGTTAGATGAAATCACACGCGGAACTTGCTTACAAAGCCCAGCAAAATCGTGTTCCACCTGCACCAAGTATTCATCAAAACGGTTGGAATTCATGTATTCCTGAGGCACTTTTTCGATATTCACCAAAACAGTATCGATAAAAGAGCGACCAAGGTGACGATGTAAGACCTCCACGTGGTCACTATCTGTAAAGTGTTCCGTCTCCCCACGTTGGGTCATGATATTGCAGACATAGGCGATTTCTGCCTTGGTTTCCAAAAGTGCCTGCCCAATTTCCTTAATCACGATATTAGGTAAAATCGAGGTAAAGAGGGAACCAGGTCCAAGGACAATCATATCACTTTCAAGAATGGTCTGCACCACTCGACGACTGGCCAGAGGCGTATCATCGTTGAGGGTATTGGTTACATAGACATGGTCAATCATGCCTGGATGGTCTGCAATATGACTCTCTCCAGCCACTTCTGTCCCATCCTGAAAGACTGCATGCAGGGTCAAAGGATGGTCACTGGAAGGATAAATCTTCCCAGTTGTATGGAAAAATTTGCTCAATAACTGCATGGCATTATAGGTCGAACCCTGCATTTCTGACAGGCCTGCGATAATGAGATTGCCCAGCGGATGTCCAGCAAAGGCTCCGGCATCCTCAGAAAAACGATACTGAAAGACCTTCTCATAAAACTTAGGCATATCCGACATAGCCACAAGGACATTGCGAAGATCACCTGGAGGTGTCAACTGCTGCATATTTTTTCGGAGTTCACCTGATGAACCACCATCATCCGCCACCGTTACGATAGCAGCGATTTCCACATCTTTTTCACGTAGACTTTTTAGAATGACAGGGATCCCAGTCCCTCCACCAATCACCGTTATCTTTGGTTTTCTCATGAACGGTTTACCGTTTCCTTTCTTCGGTCTTTGTCGCGATGCCCTTCATTGACAGGCCAATTCTTGGATAAGTCCTGTGCCAAACGCTTAGCAAAGGCCACACTACGGTGTTGTCCACCCGTACATCCCATGGCAATAGTCAAAACAGACTTTCCTTCCTTTTGGTAACTTGGCAAAATCGGCTCAATCAAGGCCAATAAATGTTGATAAAAATCATCTGACTCAGGATGATTCATTACATAGTCATAAACTGGTTCATCTACACCCGTTTGATTACGCAGTTCTGGTAGATAGTAGGGATTTGGCAAGAATCGGACATCAAAGACCAAGTCCGCATCAATCGGGATACCATACTTGAAGCCAAAAGACATAACTTCGATACGGAAAGACTGGGCTTGTTCTTGGTCAGAAAACTGCTCTGCAAGGGTTTTACGTAGCTCACGTGGAGTCAGTTCAGTCGTATCCACCACATTTTGGCTCATATTTTTCAAAGGTGCCAAGAGTTCACGTTCCAGTTTGATACCATCTAAAATCCGACCATCCGCTGCTAGAGGGTGACTCCGTCTGGTTTCCTTGTAACGCGCGACCAATTCCTTATCAGCTGCATCCAAAAAGAGAATTTTAAAGTCCAGTTCTTCCTTATTTTCCAACTCATCCAAAACAGTTTGAATCTCTGAGAAGAAAGAACGGCTACGCATATCCACTACCAAGGCCAACTTATGGTCGTCTTCCTTTGTTTCCACCAACTGCAAAAACTTAGGCAAGAGAGCTGGTGGCATATTGTCAATGGTGAAATATCCCAAGTCCTCGAAGGACTGAATGGCCACAGTCTTTCCTGCACCACTCATCCCTGTCACAATCACCAAGTGAAGTTGTTTCTTTGTCATCTTTTTCTCCTTATATCAAAAGAAGTTTGGCAACACCAAACTTCAACTAGCTTATCCAATCTCTGCGATAACTTCAATTTCGACTTTTACATCACGAGGAAGACGAGCTACCTCCACAGCTGAACGAGCTGGAAATTCCTCTTTAAAGGCCGTTTGGTAAACCTCATTAAAAGGAACAAAGTCGTTCATATCGCTCAAGAAGCAAGTTGTTTTGACAACATGGTCAAAGTCTGTTCCAGCTTCTGCCAAAATAGCACCGATGTTTTTTAAGACTTGTTCTGTCTGTTCTTGAATCGTTTCTCCAACGATTTCCCCAGTTTCAGGAGATAGGGGAACTTGACCGCTAGCAAACAAAAGGTTGCCAACGATTTTTCCTTGAACATATGGTCCGATAGCCTTTGGAGCTTTGTCTGTATGAATTATTTTTGCCATTTTCTTTTCCTCACAATTTTTCTAAGATTGCATCCCAAGCCTCATCCATCCCTGCCTTGCTGACAGATGAAAAGAGGATGAAATCGTCACTTGGGTCAAAGTTTAATTTCTTTTTGATTGCTGATTCGTGCTTGTTCCATTTACCACGAGGAATCTTGTCCGCCTTGGTCGCAACGATGATAACCGGAATCTCATAATACTTGAGAAATTCGTACATCTGCACATCATCTGCTGACGGGTCATGACGGAGGTCAACTAAACTGACCACTGCACGAAGATTTTCCCGAGTCGTTAAGTACTCCTCAATCATGCGCCCCCACTTTTCACGTTCCTTTTTGGAAACACGGGCATAACCATAACCAGGCACATCCACAAAGCGCATCTTGTCGTCAATGTTAAAGAAGTTGAGAAGCTGGGTTTTCCCAGGTTTCCCTGACGTACGAGCCAGATTCTTACGGTTCAGCATAGTATTGATAAAGCTAGACTTGCCAACATTTGAACGCCCTGCAAGAGCGATCTCTGGCAATTCATCCTGCGGATAGTGGGACTTGTTAGCCGCACTGAGCAAGATTTCAGCATTGTGTGTATTGATTTCCATAGTCACCTCTAGGCTGTTTCTAGGATTGGTTTATCCGTTCCATCGACAGCTTCTTTTGTGATGCGAACCAATTTCACATTTTCCTGACTCGGTACTTCAAACATGACATCTAGCATGGTTTCTTCAATAATCGAACGAAGACCACGCGCACCAGTTTTGCGTTCGATGGCCTTGTTGGCAATCTCTTGAAGGGCTTCGTCGTCAAATTCCAACTCGACATCATCATAAGACAGCAAGGTTTGGTATTGTTTGACCAAGGCATTTCTTGGTTCTTTCAAGATGCGAACCAAGTCATCCACTGTCAATTGCTCAAGAGCCGCAAAGACAGGCAAGCGTCCAATCAACTCAGGGATAATACCAAATTTTTGAATATCTTCTGCGATAATTTCTTGCATGTAGGAGCTGTTTTCATCAATCGCTTTATTATTTTGACCAAAGCCAATGACTTTTTCACCCAGACGTTGTTTGACAATTTCTTCAATGCCATCAAAGGCACCACCCACGATGAAGAGGATATTTTTTGTATCCACTTGAATCATCTCTTGTTGTGGATGCTTGCGTCCACCTTGAGGCGGAACACTAGCAACGGTTCCCTCGATAATCTTGAGGAGAGCTTGTTGCACCCCTTCACCAGAAACATCACGTGTGATAGAAACATTCTCGCTCTTCTTAGCAATCTTGTCAATTTCATCCACATAGATAATCCCACGCTCTGCTCGTTCGATGTTAAAGTCAGCAGCTTGCAAGAGTTTGAGGAGGATATTTTCCACATCCTCACCCACATAACCAGCCTCAGTAAGAGCTGTCGCATCTGCGATCGCAAAAGGCACATTCAAGCTCTTAGCCAAGGTCTGGGCAAGGAATGTTTTCCCAGAACCAGTTGGGCCAATCATCAAGATGTTTGACTTCTGCAAATCCACATCTTCCGACTCTTCACGCGTATCGTGAAAATTGATACGTTTGTAGTGGTTATAAACCGCCACTGCCAAGGCACGCTTGGCACGATCTTGACCAATTACATAGTGGTTCAAGATATGGAGGAGTTCGATTGGTTTTGGTACCTCAGACAAGTCTGCTAAAACTTCCTCAGCCAACTCCTCTCGAATGATTTCCTGGGCCAACTCTACACATTCATTACAGATAAAGGCGTTGTTGCCTGCGATTATTTTTTGTACTTCTTCTTGGCTTTTACCACAAAATGAGCAATAAACCATCATATCATTATTCCTATTTGTAGGCATGATTTCCTTCCGTTCTATTCTTTTTATACTGTCATTCTATCTAAAATAAGGTCATGTAAAAAGCATGGATACTATTGACCAAATTAGTAAAGGCATTTAACCAGAGCAGGACAGAAAGTCCATAACGCTTCTTACGAAAAGCCTGTGCTCCAGCAAGCAAGCAGACCAAACACAGCATGGCTGTGAAAAAACCAAATATACTACGTTCCATTAGACTTCCTTTCTCTTGCGATATTGGATGGTGAAATCATAAGGATTTTTCTCATCTTTGACGTAAAATTTGCTTGAAACTGTCTCAAAAAGAGACAAATCAAACTCTTCAGGGAAATAGGTATCTCCTTCCACCCGAGCATGAATTTGAGTCACAATCACTTCATCAAGGTAAGGTTCAAAAGCCTGAAAAATTTGCTTCCCACCAATAATATAGAGATTCTTTTCTTGACTCTGATACCAGTCCAAGACAGACTGAACATCATAAAAAGTAGTAACACCATCCATCTTTTCTTCTGGGTTATGTGTCAAAATCAAGGTTTCCCGTTTTGGAAGCAAGCGACGCCCCATCCCATCAAAGGTCACACGCCCCATCAAGATGGCATGATTCAGAGTTGTTTCCTTGAAATGTTGCAGTTCTGCTGGCAAATGCCAAGGCAGACGATTGTCCTTACCAATCACACCCTCTTCATCCTGAGCCCAAATAGCTACGATTTTCTTAGTCATGCTTCCATCCTTTTCACTGATAGTACTATTTTATCAAAAAACTAAAAAAAAGGCTGGTTTGGAATAGCTTACAGAATAGAAAAAATCTGTAAGAAATTTCCTACAGATTTATATATGTTACTATTATTTCTTACAAACCAGGTGCTTGTCCAAGTTCTGCTGCAAGCATCCAGATTGTTTTGTCCGTTTCAGTTTTAGCATCTGCAAAGATACCATTTGTCACATCGTCACCTTCTTCATCAGTAACATCCAAACCTTTTTGGAAAAGTTCTGACAAGTAACGGTAGATAACAAGAACACGTTCCAAGCTTTCTTCAACATTACGGTATTCACCAGCTTCTTCTTCGATTTCACTGTTTTGAAGGAATTCTGTCAATGTAGAGAATGGGCTTCCACCAAGTGTAATCAAACGTTCGCTAATTTCATCCAATTGACCGTCAAGAGCTTCCATATACTCATCCATTTTTGGATGCCATACAAGGAAACCACGACCACGCATGTACCAGTGCACTTGGTGCAAGGCAACGTGAGCTACATACAAATCAGCAACAGCTTGGTTCAAGACTTCCTTTGTTTTTGCCAATGCTACTGGTGCTGCTTTTGTTAATGATGTTACGTCTTTTACTGCTTCTTTTTTCAATTCTACCATTGTTTTTACCTCATTCATTATTTTTTGTAACCACTTCTTAATGATTACTACCTTAGTATACTACTAATAAAAAACAATAGCAAGCCAAATGACTCACATGAGAAAAGTTGCAATAGACTGATAATTTAAGAATTTTTAAAATAATACTCTTCGAAAATCTCTTCAAACCACGTCAGTTTCCATCTACAACCTCAAAACACTGTTTTGAGCAACCTGCGGCTAACTTCCTAGTTTGCTCTTTGATTTTCATTGAGTATAAAACACAGTTCCTTTCAAACTCTCTTAACTTCTATAAAATAAAGAAAAAAGAGGATGCAATTTTCTTGCACACCCCTTTCTCAAACTTATATCTTAATACCAGACGCTGACATCGACACGTCCTCTAATCCCTTTAAGAGAGTCAGATGAAGTATATTGCCATCCTTTTTCTCCTGAATAGTGATGATTTGTCCAATCAAGTGCATCAGTATAAGCTGCAACCCAGTTGACATGTTGTAAAATATCTGGATGATTCAAACGAGTTTGCAAGAGTTGACGATAGCTATAAACTTTCACATTTTGGTAACCAGCCTGCCTCATTGTTTCCATATACTTATTGATGATCTTGACCAAGATTCCAGTATCACTTGGGGCTCTCTTTGTTTTATTGACATATTCCCAGTTCTCAACATTATAATATATAGGGTAAGATAAGTTCATCTTGTATTTTTTCAAGAGTTCAATGGTTTGATTGGCATCTGTTTCATTTTCTGCATAACGACCATCTGACTTAATATAAAACCAAGCCTTATAGTAGTTATCAAAAATCCACTCACTCTTAGCTTTAGAACCATCAGCCTTTACTCCTTCGCTCGTTTGAGTTTTATTAGAAGACTGATTTTGCTCTGAACTACTTGAAACTGTCGTTGTATCCTGCGAAGTTTTTGCTACTTCAGTTTCATTTGCAGCGACCTAGCTAGTTGCCAAGCCTAGTAAGCAGATACTTGCTAATCCAATTTTTTTAATCTTTGTTTTCAATCTTTCCTCTCCTATAAAAAATGGAACAGACATCTGAATGCTGTTCCACCTAGCTTTTGCTACTTACTAATTATTTTACAAAGTCAAGCAATGCCAAGAAGCTTTCAGCTTCAAGTGACGCACCACCTACAAGGGCACCGTCAACGTCTGGGCAAGCCATGTATGAAGCAACATTCTCAGGTTTAACAGAACCACCGTATTGAACACGAACTTTGTCTGCAACCTCTTGACCGAAGTCAGCAGCTACAACGTCACGAACAACTTTACACATTTTTTGTGCATCGTCTTGTGAAGCTGATTTACCAGTACCGATAGCCCAGATTGGCTCATAAGCGATAACTGATGCCGCAACTTGTTCAGCAGTCAAACCAGCCAATGCAGCAGATACTTGAGCACCTACGAATTCAGCTGCTTTACCAGCTTCGTAAGTTTCGAGTGATTCACCACAACAGATGATTGGAAGCATACCATTTGCAAAGATTGCTTTAGCTTTTTTGTTAATATCTTCGTCAGTTTCATGGAAGTAGTCACGGCGTTCTGAGTGACCGATAACAACGTAGTCAGTACCGATTTCTTTCAAAACTTGTGGGCTAGTTTCACCAGTGAAAGCACCTGCATTTTCAAAGTAGCAGTTTTGAGCAGCAACTTTAAGGTTTGAACCTTTTGCAGCAACAAGAACAGTTGTCAAATCAAGAGCTGGAGCAGCGATACCTGCTTCAACAAGATCTGATGAAGGAAGTTTTGATGCAACTGCTTCAACAAATGCTTTAGCTTCTTCTGGATTTTTGTTCATTTTCCAGTTACCAGCGATAAATGGTTTACGTGACATTTCACATACCTCTTTTTTCAATTTATTTTCTATTTATTTTATCACAATTATACACAGCTTGCAAATCTTACTAGAATTTCAAGCCTGCTGCCATGGATTAATCCTTCCAAAGATCCATGGCATTTCTGAAATCTGCAGATACCTGTGTTAACTGAGGATTGCTTGCTTCTCTTTCTGCTCGCTTAGCCTCGATTTGAGCCACACTTTTGATACCTTCATGGCGCCAGTTTCTCAAAATCGCCTGAATATACTTCCAGTTTGGTTTTCCATTCAAAACAGCTTCACGAAGAGCTTCCTTAATCAAGTCAGCACTGGTTCCATCTTCCTTTAGCGTTTTAGTCAAATCCTCAATCTCAAAAGGCGTCAACAAGCGTCCCAACTCCTGCTGGAAGGTTTCTACCAAATCCTTGAGCTGATTTTGAGGTGTCAACTGGTCTGAACTCGAATGACTAGCGTCAAGCAAGTCATCCAAACGTTCCAAAGCCAAGCTAGCATCAAAAAGCAATTCGATTTCACCATTCAATTCGATGGTTCTATACTGAAGCAGTCCCCTCTCCGTCAGATTGGAAATGGCCTGGTTGACATCCGAAATTTCCTTGCCAATCCTTTCAGCAATCTGGCTTGGCGACATTTCTTCCAAACCTGTCGTATTTTGCAAATAGAAAAATTGCCAGACCAGAAAATCGTCGCTAGAAGGAAAGAGTTCCTTAAAATGCAAGAGCAGGGCACTCGGTAAAACCAAGTTCCCTGATTTAAAAGCGTCTAAATATGTCATAATTCCTCTTATAAATACCCAAATGCAGATGCATCATCTTCTATCTTTCTCCAGTCAAAAGGCGTCTCCTGATAGACAGCATAGTTCACCCAGTTACTGAAAAAGAGGGCTGCCGATGAAGACCAACAAAGACAAGGTGTCTGATTGACATCATCATCCTTAAAGTAATTTTCTGGAATATGTGGGTCTAAACCTGCGTCACGGTCCCTAAAATACTCTTTTGCCAAGGTATCACGGTCATATTCCAAATGCCCAAAACTATAAATTTCTCGTAAATCACGACTGGCCAAAATCGAAACCCCAACCTGAGGTCCTTCTGATAAAATCTCGAGATTGGTTTTGTTTAAGATCTCGTCCTTATAAATTTCTGTATGCCGAGAATGAGGGGAAACGTAGCTATCGTCAAAGCCTCTAAAGAGAAGATGTCCTTCTTTTAAAGTATCCTGAGGATAGATACCTGATAACTTACTGTCCATCTGGTATTTTTCCACCCCATAACGCAGATAAAGACCAGCCTGAGCCCCCCAACAGATATGAAGGGTCGAATAGACATGAGTCTTAGACCACTCAAGCACCTGAGTAAATTCCTCCCAGTAGTCTACTTCCTCAAATGGTAAATGTTCAACTGGAGCACCCGTGATAATCATCCCATCAAAATACTCATCCTTGACCTCAGGAAAAGTTTTATAGAAGGTTTCCATGTGCTCTGAACGAGTTGTTTTAGAACGGTGGGTCTCCATATAGAGAAAATCAATGTCCAATTGCAGGGGCGTATTAGCCAAATGGCGCAACAATTGGGTTTCTGTAACCATTTTCTGTGGCATGAGATTTAAAATTAAAATCTTCAAGGGACGGATATCTTGGTGGGCCGCACGTTGATCATCCATGACAAAGATATTCTCTGTCCGTAAAATCTCAACAGCTGGCAATTTTTTATCAATTCGAATCGGCATAACCCTCTCCTAGCTGTACTCTTTCAGGAATAATTGCATGTGTTTGAAGTCAAAACTCAAATACTTGTTCCCTTTATTATACTGCAAGAAGATATAGTTTTCAATTATAGTTTTTCTCTAACTAGATATAGTCTGTTTTTATATCCTAATGTAGAGAAAACAGCCCTAGGGACTGTTTTTCATTAATAATGCATAAGAACCTTGTAATCGTAGTCACCGATTTTTTCACGACCGTTCAAGTCATCCAATTCAACAAGGAAGGCACAACCTGCTACAACACCACCAAGTTTTTCAATCATCTCGATGGTTGCCTTAACAGTTCCACCTGTTGCCAAGAGGTCATCTACGATCAGAACACGTTGACCTGGCTTGATGGCGTCAGCATGCATAGTCAAGGTATCAACACCGTACTCTTTTTCATAGTCAGCAGAAATGACTTCGCGTGGCAATTTTCCTGGCTTACGAACAGGCGCAAAACCAATTCCCAACTCAAAGGCAACTGGACAACCCACGATAAAACCACGAGCTTCAGGCCCTACGATCATATCAATTTTCTTGTCAGTAGCATACTGAACGATTTCACGAACAGCATAGCTATAAGCATTTCCATCAGCCATCAAAGGACTGATATCACGGAAAGTAATACCTTCCTTCGGATAATTTTCAATTGTTGCAATGTAATCTTTTAAATTCATCTTTTTCTTTCTTTCAAAGTTTTTTACTCTCTATTATAGCATATTTTTTAAGAAAGAAAAAAGGAAAAGTTAACTTCAATAATTATCTAACGATTTAACGATTTATAACTAGCCATCGCAATAAATCCCAAGTTCTTTTTATTCTTATTAAACATTTTATACATAGTTAAAAACTGCTTTCTATTCTCCTTTTTACAAGCATTTACACAAATTTTCAAAGTTCCTAGCCAACCTTCGTCATAAATCATACCTGATAATTTCATTAATGTCATTTCACCAGTCAATACTTTCACATCACAATAACCTGATTCTATCATCACCTGTTCCCAACCATCTTGAGTTAAAGGACCTACATTTACATGAATTGCTTGCGACAATTCCTGTCTGACAGACTCTTTAGCTTCCTTAAGAAGCACATCATGTGTCAGGAGAAGACCTCCAGGCTTTAAAACCCTTAGATACTCCATTACACATTTTTTCTTAGCTTGATCGACTTGCATAGTCAGCATAGCTTCATTTATAACAATATCAAAACTAGCATCTTCATAAGGAAGTTTCATTGCATTGGCTCTTTCAAACCTAATTAAATGACCAACACCTGCCGTTTCAGCAGATTTTTTAGCCGCTTCTAAAGCTTGTCCATCCATATCAACAGCAGTTATCTTACAACCAAAACGCTGTGCCAACTCAATTGCTGTAGTTCCCCTATTGCACGCAACTTCTAGTATTCTCTTTTCTTTTGAAAATCCTCCTTCCGCAATTAACCAATCTGTGGCACGTTTTCCACCTGGACGTAAGCGTTTTTTCCCCAGTTTTGCTAAAAACTTATGACCTGCTTCTGACATTTGAACACCTCTGTTTTTTCTTCATTATAACATAAAATGATATTATCTGACAATTCTAATCTATTATTTGATAAACTAGAATCAAAAGCATACAAGCTGTCATGACTATAGCATAAATTTATTATTACCTCTCTGGTTCAAATTCAATTACTCACCTAGTTTACGCATATAGGTTACGACTACATATTTGGACTTTAGAGTTGCTGGTACCCTTATCCACTATATACACCTTACTATCACGTGCCTATTCGTATAACCACGATTTCGCTATCTCACTCTCTACCGATTCTTATTTCCAGCGTCAGACTTGAGAATCTCTAACAGGTTTACTAGTATATGGTACCCACAGAAGACTTACATCTCAGATGAACGAAATGCCCGTCATACCTAAAAAAACGAGCACTTTCGTACTCGTTCTCTGATATAAACTACTGATTAAAGTGAGTTTACGTCAACTTTGATACCAACACCTTGAGTAGTTGTGATAGTCAAGTTTGTTACGTAAGTTCCTTTAGCTGTAGCTGGTTTTGCTTTTTGGATTGTTTCGTTGAAAGCTTTGAAGTTTTCAACCAATTTTTCAGCTTCAAATGATACTTTACCGATGATTGCTTGAACGTTACCTGCACGGTCAGCACGGTAAGTGATTTTACCACCTTTAGACTCTTCAACTGCTTTTGCAACATCCATTGTTACAGTACCAGTTTTAGGGTTTGGCATCAAGTTACGTGGTCCAAGGACACGTCCAAGACGTCCAACAAGAGCCATCATGTCAGGTGTAGCGATAACTACGTCGAAGTCCAACCAACCGTCGTTGATTTTAGCAACAAGGTCATCTTCACCAACAAAGTCTGCACCAGCAGCTTTTGCTTCTTCAGCTTTTGCACCACGTGCGAAAACAAGAACGCGTGAAGTTTTACCAGTACCGTTTGGCAATACCATTGCTCCACGGATTTGTTGGTCAGCTTTTTTAACGTCAATGTTCAAGTTGTAAGCAACTTCTACAGTTGCGTCAAATTTTGCAAAGTTAGTTTCTTTTGCAAGTGCTACAGCTTCTTCTACACTGTATGCTTTTGTGCTGTCGATTTTCTCAAGAGCAGCACGAAGTTGTTTGCTTTTTTTAGCCATTTTCTATTCTCCTTGTAAGTGGTTCAATCGATTTTCATCTCCCACGTCACTCCTCGAAATGATGAAGTCTTGCGGGTTTTCAGTCTATTATTTTCCTTTTCCTACATCGTTAAGTTCCCTTGCTGTACCCAAGTACAAGCCTCAATCACTTGCCTAGTATGAAAAGCAACTAATAGACTGCTGTGAGATTTTCTACTGTGTTATTGATTAGTCAACAACAGTGAATCCCATAGAACGAGCAGTACCTTCGATCATACGCATTGCAGACTCCACGTTTGCTGCGTTCAAATCTGGCATCTTAGTTTCTGCAATTTCTTGTACTTGTGCACGAGTAACTGTAGCAACTTTAGTTTTGTTAGGTGTACCTGATCCTTTTTCAACACCTGCAGCTTTTTTCAAAAGAACAGCAGCTGGTGGTGTTTTAGTGATGAAAGTAAATGATTTATCTTCGTAAACTGAGATAACAACTGGAATGATCATACCAGCTTGGTCAGCTGTACGAGCGTTGAACTCTTTTGTGAATCCCATGATGTTGATACCAGCTTGACCAAGAGCAGGTCCAACCGGTGGAGCTGGTGTAGCTTTACCAGCAGGGATTTGCAATTTTACAAGTTTTTCGACTTTTTTAGCCATTTTTAAATCCTCCTTTGTGGTTTTGGCGGTAATTAGAGATTTTTACCTCCCACAAGTATGCTTTTTCACATACCCATCTATTATACACTATTTATCTGGAATTGCAAGAGAAAAGTTTATTTTTTAATCGACGTAATCTCCGCCTTCAAAGCCATAGTATTCTTCCAAACTGAGACCACTCTCAGCAATTTCTTTTGCTTCTTTTCCGACATAACGCAGGTGCCATTCCTCAGCCATATAGCCTGTTTCCTTTTCCTTACCTTTGAGATAACGGACAACAAAGCCATAGTCAGCTGCATGGTTCAAAAGCCATTGGGCTGCTTTTTCTTCTGTTACCAAATCACCATCAGTCCCAATCACATCAAAGGCCAAGCCTGTTTGGTGTTCGCTATAGCCAGGTCGGGCAGAGTAACGGTCAGCTGCTGCTTTCCCATCTTGATTGACATAATCTTGATAGAGCTTGGTCTGAGTTTCATAACTTCTAAAGCCACTATAATGGTCACTAATTGGGAATCCTGCCTCTTGCATCGCTTTGATGAGTTTGACCAACTCTGCCTTGGCAGTCGGATTTTCCCCTGGATTGTAGTCTTTAGACAATGGATAGTGTTTATTGGCTACGATGATTTCATCGTATTTCCCTTGGATGCTGTAGTAGTCTCCTTTGTTAACCACTTCTGCTTTTTTCTGGGCAGCTCCTTGAGACTTACTGCCGACTGTTCCATCAGCCTTGGCTGTTTGTTCTGTCTTAGCTGCGCCATCTTCGTTTTTTGCTTTTTCTTGTGAACAAGCTGCTAGACTCAAGGCTAGCAAGGCTGTCAAGACAAGGTATCTTTTTTTCATTTCTACTCCTTTATTTCTAATAGGTTATCTACTTCTGACGATAAACATTTGACTAATCTTTCAATCTCATCCGATTTTACTTGGCAAGTTTCTGCTGTCATTTCTTCAAAGGGAACCCACCAGACTGGACCACGTCCATTGAGACCGTGACCATTCATATCACCTCTTCGTCTAGGGAACAGATGCCAATGAAGATGGGCATCACCATTTCCTAGCAGTTCGATATTCATTTTCTCAGCAGCAAAGGCCTTAGCAACTGCCTCTTGGACTAAACTCATTTCTTCTAGAAAATGGAGTCTTGTTTCCTTTTCTAAATGGTGCAATTCCGTGACGTGTTCCTTGGCTAGAAAGAGACTATAACCTGCAAAATACTGGTGATCTCCAATGACAAGATAGCCTGTTTCCAACTCTTTGACAAAGTAGGGATTTTCCCCAGCTTTAATGAACTCAATTCTCTGACAAATCAAACACATATTAGTCTACCAATGCGCTCTTAAGATAAGCATCAACCATATGCTCTGTTGCAACCACCGAGTCAATATGAGTACGCTCATAAGAATGGCTAGACTCGATACCAGCACCTAGAAGGGCGTGTTTGACTTCTGCTCCTGCAGACATAGCCGCTGAAGCGTCCGATCCATAGAATGGATAGATGTCCAGCTTAAATGGAATATCTTGCTCTTTAGCCAAGGCAACCAAATGTTGACGGAAGTCATAGTGATAAGGCCCAGAAGCATCCTTGACACAGATAGACACTGTGTACTCATCTGTTTGCTGGTCATCTCCCATGGCTCCCATATCCACAGCCAGATATTCTACTACCTGAGCAGGGATATTGGAGTTAGCACCGTGGCCTACTTCTTCAAAGACTGAAAAAGCAAAATGGGTTGTTACGGGCAATTCAATCTTCTCTTCCTTATAAATACGAAGCAGGTTAAGCAAAATCGCTGCGCTGACCTTATCGTCCAAATGACGAGACTTGATAAAACCTGTCTCTGTCACGACAGTTCGTGGGTCAAAACTGATAAAATCACCGACCTCAATCCCCAAGGCACGAGTTTCTTTTTCAGTGGTTACTTTTGCATCCAAACGCACTTCCATATTGTCTTGCGTGCGTTCTGCAGTTCCTGCATCCTTGTAGACATGGCAAGAAGTTTGGTGGATAAGGATGGTTCCTGATACTTTTTCACCTCTACTAGCCACATGAACAGTACAGTTTTCTCCTTCAATCATGTTCCAAGGGAAACCACCGATACGGTCCATTTTGAGACGGCCATCTGGTTTGACAGCACGGACAATAGCCCCCAGCGTATCTACATGGGCAGTCACATAGCGTTGTTGCTCATCATTTTGACCTTTGATAGTCACATTGACACCGCCCTTGGTTGTACGAACTGGCTGGTAACCAAAACCTTCTAGAGTCTTGACTAAATAGTCCGAAATCTCCCGAGTGAAGCCCGTTGGTGACGCAATGGCTGTCAGTTCTTTTATATATTCTACTGTTTGATTCATTTCTTCACCTCTTTTGCTACCTATTATAACACATTTATCATCGGATAAAAAAGAAAATCACTCCTGTAGACTGACTACAAAAGTGATTTCAATGATTATTCCATTTCAAAAACATCGCTTTCTTGCTTGTTTGGTAAAACCAATGAAAGCAAGATTCCGACGATGGCTGGCACCAACCATGGAAGAGATGCCTTGGCAAAAGGAAGAGCGTTGACAAGGTTTGCAAGAAACTCAACCTTAAACGAGCTTCCTAGTACGCTTGCAATGGCAATAGCTGTAACAACAGCAATTGTCAACTGCATACCTGGTTTTGAAAGAGCCACAAATTTGTTGACAATGACAATCATAACGATGGCAATCGTGATTGGGTACAAAATAACCAGTACAGGAATGGAGTACTTGATAATCGCATCAAGACCCAGATTAGCAATAGCAAATCCAATCAAAGTAAAGGCTGTCGCATAAACCTTGTAGCTGATTTGTGGGAAGCGTTCATTAAAGAACTCAGCTGTTGACACAATCAGACCAACTGTTGTTGTGAAGCAGGTTACGGTAACCATAGCTGCGAGGAAGAGTTGAGCTGTTGAGCCGAAGATTTCTTGAGTAGCTTGTGACAAGATGTAAACACCTGGTGTTCCACCCTTCATCGCTTCAGCTGGTACTGGAAAATGATTTCCAAGGAAACCTAAGCCGATGTAAAGAGCGCTGAAGGCAAGGGCTACAACGATACCAACCACCCAAATAGTTGAAATGTATTCTTTCTTACTTGAGAATCCAAGTTGTTTCAAGGTTTGAACTGCGATTACGCTAAAGGCAACTGAAGCAAGGGCGTCCAAGGTATTGTAACCTTCTAGGAAACCTGTCCCAAAGGCAGAAGCTTGATAAGCAACTGAAGCAGCTTGTGGACTTGTTCCACCGTATTTGAAAGCTCCCAGAACAACCAAGATAACAATCAAAATCGCAAAGACTGGCGTTAAAATACGGCCGATACGATCCAAGATTTTTGATGGATTAAGCGAAATTAGATAGGCTGCTGCAAAATACAGAACCGTAAAGACAATCAAGCCAAGACCTTTATTTGCATCCGACAAAAGGGGGCTAATCCCTACCTCGTAAGCTGTTGTAGCAGTACGTGGGATAGCAAAGAATGGACCGATTGACAAGTAAAGAACTGAGAGGTAAAGAGTCGCAAACCAAGGCGCTATCTTTGTTGAAATCTCGTAAATATATCCTTTAGGATTTAGCGTTCCAATAATAAGGGTCAAGACGGCGATACCAACACCTGAAAAGACAAAACCTGCGATGGCAGGAAGAAAATGTTCTCCAGATAGAGCACCTAGAGAAGGCGGAAAAATCAAGTTCCCCGCACCAAAAAATATTCCAAACAAGAGTAAACCTGTTAAGGCACCTTTTTTAGCCATGAAAATCTCCTTCATATTTATAAAATACTGACCTAGTATATCATGAATAAGAGTATGAAAAAAGCTTCACGAAGTAAATATTGAATGTTTTCAAGATTCTTAAAAATAAGAATTATCTAAAAATAAGATTCTCCTACCTAGTTCACACCAAGTAGGAGAAAATTGTACTGTTTAAAGTTCTTCAAATGCCATCATGCCACCTTGAACATTGATAACCTCATAACCTTGTTCTGATAAGAATTGGCAAGCACGCGTCGATCTCATCCCAGATTTACAAATGACATAATGCAACTGGTTCTTGTCCAATTGATCATAAGTATCAGCTAATTGACTAAGTGGCAGGTTATGGGCATCTTCTAAATGAAGAGCTTCAAACTCATCCACTTCTCTCACGTCCACTAGAGAAAGTTGCTCGTTTTGGTAAAGCTGGTAAAATGCGTCAAAGGTGATTTCTTTCATTCTTCTTCTCCTAAAATGGTTTTAATTCTTTTTTTCAAATACGGCACTACTTCTGACTCAAACCACGGATTTTTTGCCATCCAGATTTGATTGCGAGGTGAGGGGTGTACCAGTGGAAAATAGGTTGGCAAGTAGTTCTGGTAATGTTTTACCCGTTCTGTCACCTTGCCACTGATTTTTTCATGTAAATAGTAGGCTTGGGCATACTGACCAATCAAGAGGGTCAATTGAATATCTGGCAATTCTTGCAAGAGCTGAGGATGCCATTTTTCAGCAAAACCTGCTCGCGGTGGCAAATCACCTGATTTTCCATGCCCTGGAAAGTAGAAATCCATAGGCAGAACAGCAAAATAACCTGAATTGTAAAAGGTATCTTCATCCACACCTAGCCAGTCCCGCAAACGATCACCACTTTTGTCCTTCCAGTAAAGGCCTGCTTCTTGGGTTTTAAGTCCCGGTGCCTGACCGATGATATTGATGCGAGCAGTCTTTGGCGCTGCAAAGAGAGGCTCGATGCCACGCTTTGTAAAAGTAGCATTCTGCGGATCTGCCATAATAGCCTGCTTGATTCTTTCAATTTGAGACATATGTTTTCCCTCCAAAAAGAAGTCCAAGCATAAAATCTCAGACTTCTATCGTTTTATTTGATCAATTCATAAATAGCTTCGGCGTAGATTGCTGCAGCTCGGAAGAGATCGTCCAAGGCGATAAATTCATTGGCTTGGTGCATGGTGTCAATTGAGTCTGGGAACATAGCACCGTAGGCAACCCCACGTTCGAGCAAACGACCAAAGGTTCCACCACCGATAACTTGTTCATGACCTTGAAGACCAGTTTGTTTTTCATAGACATTCAACAAGATTTGCACAAGTGGATCTTCCATGGGTACATAGTGAGGGGTATGACCATGTTCTGATAGACTAACAGAAGCAACTGGCAAGTTTTCAAGAATTGACTTGATTTGCTCTGGGTTGGTTCCTTTTGGATAGCGGATGTTAAGGGCAATGGTATTATCAGCGCTTGTTTCATCGAAGCGGAAGACACCTGCGTTCATAGAAAGGGCACCCATCTTTTCATCCACATGAGCAATCTTGAGACTTTCACCTTCATGGTCGCTCAAGAGAATTTTACCAGCGATGTCAAGGTAGTCTTTGGCTGGACCAGCAAAGTCAAACTGACTGAGGAAGAGAGCTAGGTAAGTCGCACCATTGACACCTGAAGCAGGCATAGCACCGTGAGCTGATTTACCAATGATCGTCACCTTGTATTGGCCAGCTTCTTCTTGGAGTTCTCCTCTGAGCTTGTGTTCTGCAACAAAAGTATCTAGTTTCCCTTGCAAGTCAGCCAAGTCGCCTGAAACAACTGCTGTTGCTGATTCAGGCACCATGTTTTCACGCAAACCACCTGTAAAGCTGTGAAGACGGGCAGCACCTGTATTTTCTCCTGTAAAATGAAGATATTCTGTGATATTTCCTTTTTCACCGTTGATGATAGGGAATTCAGCATCTGGAGAGAAACCGAAGTCTGGTTTGGCAAGTCCTACGTGCTCGAAATAGTAGTCCATGTCTGCCCAACCTGATTCTTCATCTGTTCCAACGATGAAACGAACTTTCTTAGAAGTTGGAAGGCCCAATTCTTTGATGATTTTCAAACCATAGTAACAAGCTGTTGTAGGCCCCTTATCATCCGAAGCTCCACGTGCATAAAGGCGACCGTCTTTGATAGTTGGTGTATAAGGGTCTGTGTCCCAACCGCTACCAGCTGGCACCACGTCCATGTGGGCAAAGATTCCGAGAACTTCTTCGCCATCACCAAACTCAAAATGTCCTGCGTAGTTGTCAACATTTTTAGTTGGGTAGCCATCGCGGTCTGCGATTTCAAGGAATTTCTCCAAAGCTTTTACTGGACCAGGTCCAAATGGATGCTGGGCATCCGCCTTGTTGTCATCACGTTCTGAGTTGATTTCTAAAAGGCTAAACAAGTCTGCCAAGAGGTCGTCTTTACGCTTTTCTACTTCTGCTGTAAAATCAATTGCTGTCATTTGTTCTTCTTCCTATCTTTTTTCAATTATTTCATCCACTGGCAAGCGATAGCTTGGTTCTAATTTTTCATCTGTGTAACCCACTGTAATCAAGAGTTCTGGGCGGAAACGGTCTTCGATATCCAAAACTTCGTTGACTTTTGATTTGTCAAATCCAAGAATCATATTTGATCCAATTCCTTGGTCTGTAAGAGCGAGAATCAAGTTCATGGCAACCAAACCTGCATTGAGAGCTAGGTAATCGCTAATCTGTTGTTCATTATAGCGCGCAAATTCAGCGGGTAAGTTCTGCATGAAGTATTGTAGTTGTTCTTCTGAAAAATTCTTTGCCCCACCGACACGGGCAATCTTACGAGCACGTTTTGCTAAGTCCGTATCTGTAAAGAGGGCAATGGTTACAGGCGCTGATGATACTTGCTCAAAGTTTGAACCATAAGCCAACTTCGCCAATTCAGCATTTTTCTCACGAACCACCACAAATTTCCAAGGCTGACTGTTGTGGGCGCTTGGAGCCAAGGTTGCAATTTCGATAGCCGTACGCACATCTTTTGGATCAACAGGCTTATCAGTAAACTGCTTAGTCGCATGACGTTTTTTGTTTAATTCCAGAAATTTCATAATCGATTTCCTTTTCTAATTCTACTGCTTCCATTCTACCATAATTTGAAAGAGCTTGCAGGGATTTTTCATGATTAAGATTTTTTATTACGGCCATAAAAAATATATATTGGTTCATCAGGAACATTTCTGATAAACTAGCAGATAACTTTACATTTGAATGGAGACATTATGAAAAAATTTAGCCTATTATTAGCCATCCTACCATTTTTAGTTGCCTGTGGAAATCAAGCCACACCTAAAGAGACCAGCTCTCAAAAGACAATCGTCGTTGCTACAGCTGGCGATGTGCCGCCATTTGACTACGAAGATAAGGGCAATCTAACAGGCTTCGACATCGAAGTTCTAAAAGCAGTTGATGAAAAACTCAGCGACTACGAGATTCAATTCCAAAGAACTGCCTGGGAGAGTATCTTCCCAGGACTTGATTCTGGTCACTATCAGGCTGCAGCCAATAACTTGAGTTATACAAAAGAGCGTGCTGAAAAATACCTCTACTCACTTCCAATTTCGAACAACCCCCTCGTCCTTGTCAGCAACAAGAAAAATCCTTTGACTTCACTTGACCAAATTGCTGGTAAAACAACGCAAGAGGATACCGGAACTTCAAACGCTCAATTCATCAATAACTGGAATCAAAAACATACTGATAATCCTGCTACTATCGATTTTTCTGGCGAGGATATCGGTAAGCGAATCCTAGACCTCTCTAACGGTGAATTTGATTTCCTAGTCTTTGACAAGGTATCCGTTCAAAAAATCATCAAGGACCGCGGCTTAAATCTCTCAGTCGTTGATTTACCTTCTGCCGATAGCCCCAACAACTATATCGTTTTCTCAAACGACCAAAAAGAGTTTAAAGAGAAATTTGATAAAGCGCTCAAAGAACTCTACCAAGATGGAACCCTTGAAAAACTCAGCAATACCTATCTAGGTGGTTCTTACCTCCCAGATAAATCTCAATTACAATAAGATATATTAAAAACGATTGGGCCAGCCAATCGCTTTTATAGTTTGCATTGGTTATTTTAGGAAACTCTTACAAAAAATCAAAAAATTTCTTCACATCTTCTACATACCCATGCTTTTCTATTAAGCTTGCTAATAGTTCCAGATTGTGCCCCTGATAGTTGTCTTCTCTTCGTAGCTCTTCATACATTTCGATAAAGGGAAGTCCCTTGGACTTGGCCAGTTCTAACTCCGCTTCATAATCATAAGCGACTTTACGAAATAGGATATTTACCAATTCCCCATCTTCAACTTCTATCACGGCATACTGGGCACGGTGATTTTTTAACGCCTCCCAATTAAAATAGGGCATGCCAATCGACCCTGGATTGATGATTTGTTGCCCTTGACTGCCATAACGAAGCAACTGCTTGTGAACATGACCATAGACTGCCACGTCAACTTCATCATCTAGGAGTTTGTCAAATTTCTCTGTATCATTCTCAACTAGCAAGTCACCACCATAGTTCTTATTTGGCAAATTATGAGAGATAGAAAAGCGTAGCCCCTCAACTTCTTTCTTTTCCAGCAAAGGCAAGCTTCGTAACCAGACAATCGTTGCAGGATCCATTCGCTCCATCAAAAACTGGGTCATTCGCATTGATTGGATTTCTTGTGGATGTTCCAAACCATATTCACCATCCAAGGCTTCAAGGACACAATCATCCCAATTGCCTCGAACACTGGCTGTGATAGGAAGGTCCTTTAACAGAGCGACCAAGTCATTTGCGCCTGGACCAGGAAGAAAAATATCTCCCAGAAGCCAATATTCACTGACTCCTTGATTTTTAGCATCTGCAATCACTGCTTCTAGGGCAGTTGTATTGCCATGAATATCTGATAAAATTGCGATTTTATGCTTCATTGTGGTTTCCTTCCGTTTGGTAATCTACTTGTTTTTCCGCTACTTGAGCTAATTCCTCTTCTTCCTGCGGGTTCAACTTTCTTTGCACAGCTTCTGCTACTGCTCTTGGTACTCCAACTTCGACAATCTCATCCACACTGGCTTCCTTGATTTTGGTCAGAGACTTGAAATGCTTCATGAGATTCTGCTTACGTTTAGGCCCCAGACCTTCAATCCCATCCAATTGGGATGAAAAGGAATTTTTGGAGCGCAGTTGGCGGTGGAAGGTGATGGCAAAGCGGTGCACCTCATCTTGAATGCGTTGGAGGAGGAAGAATTCCTTAGAATTGCGAGACAACTCCACCACCTCAAGCGGATTTCCAAAGAGCAATTCATGTGTTTGGTGTTTATCATTCTTTTGCAGACCTGCAATAGGGATATCCAAGCCCAGTTCCTCTTGAATGACTTGCTTGGCGATATTGACTTGACCCTGTCCTCCATCAATGACAATCAAATCTGGAGGAGTCAAAGCCTCACGCTGTACTCGACCATAGCGCCTACGAATGACTTCTCTCATACTGGCATAGTCATCTGGCCCAACAACGGTTTTTATCTTGTACTTACGATAATCCTTCTTACTTGGTTTGCCATTGACAAAGACCACCATAGCCGAAACAGGGCTGGTTCCCATGATATTGGAATTATCGAAGGACTCAATGCGGACTGGGGTTGGGATTTGAAGCAAACGTCCTAGATTTTCAATAGCCCCTTGGGTCTTTTCGACAGATTTTTCTAGCAGATTGAACTTCTGCTCCAGACTGACACGTGCATTCTTTATAGCCAGATTGACCAGTTGTTTTTTCTCTCCACGCTGGGGTTTGAGAATCTTGGTATCCACCAAGGCCTTGACAGCTTCTTCGTCAATATCCTGCGGAATCAATACTTCGTTGGGAACCAAGTGGGATTTTTCCTGATAAAATTGTCCCACATAGGTTAGAAAATCCTCATCCGGATCATTATAATAAGGGAAAAGATTGACATCCCGCTCGATGAGCTTGCCCTGACGGACAAAGAAAACCTGAACACACATCCATCCCTTGTCCACATAGTAGCCAAAGACATCCCGATTTTGGAGATCCTTAGCCATGACCCGTTGCTTGGTTCGAAGCGTTCCAATAGCCTGAATTAGGTCACGGTATTCCGCTGCACGTTCAAATTCCATAGTCTGGGCTGCCGTTGCCATCTTTCCCTTGAGGTCATCAATAATTTTGTCATCCTGCCCTTTTAGAAAATCAGAAACCTCCTGAGCCATGGACTTGAAATAGGCCTCATCCTTCTTACAGATAGTGTGGGCCATGCACTGGCCGATATGGTAGTAAAAACAGACCTTAGACGGTGGATTGGTACACTTGCGAAAAGGGAAAATCCGATCCAGCAACCGCTTGATTTCATTGGCGGCCCCCACATCTGGATAAGGTCCAAAGTAGAGACCGCCGTCCTTTTTGACCTGACGGGTAATAATCAAACGAGGATAGCGCTCATTGGTGATTTTGATGAAAGGATAGGACTTGTCATCCTTGAGCATGATATTGTATTTAGGCTTATTTTCCTTGATCAGATTAATTTCTAGGAGAAGTGCCTCAATATTGGACTCCGTAACGATAAATTCAAAATCCACAATTTCAGATACCAGAGCCTCTGTCTTAGTATCATGACTTCCACGGAAATAGGACCTCACGCGATTACGCAGATTTTTAGCTTTTCCTACATAGATAATCGTACCGTTTTTATCCTTGTGAATGTAGCAACCAGGGCTGGTCGGCAAGAGCTCTAGTTTTGATTTAATCAAGTTATTCATAGTTCCATTATAGCAAAAAAGTAGGGAAAGATAGTCCCCTACTCATTGATCTCATATATTTTTCGGAGGTTTGTAACATCTTCTTCCTGGATACCATAAAAGGAACCTGCTGGTTGCATCACAGACTTCTCATCTGTATGATCCAAGCCAATCGCATGCCCCAACTCATGTTCTGCCGTATGGACAATACGCTCATAGGAATAGCCATAGTTAGGATTGGACAGATAATAGTGATTCAGACGCACCGTTACAGACAAGAATTGACCCGTCAAGAGATTGGTCTGACTTTCTGCCTCTCCTGCCACAGGAGTGCCTCCGTCATTCATCTCCGTAGCCATAATATCTGCCTTGCTAGACTCGGTGACAACTTTAAAGTTAAAAGCACCAGTTTGATTCCAGTTCTGAATCGCTTCTAAATACGCCTCTTGAAATCCTGAATCCATCTGAGGATCTAGGTAAATACGAGCTGAAGCCTGCGGCCACCTTCCCTCAGAGTGTTGATGGCTATCTGTCTGGTTCAACTTAGGCAGTTGCCCTGTTTTTCCCCATTGGCCGATACTTTGTTGACCAATCTTTACTGACCGCTCTGCTTGCTTTAGCGCTCCTTGAAAATCCCCGTTCAGATACCAGAGAAGTCCGAAAGCAAGAGCACATAAGAGCACGGCTATCCAAACTAGGCGCCAAAACAAACGCCACAAAAAAGAAAAGAAAGCCCCTATCAAACGAAAAATCCAGCGCATGTCTCTCCACCTTTCTAGCAAATAAAGACTATTTTACTAAAATAAGCTGAAAGAAAGCTAAATTATGACAATCTCTCTTCTAATTTGAAGTCAATTGGCAGGGTTGCTAAAAAACGTTCCAATTGTTTTTCCCAGTAGTACCACTCGTGAGTTCCAGCGCTATGGCTATAGGTCACATCAAATCCAAGTTTTTTGAGATTTTTCACTGAGAGATTATTGGCTTCATACAAGAAATCCTGTTCGCCACACCAAGCCCAAAGCTTGGTCTTTTTGTCCGAATTTTTAGCCAGACTTTCAAGAGAATAGGGGCTAGCTGTCCAATCTTTAATCTCCCCAAACACACCTCTCCAGTAAGCTGGTGTCCCCAGATTTTGGCTTTCAGGAGAAAAATCTTGAAAACTAAGGGCACCTGAAAAGCTAGCTGCATGAGAAAAACGATTTGTAGCAAGAGCCAGTTTGAAGCAGCCGTAGCCTCCCATGGAAAGACCAGCGATAAAGGTCTTTTCACGCTTGCTGGTCATATTAGGGAAGAAGCGTTTTAGAACCTGTGGCAATTCCTCTGCTAGAGCCGTGTAGTAGTCAAAACCATATTGGGTATCGGTATACCAACCGTTGCTGGTATTGGGCATAACAACGATGAGATTGGTTCCTCGAAGTAAGCGTTCTACGTTAGTCCGCTTGAGCCAACTATTATGATTGCCAGACATCCCGTGCAAGAGGTATAAGACGGGAATGTCATGACACTCTGGTTCTTCCACTCGATTGGCATCAGGATAGAGAACATTCACTCCCCATTCCATATCCAAAACCTGTGAGTAATACTCAATTTTCATTACTGCCACAATTTGCTCCTTCTATTTTCCGATAAGAAAAAGCCGAAACTCGACTTTCTCTCTGTTTATTTCAACGATTATTTTGCTTCCATGACTACTGGTAAAATAGCTGGACGACGCTTAGTCTGGTCAAAGAGATACTTGGTCAGATTATCACGAACCTTCCCTTTAAGATCTGCCCAGTCAAAGTCATCTCCTTGAAGATAGTCTTCTACCGTCTGGTTAATCAATTCTGAACTTTCACGGAGAATATCGCGACTCTTCTTGAGATAAACAAATCCACGCGTGTGAACACGAGCCTTGGCTACAATTTTCTTCTCACGACGGTTAACGGTGATTGCGACGATGAAAATTCCATCTTCTGACAAGACCTTACGGTCACGAAGAACCACATTACCAACATCACCGATGGCATTTCCGTCAATCAAGACATCCCCTGCCGAAACCGCGCCAGCTGGGACAAAGCCCCCATTCTCATAAGCCATGCTGGTTCCCTTTTTAGGGATGAAAATGCGTTCTGGCAACATCCCAACTGCCATAGCAGCCTTAGCATGAGCATCTAACTCACGGTATTCCCCTTGAATTGGGAAGAGATATTTGGGTTGCAAGAGATTGATCATCAACTGCAAATCACGCGCATTTCCATGCCCTGACACACGCAAGCTTTGAGTGATCAGTTTGACAACCCCGCCAGCTTGGTAAATCATATTTTCCACACGCGCCATAACTGCTTCTTTAGCGATAGACGGAGTGGTTACGATATAAACTAGGTCACCGTCCTTGATTTCCACATAACGGTGGCGACCAATCGACATCTTGCGAAGACCGTTGATTGGCTCACCCATACGACCTGTCTCAAGGATAATCAACTCATGGTCTTCAAAACGAGACATATCTTTTGGCTTAATCAAAAGACTCTCGTTAGCTAGGGACAATTTCTTAAGACGAATAGCAGTGCGGACGATATTTTCAATATCAAATCCTGTCAAGACCACACGACGGCCTGTTGCATCCGCAGCGTCAAACACCTGCTGGATACGAGAAAGGTTGCTAGCTACCGCCGCAACAATGATACGTCCCTCCCAGTCCGCAATGGTTTGGGTGATTTCATCCCCAACTTCACTTTCGCTAGCCACTTGAATATTGCTGTCTGCATTGGCTGAGTCACTGAGAAGAGCTAGAACTCCATCACGACCGATTTCTGCCAAGCGAGCGAAGTCTGTCGCATAGGATTCACTAGCTGTCTGGTCAAATTTGAAGTCACCTGTATAAACGATACTACCCTCAGCCGTCTTCAAGACAACACCCAAACTTTCTGGGATAGAGTGGGTCGTACGGAAGAAGGACACCACTGTCCCTCCAAAATCAATCTCCGTATCCTCATCAATGACATGGAAATCATTGAATTTCTTAACCGTATCATTTCCTTTGACAAAGAGTTTGGCCAACTCAATGGTCAACTCAGAGCCAAATACAGGCACCTTGGCTTCAGCCAAGAGATAAGGCAGAGCACCAATGGCATCCGCATGACCGTGGGTCAAGAAGACCCCAGCGATACGGTCGCTATTTTCAAAAAGGTAGTCCATGTTTGGAATAACGACGTCCACCCCTAGTTGTTCATTTTCAGGATATTTCAGACCTGCATCCAAAACGAAAATAGACCCATCGATTTCAGCGATATACATATTTTTCCCATTTTCACGCACACCACCAAGTGTTGTTAAACTGATATTACTCATTTTTCCTCCGAAAGCTTAATTTATCTTGATTATAGGGTTGCTTACCCTCTTATTCTAAAAGCACTATTACTTTTAGCCGAATCTTTTCCTACCATTATACCATTTTTTTGATGATTTTCAAAATGAAGATTTGTTTTCAAAAAAGAGCTGGTTTCCCAACTCTTTCCTATCTGCTATTCTTTTTCCATTAAAAAGTCATAAATTTCTTGCACGGTACCCAGCGCCATCATTTCTTGGTCTTTGACGGTTTGTTTAAGATTTTGGTAAATCTGACTTTCTCCTATCTCCCGCTTTGGTGCCTCTTTATTCACTGTCATGACCCCATCTTTGATGGTCACAAAGCCTAGTTCTTCAAATACTTGAATCATCTTGACCAGCAAAATTTGTTGAATATTAAGATAAGTGGCCAAATCTTTCAGCTTATAGCGAATATCAAACTCTGGGAACTGGTAGATGATCTTGTACAATTTGGCAAATTGCTCTCTAGTCCCATACCCTGTCAGATAGTAGGCCTTGTCAATGTCATTTTTGAAATAAACAGCAGAAAAATTCTGTTCCTGAAAAATAGTCTTCAGCTGAGTAATATCCTCAGGAATGGTTTTTACAACAACTGCGTCACTAGCTACTAAATCTGGTAATTCTCCAGAAAAGTCCAAGACTGGAACCCCTTCTGGCAAGACTGCATTTTTCCCACGGATGTTAAAAAGTTGAACACCCTCCACCCGCGCATCCACCATCATCAACTGGAGGGCAGTTTGACCATTCCATTGATTGACAGACAATTTGACTGCCAGCTCTAGATTCTTGGTTTGAGAAAACTCTGTTGCCCATCTTCCTTGGCCAAAAGCTACCACTTCAAAACTAGCTTCACCCTTAGAGATTTTCAGCTTGAGATGGGCATTGCCTGCCCCCATGGTACGGGCACTTTCGACCTGAAAATCCTTGATATAAAAGACAGGTTTCTGATTGTCCATGCCAAAGGGAGCTAAACGTTCAAAACTTTTAACTGTTTCAAGACTCAAAACCTCCAAATCCAGTTCTTCATCTAGATTTAGCTTGTTCTTGCCAACAGCATCTGCACCTTTTTCACGGACATAGTTTTCCAAGACATGAGATAAATCTGAGAGTTTCTCAACTTCCAGCGTCATACCCGCTGCACCCGCATGACCTCCAAAGGCGATGAAGAGGTCTCGATGAGGATCCAGAGCCTCAAAAATATCCACTGCTTCCACACTACGAGCACTACCCTTGGCACGACCGTCTTCTATATTAAGAACAATGACTGTCTGCCCCAATTCTTCCAACAAACGACCAGCTACGATTCCTAGAACCCCGGGATTCCAGCCTTCCTTAGCCAAGACTTGGACTTTCTTCTCAGGATCCACCATGGTCTTGGCTTCTTCATAGATAGACTGGACGATTTCCTTGCGCTCTTCGTTTTTCTGATGAATCATAAGGGCAATCTCGTGCGCTTCCTCGTCATCAAAACCAGTCAGCAAATCAATGGCTGGATTAGGATCATCCAAGCGACCCAAGGCATTCAAACGGGGGGCAATCTGGAAACCAACCGTTTCTTCTGTTACTTCGTTGGCGGCAATCCCAGCCATATCCATCATTTCTTGTAGACCAATGCGCTGAGTGTGCCCCAACATTTCCAGACCATACTGAACCAAGATACGGTTCTCATCTGTCAAACTCACCATATCTGCAATGGTACCAATAGCGACCAAATCAAGCAATTCCACTTGTACTTCTTCTAAAAGGGCACAAGCCAACTTGAAGGCCACTCCGCAACCAGCCAAATATTTGAAAGGATAATCCGCATCCGGATGTTCAGGATGGACGATCGCATAGGCATCTGGCAAGGTTTCAGGCATGGAATGGTGGTCAGTCACAATGACATCTACCCCCATAGACTGGGCCAGTTCAATCGCCTCGTGACCAGCAACCCCATTATCCACCGTCACGATCAAGGAAATTCCTTCTTGCTCGATAAAATATTTGTAAACACTGGCATTAGGTCCATAGCCATCAGTAAAACGATTAGGCAAGTAAACACGGCACTCAGCACCAAGCTGTTCCAAACTTTCCTTCACAATAGAAGCCGAAGTCATGCCATCCGCATCGTAGTCTCCATAGATGAGAATATTTTCCCCTTCTTCAATGGCCTGACGAATCCGTTCCACTGCCTTATCCATATCATGGAGCAGATAAGGATTATGCAAGTCCTCCAAGGAAGGTTCTAAAAACTTCTTCAGACTTTCTTGGTCCTGAATCCCTCTCTCAAACAATAACCGAGCCACCTCAGGACCCAGTCCAGCCTTCTTGGCTATCTTTGTAAAATCCGCATCTTCTACCTGCGGGGCAAACTGCCATTCATAAGTAGGTGTTATCAAAAAGACATCCACTCTTTCTAAGAATTCTATTGCTTCATTATAACACGATTTAGGCTTTTTCTCTATCTGGATTGCTTTTTTATAAAATTTTAGTGAATTTTTTCAGATATGATTTGACAAGACAAATCTTTTGGTGTAGAATCATGTTATAAAATCTAACACAAAGGAGATTCCTTATGGCTTTAGTAGAATTTGAACACGTCGAAAAATATTACGGAGACTATCACGCACTCCGCGACATCAATCTCCGTTTTGAAAAAGGACAAGTCGTTGTCCTCCTAGGCCCTTCTGGTTCAGGGAAGTCCACTCTTATCCGTACCATCAATGGTTTGGAGGCTGTTGATAAAGGAAGTCTTCTAGTCAATGGTCACCAAGTTGCTGGTGCCAGCCAGAAAGATTTGGTGCCTCTTCGTAAGGAAGTCGGCATGGTTTTCCAACATTTTAATCTCTATCCGCATAAAACAGTGTTAGAAAACGTAACACTCGCACCCATAAAAGTTCTAGGAATTGATAAAAAAGAAGCTGAAAAAACAGCTCAAAAATATCTTGAATTTGTAAATATGTGGGACAAGAAAGATTCATATCCAGCCATGCTATCTGGTGGACAAAAACAACGGATTGCCATCGCGCGTGGACTCGCTATGCATCCGGAACTCCTCCTCTTTGATGAGCCAACATCTGCCCTTGACCCTGAAACCATCGGTGATGTTCTGGCAGTTATGCAAAAATTAGCCCACGATGGTATGAATATGATTGTCGTTACCCATGAAATGGGCTTCGCCCGTGAAGTTGCTGACCGCATCATCTTTATGGCTGACGGAGAAGTTTTGGTGGATACAACAGATGTTGATGACTTTTTCGACAACCCAAGCGAACCTCGTGCCCAACAATTCCTCAGCAAAATCATCAACCACGAAAGTGACAAAGTCAAATAAGGAGGCGCCTATGAAAAAGAAATTCTTTTTATCCGCATTATTGATTAGCCTTTTCAGCCTTACTGCTACAAAACCAGTTCAGGCTGATACCAGTGTCGCAGACATTCAAAAGAGAGGCGAGTTAGTTGTCGGTGTCAAACAAGACGTTCCCAATTTCGGCTATAAGGATCCTAAGACTGGGACCTATTCTGGTATCGAAACCGACTTGGCCAAGATGGTAGCTGATGAGCTCAAGGTCAAGATTCGCTATGTGCCTGTTACAGCGCAAACTCGCGGACCACTTCTAGACAATGAACAGGTCGACATGGATATCGCGACCTTTACCATCACAGACGAACGCAAAAAACTCTACAACTTTACCAGCCCTTACTACACCGATGCTTCTGGCTTTTTGGTCAATAAGTCTGCCAAAATCAAAAGCATTGAGGACCTAAACGGCAAAACCATCGGTGTTGCCCAAGGTTCCATCACCCAACGCCTAATTACTGAACTGGGTAAAAAGAAAGGCTTGACCTTTAAATTCGTCGAACTTGGTTCCTACCCAGAATTGATTACTTCCCTACACGCTCATCGTATCGATGCCTTTTCCGTTGACCGTTCTATCCTATCTGGCTACATCAGTAAACGAACAGAACTACTAGATGATAGTTTCAAGCCATCTGACTACGGTATCGTTACTAAGAAATCAAATACAGAGCTCAACGACTATCTTGATAACTTGGTCACTAAATGGAGCAAGGATGGTAGTTTGCAGAAACTTTATGACCGTTACAAGCTCAAACCATCTAGCCATACTGCAGATTAAGGAGGACACCCCATGACAGATTTATCATCTTGGACATCCTATTTTCAGGATTTTGGACAATTTTTCAATGGTTTCCTCTTCACTCTTGCCCTAGCGATTGGATCCTTTATCCTCGCCATGGTCTTAGGAATCTTCTTTGGTGCCATGTCAACCAGTAAACGTCCAATTTTACGCATTTTAGCTCGCATCTTTGTCGAATTTTACCAAAACACTCCCCTCTTGGTGCAGTTTGTTATCGTCTTTTATGGCCTACCTCTTATCAGTGACCATATCATCATGATTCCGATTTATTGGACAGCTGTACTCTGCGTGGGACTCTATCACGGTGCCTATATCGCTGAGGTTATTCGTTCAGGGATTCAGTCGATTCCTAGTGGTCAGATGGAGGCCGCCTTGTCGCAAGGTTTTACCTATATCAGTGCCATGCGCTTGATTATCTTGCCTCAGGCCTTTCGTATCATTCTCCCTCCTTTGACCAACCAAATCGTCAACCTCATCAAGAACACCTCGACAGTCGCTATCATCTCTGGAGTGGACCTGATGTTTGTGACCAAGTCTTGGTCGGCTCTTAACGGAAACTACATTCCAGCATTTTTAGGTGCTGCCCTGCTCTACTTCTCTCTCTGCTTCCCTGTTGCCCAGTTTGGTCGCAAGATGGAGCAAGCCAACAAAAAAGCCTATTCACTTTAGGAGGTTACTATGGAATCCATTTTAGAAGTTTTAACCCCAGATAACCTAGTCTTTATCTTTAAAGGATTTGGCTTGACCCTCTATATTTCTCTGATTGCAATCATCCTCTCTACCCTTATCGGTACGGTGCTAGCTGTCATGAGAAATGGGAAAAATCCTGTCTTGCGCATCATCTCCAGCATTTACATCGAGTTTGTGCGTAACGTTCCCAACCTTCTCTGGATTTTTACTATCTTTTTAGTTTTCAAAATGAAATCCACACCAGCAGGTATTACTGCCTTTACCCTCTTTACATCAGCAGCCTTAGCTGAGATTATTCGAGGTGGTCTCAATGCCGTAGACAAGGGACAATACGAAGCAGGAATGTCACAGGGCTTCACCTCAGCCCAAATCCTCTACCACATCATTCTCCCACAAGCTATTCGCAAAATGTTGCCAGCCATTATTTCCCAGTTTGTTACCGTGATTAAGGATACCAGTCTTCTCTACTCAGTTATCGCCCTGCAAGAACTCTTTGGAGCCAGCCAAATTCTCATGGGCCGTTATTTCGAACCAGAACAGGTCTTCAGTCTTTATATCCTGATTGCCCTCATCTACTTCAGCTTCAACCTAGCCATTTCTAGCCTGTCTCATATGCTAGCCAAACGCTGGCAACAAGCTGCAGAATAAACAGCCACTCTCCAGTTAAATTGGAGAGTTTTTTTAATGAGAGTAAACATTTATAGACTTCAATTTGACACCATACTTTTTCTATGATAAAATGTAACAAATTTATTTACAACAAATCAAATCTAAATGAAATGGAATTTTTTATGAAATCACTCAAAGGAATACTCTTTATCATAGCTAGTTTTGTCTTGACTATTTTGACTTGGATGAACACTTCTCCCCAATTCATGATTCCAGGACTAGCTTTAACAAGCCTATCTCTGACTTTTATCCTAGCCACTCGTCTCCCACTACTAGAAAGCTGGTTTCACGGTTTGGAGAGGGTCTATACTGTCCACAAATTCACAGCCTTTCTCTCCATCATCCTACTACTCTTTCATAATTTCAGTATGGGCGGTTTGTGGGGCTCTCGCTTAGCTGCTCAGTTTGGTAATCTTGCCATCTATATCTTTGTCAGTATCATCCTTGTCGCCTATTTAGGTAAATATATCCAATACGAAGCTTGGCGATGGATTCACCGCCTGGTTTACCTAGCCTATATTTTTGGACTCTTTCACGTCTACATGATGATGGGCAATCGCCTCCTCACATTTAATCTTCTAAGTTTTCTTGTTGGTAGCTATGCCCTTTTAGGCTTGCTAGCTGGTTTTTATATCATTTTTCTATATCAAAAGATTGACTTCCCCTATCTAGGGAAAATCACCAATCTCAAACGCTTAAACCACGATACTAGGGAAATTCAAATCCATCTTAGCAGACCTTTCAACTATCAATCAGGACAATTTGCCTTCCTAAAGATTTTCCAAGAAGGCTTTGAAAGTGCTCCGCATCCCTTTTCTATCTCAGGAGGTCATGGTCAAACTCTTTACTTTACTGTTAAAAATTCAGGCGACCATACCAAGAATATCTATGATAATCTTCAAGTCGGTAGCAAAGTAAGCGTAGACAGAGCTTACGGACACATGATTATAGAAGAAGGACGAGAAAATCAGGTTTGGATTGCTGGAGGCATTGGGATCACACCCTTCATCTCTTACATCCGTGAACATCCTATTTTAGATAAACAGGTTCACTTCTACTATAGCTTCCGTGGAAATGAAAATGCAGTCTATCTGGATTTGCTCCGTGACTATGCTCAGAAAAACCCTCATTTTGAACTCCATCTAGTCGACAGTAGGAAAGACGGATATCTTCATTTTGAACAAAAAGAAGTACCCGAACAGGCAACCGTCTATATGTGTGGCTCCCTTTCTATGATGAAGTCACTTGCTAAACAGATTAAGAAACAAAATCCAAAAACAGAGCTTATTTACGAAGGATTCAAGTTCAAATAGCCACTCATATTCTCCTGGAATTTCCCAGGAGTTTTTTCTACACAAACACTTAAAAACACTACCAGATTTCTAGCAGTGTTTTGAGTTTCATTTATCTTAGTAGACTGTTCTTTCAGTTTCTACATCGAAGAAGTGGGCTTTGTTCAAGTCAAATCCAAGTTCAACTGTTGCGCCTGTTTGCAAGTAGTCACGAGCATCCACTTTAGCAACAAATTCGTCTTTACCAACTTGGCAGTAAAGGTGAGATTCTGAACCAAGCAATTCTGATACAGAGATAGTCGCTTTTACAACTGAATCTGGGAATGTTTCAAGGAATGCTTCCTCTGCATTCACGTCTTCTGGACGAATACCGAAAATCAATTCTTTACCTTCATAGCCTTTTTCACGAAGAACTTTCAAAGCACCTTCTGGCACTTTCAAACGGAAACCGTCAGAAACAATTTCGCTACCAACTAATTTCACATTAATGAAGTTCATAGCTGGGCTTCCGATGAATCCTGCAACGAATTTGTTAACTGGGTTTTTATAAACTTCTTGAGGAGAACCGATTTGTTCTACACGTCCGATAGTACCTGTACCAGCAGGGTTCTTAGTTGCTGACATGATAACGATACGGTCTGCAAGTGTCATCGCTTCTGTTTGGTCGTGAGTTACATAGATAGTTGTAGCTCCGATACGACGGTGGATTTTAGCAATTTCAGCACGCATTGATACACGAAGTTTAGCATCCAAGTTTGACAAAGGTTCGTCCATCAAGAATACTTTTGCATCACGGACGATGGCACGACCCATGGCAACACGTTGACGTTGACCACCTGAAAGGTCAGCTGGTTTACGATCCAAGAACTCTTTCAAACCAAGAATAGCAGCTGCTTCTTGCACACGTTTGTCGATGTCTTCCTTGCTGTATTTACGCAATTTCAAACCGAAAGCCATGTTGTCATATACAGTCATGTGTGGGTAAAGAGCGTAGTTTTGGAATACCATGGCAATGTCACGGTCTTTTGGAGCGACGTCGTTGACAACCACGCCATCGATAGATGCAGTACCTTCTGTAATATCTTCAAGACCAGCAATCATACGAAGAGTTGTTGATTTACCACATCCTGAAGGACCTACGAAAACGATAAATTCTTTGTCTTTGATGTCCAAGTTAAAGTCTTCAACTGAGTAGTGTTCGCTGTTTGGATATTTTTTGTAAATGTTTTTAAGATTCAATTCTACCATGAGGTGAACTCCTTTTGTTTTTTGATAGTTTTATTATATATGAAAACGCTTTACATTTCTATGGCAAGGTGACCAAAAAAACAAAAAAGTTCTGTGCAACTTGCACAAAACTTTAGAGAATATCTGGTAAAATCAATTGATAACACAGAGTAAGGTCTGTCAATTCCTTCAATTGAAGCCCTGTCAATTCTTCCCATTTATCAATCTTATACTGGAGAGAATTGCGATGCAGATAGAGTTGCTGGGCTGTTTTTGTTAGGACAGCACTATTTTCCCAAAGAGAGAGAATGATTTCCTGAATCTGATCCTGATCCAAGATCATCTGGTGCAAGCATTCCTTGATTGCCTTCAAGTTCACGAGCCTTTCTCCCATACTCCACAGATAGAGCTGAGAAAAAGTATGAACACCTTGGTGAGCCTGACGCCACCATGTCTTAAACAAATCCCGCTCCGCTTTAATCAAGTCTGATAGGGCTTGATGTCCCGTCTGAGACCAAACCTGACCTAACATGATAGACAGACGCAATCCAAAGTCATACTCCACCGCTTCAATCGTATCACTTAAAATAGCTCGTACAGAAGTGTATTTGTCTTGTTGAAGCACGAAAACATAATCCTGAGCTCCGACTTGAAGCACCGCCTGACAGTTAGGAAAAAGAGTCTGCATCATATCTAGCCAAGAAGCTAGATTTTCCTGCTGAAAATAGGAAAGATGGCAATAAACCAACTGAATCTTTTTAAAAGCTTGTGGTGCTTGTCCCTTGCCCTCAATCAGAAAAGAATACCAAGGATTGAGCGAACGAGCCTGCTCCTGCTGGGTCAAAAGGGAAATCAACTGCTTCTCACGCTCGCTGAGCCCAGCTTCCTCCAGCAAAATCCACTGCTGAGAAGCTAAAGGGAGCGTGAGATAGCCCTCTTTCTCTACTGGTTGGTCTGAAATCTGAGCCTCAGGAAACCAGTCTTGTAGTTCTTTTGCCATCATGTCCTAGCCCTCCACTTTTTGGATGCACCAAGAAATTAAGCTCTCAAGACGTTCCAGATTTTCAGTCATATGGAGATAACCCACGACTGCTTCAAAACCTGTGGACATGCGGTAAGTCACCACATCAGCATTTTTAGCCTTGGTATGGCTATTAGTATTGCGGCCACGTTTGTAGATTTCTTCTTCTTTTTCCGTCAGGACTCGCTCCTCCAACATAAGGGAAATCAGGCGAGCCTGAGCTTTGGCTGACACATACTTGGTCGCTTCTTGGTGGAGTTTGTTGGGTTTGGTCATACCTTTGAGGATGAGGTGGCGGCGAATATACATAGAATACACCGCATCCCCTTCAAAGGCTAGCGCAATCCCGTTAATGAGATTGACATCAATCACGTGTCCACCTCACTCCATCCTTGGTGTCAAGGAGTTTAATCCCTTGAGCAGCCAATTGGTCACGGATCTGGTCCGCTGTCGCAAAGTCACGATTAGCACGCGCTTCTTGGCGTTTTTGGATCAAAGCTTCGATTTCTATATCCAAAACTTCCTCAACAAAGACAATTCCAAAGACTTCTAACATATCCGCAAGAGCTTGCTTGACACTTGCATCATAGTTACCCGAGTTGATCCATTTGGCCATTTCAAAGACTACTGTGATACCATTGGCAGAATTGAAATCCTCATCCATAGCTGCTACAAACTTATCTTTAAATACTTGTAATTCTTGAACATCTACATTTCCTGTAAATGGTTGCTCGTAAGTGTTCTTCAGATACTTGAGATTGGTCTCGGCATCCCGCACTGCTTTTTCCGTAAAATTGATTGGCTTGCGGTAATGTTGAGTCGCAAAGAAGAAACGAAGCACTTGACCATCAAGGGTTTTAAGGGCATCATGTACCGTGATAAAGTTGCCAAGGGACTTAGACATCTTGATATTATCAATGTTGACAAAACCATTGTGCATCCAGTAATTGGCAAATGTCTTACCTGTCTTGGCTTCCGACTGGGCAATCTCGTTGGTGTGGTGTGGAAACTCTAGATCAGCTCCACCTCCGTGGATATCAATGGTATCACCCAAAATCTCTGTCGACATGACTGAACACTCGATATGCCAGCCCGGACGACCAGGTCCCCAAGGACTATCCCAAGAAATCTCGCCTGATTTGGCAGATTTCCAGAGGGCAAAGTCCACAGGATTTTCCTTACGAGCCGTTTCTTCATCGGTACGACCTGAAGCACCTAGCTCCAAATCTTCCAAGGTTTTGTTAGCCAATTTGGCATAATTGTGGGATTTTTCAACACGGAAATAGACATCCCCTTGACTCTCGTAGGCAAAACCTTTTTCAATCAAGTCTTCCACAAAACGGATAATGTCAGCCATAAACTCCACTACACGAGGATGGCGAGTCGCAGGCTTGACGCCCAAGGCCGTCACATCCTCACGAAAGGCCGCGATGTACTTGTCCGCAACCTCCTGAGGCGTGATACCTTCTTCCTTGGCACGGTTGATAATCTTATCATCCACATCCGTAAAATTGGAAATATAGGCAACCTCGTATCCACGATACTCAAAATAGCGACGAATGGTATCAAAAGCCACCGTCGAGCGAGCATTCCCCACGTGGATATAGTTATACACGGTTGGCCCACAAACATACATCTTAACCTTGCCGTCCTCAATCGGGACAAATTCTCGCAAATCACGAGACATGGTGTCGTAAATTTTAATCATGCGATCCACTCCTTTCTCTATTTCTGACTTTTTCGGCTGAAAACCAGCTCTGCAAAAGGGCCAAATTGTCTGAAGCTATCCAGTTGGTAAAAGCGCTGCCCTTCCTCTTGGGTAAAGAGGGGAACCCCATTTCCCAGGATAAGGGGCGCTATCTGAATAATGAGGTGGTCGAAAAGATCCGCATCCAAGAGCGGTCCTACCAAGGAATTACCACCAATCACAAAGACATTTTTGCCTTTGTCAATCTGGTGAACAAAGTCCACCACATCCCCAGCTACTGGCTGGTAATTGCTGACAGGCAGGTGCCTATCATGCGTAAAGACAAAGTTTTCCGTAACTTGATAAAAACTTTCTACATCTTGCAAATCTTGGATTGCCTCAAAGGTCCGCTTGCCCATGATGGTGATATCCATTTGCCTGTAAAAGTCATCATAGCCTGTATCCTCTACAGAACCAAGTTGATGCAGCCAGTCTATCCTGTGCTGGCTGTCTGCCAAGTAGCCATCCATGGTGATACAGCCGTAAAAATACACTGCCATTCTTGTAGTTTCCTTTCTAGTTCTGCTTCGCCTTCACTTAGCGGGATAGACCCAAATGATTAGAACTAAGCTAATCAAAGTATTCAGCAAAATCCTTGCTGGACAAGAAAAATAAGACAGACAACAGCAATTCCAATCTACAGCAGAACGGTTCATTCTTAAACATCCAAGAGCCTCTCCTGTCTACTTCGGTAGGCAGAGAGCAGGACCAGAAGACCGAAAATCAGATTTCCTGCACGAAACAAACTAAAAACAAGACTTCCTGCCAAATAGAGCGCAAAATACTTATTGTCCTTGAAAAACTCTTTCATTAAAAGTTCCTCAGTTATCGTCCAAAAGCAGTATAGCTGAGCCTGTCCTTCCAATAATTTATAATTTTGAAGAATAGTAACTCGCTTCATTTCCTTCCTATTTCTACACTGTTGGTTTCACATAAACCACTTGAGTCTGTTTGACAAATCCAATTTTTTCATACAAGCGCTTGGCACCTACATTGCTATCTTCCACTGCAATCTGAAATTCCTTGTCATTTTGCTCAATTAGTTGGTTGACAAGGAATTTTGCTAAGTAGCTTCCATAGCCTTTTCCACGTTCAGGTTCCGATATTGCTAACCCGTAGAAGTAATTCGTATCGCTCGATAAATCAACCGTGCAAGTTCCAATAACCTGACCATTTTTTAACAAAATATATAGGCGGCTTTCTGGATCCTTCAGAGCTTCAGCGACATATCTGTCCACAACTTCTCTAGATTCATGTTCCTCTGAAAATGCCTGAAATTTTAACTGACTGATTTGCTCCTGATACGAACTATCTGCTAACAAAACTTCAAGATTGGAAATCTTTGCTAACGGATAAGGTCTTCTATCCTTACCTAACCAAGTTTCTGTATCCTCGTCCTCGACCAATCCCCAGTTGCTGACAAAATCAGGATGGCGGTCTAGAAAAACACGCTCTGTCTGAAAAGTAACTGACCGAATGGGGAAAGAAGCTGTTTCTCTCTCAAAACTCGTAAACAATGCACGCGCAATTCCCTGACGACGATGACCTGGATGAACCAGTATCGTCACTTCTACATCGTGGTCATCTGCATAGACAGTTAATAAACCAACAAGTTCGCCTTTTTCATAATAAAGGAAAAAGGCGGGCATGTTTGGGTCAAAATTAAGCATGTTAGAAAGATAGGGATCACGATAGGTACCGTCATAGTTTTGGCAACAGTTAATTAGTTTTTTCGCCTCAGATAACTCCTCTTGGCTTAACTTGTTTCTTGCTTGAATCATATAGGTATCCTCTACAAACCAGACGATCTGTGACTGGCGTCTTTAGCCTGCTCAAGTTTATTGACATAGTACTCTCGTTTTTCTTCAACTTCGTGAATGACCGGCTCGTCTTTTTTACCATGAACACGGACAATCTTAGCCGGAATACCGACCACTGTCACATCGCTAGGTACATCTGCCACGACAACTGCTGCAGCACCGACCTTGGCATTTTCACCGATTTCCACCGGCCCGATAACTTGGGCATGGGCTGATATGAGAGCTCCTTTACGAACAGTCGGATGGCGTTTGCCAACATCCTTACCAGTCCCACCGAGAGTCACTCCATGATAAAGGAGAACACCCTTTTCAACAATCGCTGTCTCCCCAATCACCAAGCCTGAACCATGGTCGATAAAAACACCTGAATCAATCTGGGCACCTGGATGAATCTCAATCTGCGTCCAAAAGCGCCAAAACTGACTGTGCATACGAGCCAAGAGTTTGAAGCCATGCTTCCAGAGAAAATGTGAAAGACGGTGGGCCGCCAAGGCTTTGACACCTGGATAAGTTAGCAAAACCTCCAAAGTGGTGCGGGCCGCTGGATCATTTTCTTTTACGATATCAATGGTTTCGCGCCACCATCCCATACATTTCTCCTTTTCTTATTCTGAATCTTTTGGTGTTTCTGTAAATTCTTTCTTAGGTTTATGACCCTTGTGATGATGTGGGCGGTGAGGACGCTCTGATTTTTCACCTTTTTCATCACGTTCAGGTTTTGGAGGACGAGGAAGAAGAGCTTTCATAGAAGCATCCACACGTCCTTTTTCATCAATCTTGATAACCTTAACATCAACTTCATCCCCGATTGCTACCAAGTCTTCGACATTATTGGTACGCGTCCAAGCCATCTCAGAGATATGAACAAGGGCATCTGTCTTATCAAAGAGGTTAACAAAGGCACCAAATTTCTCGATACGAACGACTTTAGCACGGTAAACTTCGTCCACCTTAGCTTCACGCACCAAACCAGCAATAATTTCTTTAGCACGGTTGATGGCATCTTGGTCGCTAGAGTAGATAGACACATTTCCTTCTTCGTCGATATCAATCTTAACGCCTGTTTCAGCGATAATCTTGTCGATGGTTTCTCCACCCTTACCGATGACAATCTTAATCTTGTCCACATCAATCTTAATAGTATCAATTTTCGGAGCAGTTGGAGCCAATTCTGGACGAACTTCTGGAATAGTCGCTTCGATCACATCAAGGATTTCAAAACGGGCTTTCTTGGCTTGGGCAAGAGCCTCAGTCAAGATCTCTGCAGTGATTCCTTGAATCTTGATATCCATTTGAAGGGCTGTAATCCCGTCACGAGTACCCGCAACCTTGAAGTCCATGTCTCCAAAGTGATCTTCCAAACCTTGAATATCTGTCAAGACTGTGTAGTTATTTCCATCTGAAATGAGACCCATGGCAATACCAGCTACTGGTGCCTTGATTGGCACACCACCAGCCATAAGAGCAAGAGTTCCCGCACAGATAGAAGCTTGAGATGAAGAACCGTTTGATTCCAAGACCTCAGCTACCAAGCGGATAGCATATGGGAATTCCTCCAAACTTGGCAATACTTGAGCAAGAGCACGTTCACCGAGAGCACCGTGACCAATTTCACGACGACCTGGCGCACCGTAACGACCTGTTTCCCCTACAGAGTATTGTGGGAAGTTATAGTGGTGCATAAAGCGTTTCTTGTACTCTGGATCCAAACCATCGATAATCTGAGTTTCTCCCATCGGAGCCAAGGTCAAGACAGAAAGGGCTTGAGTTTGCCCACGAGTGAAGAGACCTGAACCATGTACACGAGGAAGGAAGTCAACAACCGCATCCAAAGGACGGATTTCATCGACCTTACGACCATCAGGACGCACCTTGTCTTCTGTAATCAAACGGCGCACTTCAGCGTGCTCCATTTGTTCCAAGATTTCAGCCACATCACGCATAATACGGTCAAATTCTTCATGGTCTGCATATTTTTCTTCGTAAACAGCAGTTACTTGGTCTTTGACTGCTTGAGTTGCAGCTTCACGAGCCAATTTTTCTTCTACTTGGACAGCTTTTTGGAGGGCGCTGTTGTAGGCTGCGATGATTTCAGCCTGTAATTCAGCATCCACATGAAGCAATTCTACTTCTGCTTTTTCCTTACCGACAGCAGCAACGATTTCTTCTTGGAAGGCAATCAATTCTTTGACTGCTTCGTGCCCTTTAAGAAGGGCTTCCAACATGATGTCTTCTGACAATTCTTTGGCACCAGACTCTACCATATTGATAGCGTGCTTGGTACCTGCTACTGTTAATTCAAGAAGCGATTGCTCTGCTTGTTCTTGGCTTGGATTGATGATGATTTGACCATCCACATAGCCCACTTGTACCCCAGCGATTGGTCCGTCAAATGGAATATCTGAAATGGAAAGTGCCAAGGATGAACCAAACATAGCAGCCATTGGTGCAGAGGCATTTTCATCATAAGAAAGAACTGTGTTGATGACTTGTACTTCATTACGGAAACCTTCCGCAAACATAGGACGGATTGGACGGTCAATCAAACGCGCTGTCAAAGTCGCATCCGTTGAAGGACGTCCTTCACGTTTCATAAAGCCACCAGGAAACTTCCCAGCTGCATACATTTTTTCTTCGTAGTTGACTTGAAGTGGGAAGAAATCCCCAGTTGCCATCTTCTTAGACATCACGGCCGCAGTCAAGACGGTTGACTCACCGTAACGTACAACAACAGAGCCATTTGCCTGCTTAGCAACCTGACCAGTCTCTACAATTAACTCACGACCCGCAAAAGTCGTTTGAAACACTTGTTTTGTCATTTTAATCCCCTTTGGATTGATAATATTATACGTCTTGCCTACAAAGATCAAGATACCAAGGGCGTCAAAAGCAAAGTAAAAATAGGAAACTGACGAAGTCTTCGATGAAGACAAGACAGCTTATCTTTTTTACACAGCTTTTCGGTCGGGTTCAATTACACAAGATAGCATTCGATTGACGCAGTGTGCGATGCACACCAGGAAATCTATCTTTTTCACAAGGGAGTTAGCCCGTGTTCAACTATCTAAATACTTTAAAAAGTTTAAAAATATTATTCTTTAGTATTTTTCCTTTTTATAGCAGATTTGAATAGTTAAAAATCTGTTTATACCCTCATCTTTGTATCAAGTACGTACAGAGTTTATTTTATCATATTTTTCTTAAAAAGTGCGGTCTTTACCATTAAAAAGGAACCATTCCTCTCAGCTGAGAAGAATGGTTTGCTTTTTATTATCCTAGAGACTGATGATTAAACAAGGCATGGGTTGCTTGGTGGATGTATTTTGCTGTTTCTGCATTGTTCATGGTGTAGAGATGCACTCCAGCAACATCCTGAGTTACCAAGTCCACGATTTGGTCCACTGCATAGGCAAGTCCTGCTGCTCTGAGCGACTCAGGGTCATGCTCATACTTGTCTAAGATAGCTTTAAATTTGCGTGGAAGATGGATATTCTCACAAGTCTTCAAGAGACGGAGAGCCTGATTTCGATTCAGAATTGGCATAATCCCTGCATGAATGGGAACATCAATCCCAGCCAAGATGCACTTGTCTTGGAAGTCATAGAAGCGCTCGTTGTCAAAGAAAAGCTGAGTTACAAGGCTCGAACAGCCTGCATCCACTTTCTTCTTGAGATTTTGGATATCTGAAATCTGATTTGGTGAATCTGGATGCCCTTCTGGATAACAAGCACCAACAATATCAAAGTGAGGGGCTTGTTCCTTGATGAACTCAATCAAGTCCGTTGCATATCGGAAATCCTTTTGAGGTTCCACATCAGGAATAATATCTCCACGAAGAGCCAAGATTTTCTGCACTCCAACCTTGTCCAAGTCAGTAATGGTTTCAGCAACCTTGTCCTTGGTCAAATAGATGGCTGGCAAGTGAGCAATAGTCGGAATCGCCAAGTCATTTTGGATAAAGTCAGCCAAACGAACCGTCGTTTCCTTGATATTAAATTTATTATTGCTGGCAGTCACACTGATAAAGTGGGGAGCCAACTCCTGCATATCTTGAAGAGCAGAAATAATTTTATCATTACCCACGGCTGGGTTTGGAGGAAACACTTCAAATGAGAGTGACGGTGTTTGGCGTGACATAGTCATTATCCTTTTCTAGTTGATTTTTTCGTTAGCTGGATTCCTAGAATCCAAGTGAAACAGGCAGATTAACCAAACAGCGCTTCTTGAGAAATCCTATCTTACAATTTCTCACGCGCAGCTTTCGCTGCTTCAACAAGGCGGATCAAGCTTTCTTTTGTTTCTGGAATACCACGTGTTTTCAAACCACAGTCAGGGTTGATCCAAACTTTCTTGCTTGGCACTTTAGCAAGGATGGCTTCGATTGTGTGGTCGATTTCGCCTTCATTTGGCACACGAGGTGAGTGGATATCGTAAACCCCAGGTCCCACTTCTGTTTGGAAGTTTTTCGCTTTGAGTTCGTCCAAGATTTCAAGGTTTGAACGGCTAGCCTCAAATGAGATAACGTCCGCATCCAAGTTATCAATAGCTGGGATGATATCTGTAAATTCTGAGTAACACATGTGAGTGTGGATTTGTGTGTCTGGTGCTACTGTTGAGTGTACCAAGCGGAAGGCAGGAATTGCCCAGTCAAGGTAGTCTTCGTACCAGTCGCTACGACGGAGTGGCAATTTCTCACGAAGAGCAGCCTCATCGATTTGGATGATTTTCACACCAGCAGCTTCAAGGTCAAGTACTTCATCCTTGATAGCAAGGGCGATTTGAAGAGTAGAATCCTTGATAGAGATGTCTTCACGTGGGAATGACCAGTTAAGAATTGTAACAGGTCCAGTCAACATCCCTTTAACAGGTTTGTTTGTACGGCTTTGTGCATAGCTAGACCATTTAACAGTGATAGGGTTAAGACGAGTGACATCACCCCAGATGATTGGTGGTTTAACCCCACGCATACCGTATGACTGTACCCAACCATTTTTAGAGAAGAGGTAACCTGACAAGTTTTGACCGAAGTACTCAACCATGTCGTTACGCTCAAATTCACCGTGAACAAGGACATCAAAGTCGATATCTTCTTGCCATTTGATCCATTCATCGATCGTTTCAGCAAGGAAAGCATCGTACTCTTCTTGAGACAATTCACCTTTACGGTAAGCCAAACGTTTAGCACGAACTTCTTTAGTTTGAGGGAATGAACCGATAGTTGTTGTTGGAAGAGCTGGAAGTTTGAAAGCTTCTTCTTGAATAGCTTCACGTTCTGCAAAGGCTGGCAAACGAGTATAGTCTGCGTCTGTCAAATCAGCGATACGAGCACGAAGTTCCGCATTTTCACCCACACGCTCAGTCGCAAAGAGTTCTTTGTTGGCTGCAAGCGCTTCTTCACCTTGACCATTGCGGATAGCATCCAAATCACGAATCTCATCCAATTTTTCAACTGCAAAGGCAAAGTGATTCAAGATTGCTGGTTCAAATTCTTCATTAGCTGTTGTAAATGGTACATGAAGAAGTGAGCATGAGCTTGTCAAGACAATGTTTTCAGCTGGGATTTGTTCAAGAACAGCCAAGCTCTTTTCGTAGTTGTTACGCCAGATGTTTTTACCATTGACAATACCTGCATAAAGAGTCTTGTCAGCTGGGAAGCCACCTTTAACCAATTCAAGAGTTTTCTTACCTTCAACGAAATCAAGACCGATAGCATCTACTGGCAAGTTTACAAGGTCAGCATAAACGTCACGAACATCTCCGAAGTAAGTTTGAAGCAAGACTTCAAGACCTTTTTTGTCAGCCAAAAGTTTGTTGTAGAGGTTCAAGAAGAGATCTTTTTCTTCGGCTGTCAAATCTTTTACAAGAGCAGCTTCATCCAATTGGATGCGAGTCGCACCAAGTTCTGCCAATTTAGCAAAAACTTCTTGGTAAGCAGCAACTAAGCTGTCTACGAAGTCTTCTGCTTTCACACCTTCTTCAAAGTCTGACAATTGAAGGAAAGTGAATGGGCCTACAAGAACTGGACGAGTGTTCAATCCAAGTTCTTTGGCTTCTTGGAACTCATCAAAAATCTTGTGACCTGCAAGTTTGACTTGAGTGTCTTTTTCAAACTTAGGAACGATGTAGTGGTAGTTGGTGTTGAACCATTTTTTCATTGGAAGGGCGCGAACGTCCCCTTTTTCTCCTTGATAACCACGACCCAAAGCGAAATAGCGCTCAAGGTCAGACAAATCCAAGTTTTGAACTGAAGCAGGCACCACGTTGAAAAGGAAAGCAGCGTCTAGAAAGTTGTCATAGTGAGAAAAGTCGTTTGATGGGATTTCAGTGATGCCTTTTTCTTTGACAATGTTCCAGTGTTTCGCACGCAATTCTTTTGCTGCAGCAAGGAGTTCTTCTTCTGAGATTTCTTTTCTAAAGTATTTTTCAGTTGTAAATTTTAATTCGCGGAATTCGCCCAAACGTGGGAAACCGATGATTGTAGTTGACATGATGTGTCCTCCAAAATTTGTTGTTGAAACTATCTTAACAGAAAAGAAATCATCTGTATAATTGTAAAAAATTAGGCTTTGATATAGTTTGAAACTATATCTCTGTTTTAAACAAAAGAAAAAGACCTGAGACAAATGCCTCAAATCCTTTATGTAGCTTGTTTGTTTTAACTATATTTCAGTTATACTGGTCAAAGGTGTTATTAGTAATTCTTATAAGTGACTATGGCTTGTTATTAGAAAAGACTATAATACTCTTCGAAAATCTCTTCAAACCGCGTCAACGTCGCCTTGCCGTACTCAAGTACAGCCTGCGGCTAGTTTCCTAGTTTGCTCTTTGATTTTCATTGAGTATGAGTCTACTCTAATCAACTCTTTTCCTGTTCGAGTGGGACGACTACTAGTGTCTTTCCTAAACTGGCTAAGACTTTTAAGACTGTATCCAACTGAGGGCTAGTCTTGCCTGTTTCCATCCTAGCTATGACAGGCTGACTCACTCCACTAAGTTCTTCTAGCTTTTTCTGACTGATTCCTTGTTCGTGTCTGGCTTCAATCAACTCACTCATGATAGCCACTCGCATATCACTTTCAAGAATTTCCTCCTTGGTAAAGAGTTCAGATCGGACATCCTTCCAGTTACTCCCAATAGCACTATTCTTCATCGCTTAACCCTCTTTCTTTTAAGTCCTTCAGTTCACGCTTGTTTTTTTAAAAAATTATAACTCAAAAGTTATTAAAAGTAAATCTGAACACTCATAAAAAGAAGACCTTAGAAAAACTCTAAAGGTCTCATCTTTATTATTCGAAAAAATTACGAGAAGAGTTATAAATTGAAGGCAATCCTTACTATTATTCCAGCTTTATCCCCTTCTCTCGTAGATTAGCCAGACACTCCTTATAGTAGGCATCGTCATGTTCGCTGTATATAGGACTAGTCAACCTCTCCTCTGCTAAATTTTCATAAGGAGGGCAGGTCTTGCCACGGTAGTTCTTATCTAGCCATTCTAGGCTGACATTGTAGTCACGGTCAGCCATCTCCTCCATGATCAATCTATGATAGGCATAGAGACGATAGGGCGAGTGGGTAAAAACATAGTCCACCGTCGCATGCTTTCTGCCCCAGCCATTGCCACGCAGGGCACAACACTCTCGATGTTGCCCCAAGAGTTGAGGACGAGGGAGTTGTGAAATCAAAGCCTCATGCCAAAGTCTCAGGGGAGTCTCCTTTCAGTAAAGTAGAATTTTGAAGATAAGCATTTGGGTAACGTTCAAGCAACTCTCTCGCCTTAGCAATCACATCTTCCTTGGAAGCTTGACCAAAGCGGTAGCGATCCAGCAAGAGCATGTAGTCCTTGCGCTCTGCATCTGTCGCTTTCTTTTTGAAATAGCCCCAAATATGCTGAAAGGCATTGCAGACTTGACCTCTATGCTCAGGGATTTGACAGGCACAGTCAATCATCTCCTGAACATGACTTACCTCCACCTCTTCATTCTTCAAGTATTGGCGAATCTCATTATAAATATTGCTGGAATGGCTCAACACGAGGTATTTGTTTCTCGCCCAGAGTTGTTGGCACCGGGATTTTTGGTTAGTTTGTTCCATGTTTCTCCTTACTTTCTATCAGTTTCCAGGAAATATAGAAACAAAGTTATATTTTAAAAATGAGCGAATTACGAGCGGAATATGAGCGAATCAAGAGTGTTTTTTGTAGTTCCTGATTTTTCTAATAAATCTTGTTTGACAATACTTAAATACCTGAATAAGTCTCTACTAACAACTGAATCTTACGCAAAACTTCTTGCTTTTTCCGTTCACGCGCTCCTTGTCTACGAGAAGTTGGTGGAATAATCGAATCCAAATCAGTCCCACTGTTTTCAGCATAACCTCGTTGAATTGATTTGTCTATGAATAATTGGTAATCAGCTACAAGTTTCTCAGACTCAGCTAGGTCATGGATTGCGATTTTCTTGCGCTCCTTGCCATATTCATAGAAAGCATTGATAATCCCATCATGGTCTTTCAATTTTTGCAAATCGGTGTCATTGATAAACCCGATAACCAACTCTTCTTTGGCACGAATATCGATACTAGAACGAATTACACGACTAACTTCTGCTTTCATTACTTCTTTAGACTCAGAATTCTTCGATTTTTCAACAATCAATGCAAGAATATAGTCCAGATTAATCTCATCTGTTTTTAAGAGTTCGATTTCAAATTCAACATCTGAAAGGTCAACACCTAAGTCTTTTGTTCTTTCATAATTTTTAAGGTTTAAGAATTCATCTCGAATTTCTACATAAGTGCTTCTTAAATCCTGAAGATAACCTTCAGAGATAGGCTTATCGATTTCTTGAAACTCATCATAATTTCGAAGGACGTTATCAAGCTTCAGTAACTCACCAAATAACTTAACAAATTCTTTTTTATCATGTTCTGTTTCAATTTCTTGTGGATTAGGGAATCTTTCCAAAATTTCCTGACAAACCGCAGTATAGCCTTTGACCTCTATACCCGTTACTTGATCCACGAAACCATCCATGTATTCACTAAAGCTTTTTTCCAAAATAATTTCAAGCTTATTTGTGTCTCCAAAAGTCTTAATAGCTTCTTGCGTAGCCTTTTCTAAATCACGGAAACAAACAATATTCCCAAAAGGTTTAACTTTATTAAAAATTCGATTAGTTCTCGAGAATGCCTGAATCAAACCATGATAACGTAGGTTTTTATCGACAAAGAGTGTATTCATAGTCGGGGCATCAAATCCCGTCAGGAACATACCGACTACAATCAGCAAATCTACTTCTTTGGATTTAACTCTTTTAGAAAGGTCACGATAGTAATTTTGGAACTCCTTCCCATCAGCTGAGAAGTTGGTCTTGAACATGTGATTATAGTCGTCAATCGCTCTAGAAAGAAACTCCTTAGAAGATAGAGGCATGGCTGTATCTTGAGGCTCTAGCTCTTCATCTTGAATTTCTCCATAAGCTGACTGTTCTTCGTTAGGTGCAAAACTAAAAATGGTTGCAACTTTCAATCGTTTAGCTTCTGGTAAAGCTGCTTGCTGTTGTTGGAGTTCTTCATAGTATAATTTTGCTGCTTCAATACTCTGTACAGCTAGCATGGCATTAAATCCAAACAGTTGTTTTTGCTTATGAGTATAGTGTTGATTTCGATGCGTCTTGTCATCATAAACTCTCAACAGGTACTCAGTGATGGTTGCTATCCGCTCGGGATGTAGAAGTAGTTCCTTCTCCATCTTTTTGAGTTTCTTCTCGTCAATCTCTCGGCCAACTGCTTTTTCAGCTTCTCTATACTTATTGATTTCAGGTTTGATATAGTTATAGTCAACCTTGAACTTCAACACTTTTTCATCTCGAATAGCATCCGTGATAACGTAGTTATGAAGTTGTTCTCCAAAAACTTCTTGTGTCGTTTCACCCGTCAAGCTATTTTCTGGGAAAATCGGTGTCCCTGTAAATCCAAATAGAGCATACTGTTTAAAAGCCTTCTTAATACGCTTTTGAGCCTTCCCAAACTGGGAGCGGTGACATTCATCAAAGATTAAAACACATTTTTTACTATAGATTTCATGATTTGGATTCGCTGTTATAAATTTGTTTAACTTTTGAATTGTTGTGACAATGATTCGATCATCATTTTCTTCGATACTTCGTTGGAGCTCTTTGGTATTGTTGCTACCATTAACTGAATTTGGTTGGAACTTTTTATATTCATTCATAGTTTGGTCATCTAGGTCTTTTCTATCAACCACAAAAATCACTTTATCAATATAGTCCAACCCTGTCGCCAAACGGGCAGTCTTAAAGCTTGTCAAAGTTTTTCCTGATCCCGTTGTATGCCAGATATAACCACAAGCATTGATTGTGCCAAAGTTCTTCATCTCATTAGATGAATGAATCTTGCGTATGATACTCTCAGTAGCTGCTATCTGATAAGGGCGCATGATGAGCAAGGTATTTTTAGTATCAAAAACACAATACTTGGTCAAGACTTCCAAGAGAACACGCTTGCTTAAGAAAGTAACGGTAAAATCTTCCAATTCGTGAATAGTCTTGTTCTTACGGTCTGCCCACTCACAGGTAAACTCATAATGATTTTTATTTTGAGCTGTTGTATTGGCAAAATAGCGTGTATATGTCCCATTCGAAATGACAAAAATCTGAATGTATTTATATAAAGAATTTTCGCTATTGAAGCTTTCCTTACTGTATCTATGGATTTGTTCAAAAGCTTCTTTAAGACTAACACCACGTCTTTTCAATTCAATCTGAACTAGAGGTAGTCCATTTACTAAGATAGTGACATCGTAACGATTAGTATGACTACCCACCTGAGTCACTTGGTTGATGACCTGCATACTATTGTTGTGAATGTTTTTCTTATCGAGGATAAAAATATTTTTAATCCGTCCATCATCAAATACAAAGTCATAAATATGATTCTCTTGTATTTTTCGAGTTTTTTCAACTAGCCCCTCATTAGGACAATCCAGATATTCCATTACAAAGCGATTCCACTCAGCATCCGAAAAAGTCACCTTATTAAGCTTTTCTATTTGCACCTTTACATTTGCTAAAATCTCTGCAGGAGTATGAATATTTAAGCGTTCATAGTTGAGATGATTCACCAAATCTGAAATCAACTGATTTTCTAAATCAGCCTCTGACTGATACTCTCTGTCCGTACGATACTCTGGTTGATACTCAGCCAAGAGAATCCCTTCATTTGTTTCCGCAATTACTTCATGTACTTTTGAATAATCAACCATAGTATGTTTCCTTTTATTGTATTATTTGAGATTCTATCTCAAAATGATTCAAGAATTTATCTAGTGAAGTTTAATAATTGTTCTCTCCAGTATTCATACTGTTTCTGTCTTAGTTCGATTTCTTTTGGAAGACCCTCAGAAAGAGAGTTGGTTAGGGTGTTAAAATTGTCAAGAATGGAGACAATTTGAGATTGTGTTGATAAAGGAGGTAATATTATTTGAATTTTTGCAAGGTTTTTAGGATAAAGTTCAATTACTTTAGTTCCCAAAACTCTTTTTTTCTTCTGATTTTGGAAAAAATTAGTTCTAAAAAAGTAGGCTAAATATTTACTATTTTGCTCTGTTCTAATTATACATGAGTGCCCACCAATACAAACTTCTTCTTTACCAAACCAGACTAAAGTTTTTCCAACATCCTCGATATTTTCAGATGTCGTCGCTACAATCAAATCACCATATTTTGCCTTCTTAAGTTTTTGAGACAATTCAATATTAACAAATGATTTTGCAACCTCTGTTTCAATTCCATAGTAGGTGTATATTTGTCCATAATGAATACATGGAATACCAATGTCTTGAAAATCTTTCTTCTGAAGTCCATTTCCTCTTACAAATTCACAAATTGTTCCCAACTCCACTCGAATTGGACCAAATACCCACTGTAAAAGTTTGATAATAGCGGAGTTGTCCCACTCCTCTACTCTACTCTACTCTCAGTGTACTCGCCTTCGGCGACGAATGTCAAGAGTTTTTCTCTAAAATATTCGTACTGTTTTTGGCGTAGTTCAATCTCCTTAGGAAGTCCGATGTTAAGGTCATTACAAACCGTATCAAAGTTGTCTAAAACTTGAACAATGCGAGATTGAATTTCGAGGGAAGGGACTGGAATTTTAAATTTTTCAGTATCATTACTAGAAATCTGTGGCATCTGCATATTATTAGCGATGTTTTGAAAATGTTCTTTATTATGAACTAAGTAATGATAAATATATCTTAAATTGATATTTTCATTGTCTGAACTGTATGACCAAAATTCATTTTTAAAACTAAATGGTTCTGTGCAGTATTCAAAATCAATAATTCCACGAGATTTTACAACAATTGCCTCTTCTGTGTGAATATCATTATCGGGAATATCTCCATAGTTCACATCAGCGTAAGTCTTTCCTCCTGCAAAGATACGGATTGGCGCACCATCTTTGTGAAGTAATTTCATCTGACTAGCTGTAATTTTAGTTCCTTTTCCTTTTTTAAGACATTCGTTCAACTTCTTCCACTCAACCTGATAGACTTCATCCTCAAATGATAAGAGTTTATCTCGATAATAAGAGTATTGCTTTTTACGTGAGGTCAATTCTGAGGTCAATTCTGAGGTCAATTCTGTAACATAATCGGTGAATTTGTCAAGTATTTGTACGATTTTTTCTTGAATTTCTAGAGGAGGGATAGGAATTAAAAATTTTTCCATATCTTTAGAATTAATTCTAATTACTTTAGTCCCTGTCACTTTTCTCTCTTTCTGCTTTTGAAATTGAAAAGTTCTAAAATAATAGTTGATATACCTTGAATTCTGATTAGTCGTTAAAACATAGGAATCTCCAGAGATGCCTATTTCCTCATCTCCCTCCCATACAATGGATTTCCCTACATCCTCTACATTTTCTGACGTCGTCGCCATAATAATATCATTAGGCTTCGCTTTTCTTAACTTACAAAATACACTATCATCAGTAAAAGATACAGTGGTTTTTGTCGAAAATTTATATTTTGTATATATTTGACCATAATGTATTACAGGTTTTCCTTCATCAACAAAGTCTTTCTTTTGCAACCCGTTCCCTCTATGAAATTCAACCACTTCCCCCAACTCTTTCCACTCAACAGGACAGTTTTGGATTTCTTCTAGGATGTTCATGATTTCCCTCCTTCCTTGGCTAGATTTTCAATGCTTTTAATTTCTTTGAGGTAATCTTTTTCAACTTGACTAAGGGTCTTGGCTTGGTAGCTCTTATATTCCTTATCTACCTTCTGCCTCATCTGTTCACGAGAGATAGAACCACTATTATCCAGCAAGTCTTCTCCAGTAGCCAGAAGGATTCGATCCACATGTGTCACCCAGTCAGCCATGGTCATGACTTCTTCTCGCTCTGCCTGCCTTTCAGCAAAGTCTAGGTATCCTGATACAAGCTGATTAAGCCCACGAAGTTCCTTTTCTGTCAGATAGTTCTTGGCAACTCTTGCTTCGGATAAAGTAGGGAGGTCTCCCTTAAAAGTAGTCAAGCCCATAAACTCCTTTTCGCTATCAACACGATTGTAGATGAGTTCGCTGGCAGTATTGTGATGAATGGCATAATGCATCTTGTTTTGAACTGTCGCAAAGAATGTCTTTGCCTCTGGTGAATTTGCATTGTAGTCACTAGATGTCGCGAAAAGATCTAAAACCTGACGGTAAAAGACTTTTTCACTTGAGCGAATGTCTCGGATTCTTTCAAGGAGTTCTTTAAAGTAAGAGCCCCCACCCAAATTTTTCAAGCGCTCATCATCCATAGCGAAGCCCTTAATCAGATACTCTTTCAAGATTGTCGAAGCATAGAGTCTGAACTGAATGCCACGCGGAGAACGCACTCGATAGCCGATCGCTAAAATCATATCAAGATTATAGTAGGCGACTTTTTTTGACTGAGTTTTACCAGCCATTGCACCGTGACGAGTGGTTGTCAACTGATAGTTGACAACCACTGTTTCATCTAATTCACCATCTTCAAATATCGCCTTTATATGTTTACTAATGTTTTGCTTGGAGGTTTGAAAGAGCTCAGCTAGTTCTTGTTGGGTCAGCCAGACCGTTCCATTATCCAAGTGAAGTTCAATAGCGGACTCGCCGTCATCTGTCCTATAGAGAATCACATCATTTGCCATAGCTCAGCTCCTCTACAATCTTGTCTATCTGTGCACGCAAGTTGTCAATTTTGGCAACAGTCTCAGCGATTTCTTTATTGAGAACATCTATATCAATCTTCTCACGTGTATCTTCTTGTTCGACATAGGTTGAAACAGATAGGTTATAATCCTGCTCTGAACCAATCACATCATTATCAATAAGAGCAGATTTATAGTCAACATTTTGATAATTAGAGAATAATTCAACTATATGTTCGATATTGCTATCCGTCAAAACATTGTTGTTAGTCTCTTTTTTGAATTCTTTACTTGCATCAATAAAGAGTGTTTTATTTTCAACTTTATTCTTCGCTAGAACTAAAATCGTGGTCGCAATAGAAGTTCCAAAGAAGAGATTGTCTGGAAGGGAAATAACCGCTTCAACAAAGTTGTTATCTACTAGATACTGACGAATGGTCTTTTCAGCTCCACCACGATAGAAAATACCTGGGAAACATACAATAGCTGCTCGACCTTTATTAGACAGGTGGTTGAGACTATGCATGATAAAGGCAAAGTCAGCTTTTGACTTAGGAGCTAGCTTACCAGCTGGCGCAAAGCGGTCATCATTTATTAGAGTTGGATCTCCATCTCCCACCCATTTGACAGAATACGGAGGGTTAGAAACGATAGCATCAAAAGGCTTTTCTTCCAGATGCTGAGGATTTAAAAGGGTATCTCCTCGCTTAATATCAAAGTTGTTGTAGTTGATATTGTGCAAGAACATATTCATACGAGCCAAGTTGTAGTTGGTCATATTAATTTCTTGACCAAAGAATCCGTCTTCTAGAATATGGTTTTCATATTGTTTTTTCATTTGAAGAAGGAGAGAGCCTGAACCACATGTTGGGTCATAGACCTTGTTAATCTTGTCCTTACCGACCATCACTAGGCGAGCTAGTAATTTTGAGACTGTCTGAGGAGTGAAAAATTCACCACCACTTTTTCCAGCATTACTAGCATAGTTAGAAATCAAGAACTCATAGGCATCACCAAAGGCATCGATGTCATTTTCCTCAAAGTTGCCAAAGTTAATACTATTGATACCATTAAGAATATCAGAAAGGCGCTTATTTTTTTCTGGAACAGTCCCACCAAGGATATTACTTCGTGTATCCAAGTTATCAAACAAACCTTTGATATCATCCTCTGATTTGAAGCCAATCGCAGACTTCTCAATATCTTGGAAAATATTAGCCAAGTCTTCGTTTAAATTTTCATTTTGCGAGGCGTTCTCGACTACATTTTCGAATAGTTGACTCGGAAGGATAAAGAATCCCTTATCTTCAACTGTCCCTGGTTTAAAATCTTGCTCAGCTTCTTGGTCACTCAATTCAGCATAACGGAATTCTAAGTCGCCAGCTTCATGCTCGGCACGGTCAAAATAGTCTGCCATATGCTCTGAAATAAAGCGATAGAAAAGGATACCTAGGATATATTGCTTAAAATCCCAACCATCTACAGCACCACGAACATCGTCCGCAATCGCCCAAATTTTACGATGCAGCTCCTTGCGTTCTGCATTTTCTTTACTTGCCATTTTTACTTCCCTTATTAAATAAATGTATTATCTCTTCTATTTTATCATATTTTAAGAAAAGCCACTCGCCCCAGGGAGGGAGAGTGGGCTATGAACTATTTTTAAAATAATATCTTACAACTGTTTTCTATAAATTCAATTACTTTTTGATTTTATTAAGGTAGTAGCTCTTTGTCCATACGCTCATTATCATCACTCTTTACAAATACAACATTCCGTTTACCTGTTAACTCTATCAGTTTTTCCTTACCAAGAATGATTGCAAGATTCTTAATAATCGAACGTTTAGCTGGTTCATCAACATAAGTGAAAATAAATCGATAAGGATACTCACCATTCTCTGCTAATGAAAAGCATTTTTGAAAAATTTCTTTATCCAAGGGATCAACCGAGTGCCCATAAATAATGATATTTTTAGAAGTAATATAACTCTCAAAATCATTATCAGGAAATTGAAGCGTTTGTCTGAAGAATTCTTCAAATTTATTTCCTGTCTCTTTAACGACCCTTTGGTAATACTTCTGATAAGGAATTAAATCACTGTTAACATCATTTTCTTTATCTTCAATTCCAAAGACCATAGTATTGATGCGACTGAAAGTTCTATCTAAATCAATTCGCCCATTTATGAAATGAGTTTTCTCCTCAGAGGTTCCAAATAGATGACCTGATGTGTTTGTATAATTAAAGTTTAGAACATAGGTATTGAATAAATTCGGAACTTCATCTAAAGCTGTTGGGTTTGCTTCAATCTTTTGAACATCAAAATCTATATAATCTAAATACGACAGATAAATTTCTAATAGCTCAATTAATAAATCAAGTTCCTCTATGAAGATATTTTGAAGTTTCTCTATTAACAGCTCTTTTTCGTTGTTGTTGAATTCTGTCTGTTTTATTTTTTCATTAATAGTTTGAATAATAAAATATTTTGCGACATAATTACTATAGTCTACTACAACATCATCAAAATCATAAGAATCTAATCCAATATAAGTAAACAACTCATTACTATGTTTTTTAAGTACATCATTGCATCAACAAGTTTTGAAATCATGATTTCAAGATTAGACCAATTTTCTCCAAGTCTATCTTTATTCTCATTAATAAACTTCAAATATACATTTTCATCATATTGATCAATATATATTTTTTTGAATTTAGAAAGGCTCGTAAGTCACTATCTGGTTCAGTGAATAACCTCTGTTCAAATTCAACAAAATCTGTATACTTTGTTTTTCGACCCATTGCAATATCAAAACCATTGCCAAGAATTAGAATAGTATCTACCATGAAGTTTTCTCCTCTACATATTAGATAATTAATAAAATTATACCACGAAACCACAAAAATCCCCCTTAGAAATCCGCTTCTAAGGGGTTGTCTTTATCCTGCTGCTTGGGCTGGTTCTGCTGATTTGGTCTTTTTATCTTTCTTGCTACTAGTGATAAGACGGCGCTTGCTATCTCGGATTGTATTCAGGTCCTTAAGGAGTTTAGTCAGGTGTTCTTTTTCAGGATAGGCTTCTGCGCTGGCTACAGTATAGCGCATAAAGAGGTCGTAGATGCTGGTTAGTTCGGTGCGGACTTGTCTAGTCTTGCCGACTTCCTTGGTAAACTTATGCGCACGCACCTGACTTTCCACTTGATCATATTCCTCTTGAGCATTGACCACCACCGTCAGCAGTAGAATACTTTTAAATTTATGGAAACACGGTTGTTCTAAACCTAGAATACATGTAAACTTTAGAGAAGAGACCTGTTCTAAGTCTCGAAAGCCTATCTTCCTATCCATTCCTCATCAAAAAGACTCATTCCCCCTTTCTCCTCCAAAATATGGTATAGTATAGTTATACTATCTATGAGGAGTTTACATGTCACAGGATAAACAAATGAAAGCTGTTTCTCCCCTTCTGCAGCGAGTTATCAATATCTCATCGATTGTCGGTGGGGTTGGGAGTTTGATTTTCTGTATTTGGGCTTATCAGGCTGGGATTTTACAGTCTAAGGAAACCCTCTCTGCCTTTATCCAGCAGGCAGGCATCTGGGGGCCACCTCTCTTTATCTTTTTACAGATTTTACAGACGGTCGTTCCTATTATTCCTGGGGCCTTGACCTCGGTAGCTGGGGTCTTTATCTACGGCCACATCATCGGGACTATCTACAACTATATCGGCATCGTGATTGGCTGCGCCATTATCTTTTATCTGGTGCGCCTCTATGGGGCTGCTTTTGTCCAGTCCGTCGTCAGCAAGCGCACCTATGACAAGTATATCGGCTGGTTGGATAAGGGCAATCGTTTTGACCGTTTCTTTATCTTTATGATGATTTGGCCCATTAGTCCAGCTGACTTCCTCTGTATGCTGGCTGCCCTGACCAAGATGAGCTTCAAGCGCTATATGACCATCATCATTCTGACCAAACCCTTTACCCTCGTGGTTTATACCTACGGTCTGACCTATATTATTGACTTTTTCTGGCAAATGCTTTGACACATAAAAAATCCGTTTGGTTTCCCAAGCGGATTTTTAGAGCATAGATTGATTATAGCTTGATACTAAATATACTTTGGTATGGAAATCATTCCTATTTTTCGATAGTGAGGCGAGGACTTACCTAGCCTTTCCGCCGTGATAAAAACACCTGAAATCTAATGGTTTCAGGTGTTCGGAAACTTTGAGACATTAGGCTCAAAGTTTAGGTATGGAATTTCGAAGAAAGTCGCTACCGTCCGTAATCACTTAAAGAAAGGCTCAAAAACATTGTTTTCAACCACAAAATCCGTTTGGTTCCCCAAGCGGATTTTGTGCTTTATTTTGAAACTTCTTTTGCAAGGACAAAGTTACCAAGTGTGGCAGAACCATTTCCTGCGACTGCTGGCGTCACGATGTAGTCACGCACATCTGGTACTGGTAGGTAACCATTGAGAAGAGCTGTAAATTTCTCACGGACACGGTCCAGCATGTGTTGTTGAGCCATGACCCCTCCACCAAAGACAATCACGTCTGGGCGGAAAGTCACTGTCGCATTAACCGCAGCTTGAGCGATATAGTAGGCTTGAACATCCCAGACAGAGCTATTGAGTTCAATATTTTCCCCACGTACACCTGTACGAGCTTCCAAACTTGGACCAGCTGCATAGCCTTCCAAACATCCCTTATGGAAAGGACAAACACCGTTGAACTCTTTTTCAATATCCATTGGGTGTCTAGCAACATAATAATGACCCATCTCAGGGTGACCCACACCACCGATAAACTCACCACGTTGGATGACACCTGCACCAATACCTGTACCGATTGTGTAGTAAACCAAGTTTTCGATACGACCACCAGCATTGTTACGGGCAACCACTTCACCGTAGGCAGAACTATTTACGTCTGTCGTGAAGTACATTGGCACGTTTAGGGCGCGACGAAGGGCACCAAGCAAGTCTACATTTGCCCAGTTTGGTTTTGGAGTCGTTGTGATAAAGCCATAAGTTTTTGAGTTTTTATCAATATCAATCGGACCAAATGAACCAACTGCAAGACCAGCAAGGTTGTCGAATTTTGAGAAGAACTCGATGGTTTTATCGATTGTTTCGATTGGAGTTGTTGTTGGAAATTGTGTTTTTTCTACAACGTTAAAGTTTTCATCACCGACAGCACAGACAAACTTTGTACCGCCCGCTTCCAAGCTTCCATATAATTTTGTCATGATAAACCTCTTGTTTTTATTTTCTTTATTATAGCATATTTCGAAAGTCTAAATTTCTCTATTTTTTAGATTTTCCTCTGTAAATCTTACCATTCAAGCAAAAACGAACAAACATGTCATTTGTTCGTCTTCACTTTAGAAAGGATTGATTAGATTTTCACTTCGATCACAGCATCACCCTTAGCAACTGAACCTGTTGCGACTGGAGCTACTGAAGCGTAGTCAGCTGTATTTGTAACGATAACCATTGTTGTATCATCAAGTCCAGCTGCAGCGATTTTGTTTGAGTCAAATGTTCCAAGAACATCGCCTGCTTTCACCTTGTCACCTTGAGCAACTTTTTGTTCGAAACCTTCACCGTTCATTGTTACAGTGTCGATACCAACGTGGATCAAGACTTCAGCACCAGCAGTTGTTTTCAAACCGAAGGCATGTCCTGTTGGAAAGGCAATTGAAACTTCAGCATCAGCTGGTGCATATACCACACCTTGGCTAGGTTTCACAGCGATACCTTGTCCCATAGCTCCACTTGAGAAGACTGGGTCATTGACATCAGCAAGAGCTACAACGTCACCGACGATAGGAGTTACAAGTGTTTCATTTTGAAGAGCTGCTGGAATGTTGCCAGTTGTTTCTTCTTGGACCAAACGTTCTGTCTCTACTTCAGTAGCAACTTCTTTTTCATCCTCATAACCAAACATGTAAGTAAGGGCAAAACCAAGGGCAAATGATACAGCTACCATAAGAAGGTATTGGGCAAGTTGTCCGTTACCGATGTAAAGCATTGTACCAGGGATGATGGTGATACCATTACCAGTACCAGCAAGGCCAAGGATAGAAGCCAATCCACCACCGATTGCACCAGCAATCAATGAAAGGAAGAATGGTTTACGGAAGCGCAAGTTCACCCCGAAGATAGCAGGCTCTGTAATACCTAGGAAGGCAGATAGAGCAGCTGGGAAAGCAAGTGTTTTTAGTTTTGGATTTTTAGTCTTAACACCAACCGCAACAGTCGCAGCACCTTGAGCTGTCATAGCAGCTGTGATGATAGCGTTGAATGGGTTAGCATGGTCAGCAGCAAGCAATTGCACTTCAAGCAAGTTGAAGATGTGGTGCACACCTGACACGACGATCAATTGATGAACTCCACCAATCAAGAAACCACCAAGACCAAATGGCATGCTGAGGATCGCTTTTGTAGCGACGAGGATGTAGTTTTCAACAACGTGGAAGACTGGTCCAATGACAAAGAGTCCAAGGATAGACATGACCAAAAGTGTCACGAATGGTGTTACCAAGAGGTCAATGACATCTGGAACAACCTTGCGGACAGCTTTTTCAAATTTAGCTCCGACAACCCCGATGATGAAGGCTGGAAGAACTGAACCTTGCAAACCAACAACAGGGATAAAACCAAAGAAGTTCATAGCTGTTACTTCACCACCTGAAGCGACTGCCCAAGCGTTTGGAAGTGAGCCAGAAACAAGCATCATACCAAGAACGATACCAACTGCAGGATTTCCACCGAATACACGGAAGGTTGACCACACAACCAAACCTGGCAAGATGATGAAGGCTGTATCTGTCAAGATTTGTGTGTAAGTTGCAAAGTCACCTGGAAGTGGCATTTCAAGAGCGTTAAAAAGACCACGCACACCCATGAAGAGACCTGTCGCTACGATAACTGGGATGATTGGAACAAAAACGTCACCGAAAGTACGGATAGCACGTTGGAACCAATTCCCTTGTTTAGCAGCTTCTGCTTTCATGTCATCTTTAGATGATGTTGGCAAGCCAAGTGCAACAACTTCATCGTACATTTTGTTTACTGTACCAGTACCAAAGATAATTTGGTATTGACCTGAGTTAAAGAAAGCACCTTGAACTTTTTCCAAGTTCTCAATCACTTCTTTATTGATTTTTCCTTCATCTTTAACCATGACACGAAGACGAGTCGCACAGTGGGCAACACTGTTGACATTTTCACGTCCGCCCAAGGCATCGATGACTTTTTTTGCAATTTCCTGATTGTTCATTTGCAAAAATCTCCTTATATAAAATTTTGTTCTTTTCTGAAAGCGATTTTATTCGCCCTACGACTTTTATTTTATCATGTTTTAGAAATATGTCAAGCGTTTTGCAGAAAAAATATTCTATCTACTTAGTGGGTACTCTTTAGATTGATTGTTTTTGATTGTTTTATCAGATATTCCTTGAAAAAATAAGTTTGAAATCTTGGGTGAAAAGGATTTTGCTTCATTTTCTTTCAATTTTTTGTAGATAGATGATTGATTTTCTGCTTTTAATTTGTGATAAACGTTTGACAGTTTTTTCTCTTTTTTAACATAAAAGACTTGCTTTTTTAACCGAAAACGGTTACTATTAAAAGTGATAAGATTTTTGGAGGAATGAATGAATGGAATGGACAACTGAGCGTCGTTACAGACTTTATCAAGATTGGACGCAAGAAGAAATTCAACATATAAAAGAAAATATGGCACAATCTCCATGGCACACTCATTACCACATTGAGCCAAAAATAGGACTTCTCAACGATCCAAATGGCTTTTCTTACTTTGATGGGAAGTGGATTGTTTTTTATCAGAACTTTCCGTTTGGTGCAGCCCACGGTTTAAAATCTTGGGTGCAATTGGAAAGCGAGGACTTGGTTCACTTCACAGAAACTGGGGTCAAAGTTTTGCCTGATACTCCATTAGATAGTCACGGTGCCTACTCTGGTTCTGCCATGCAATTTGGCGATCAGCTATTCCTATTTTATACAGGAAATGTTCGCGATGAAAACTGGATCCGTCACCCATACCAAATCGGTGCTTTGATGGACAAAGAAGGCAAGATTACCAAGATTGACAAGATCTTGATTGATCAGCCTACAGACTCTACCGACCACTTCCGCGATCCGCAAATTTTTAACTTCAAGGGGCAATATTATGCTATCGTCGGTGGACAGGACTTGGAGAAAAAAGGCTTCGTCCGTCTCTACAAGGCTGTGGACAACGACTACACAAACTGGCAAGCTGTTGGCGACCTTGACTTTGCTAACGACCGCACTGCCTATATGATGGAATGTCCAAATCTGGTCTTTGTAGGAGAGCAACCTGTCCTTCTCTACTGCCCACAAGGATTGGATAAAGATGTTCTAGACTACGATAATATCTATCCAAATATGTATAAGATTGGAGCTTCCTTTGACCCTGAAAATGCCAAAATGGTTGATGTGTCTCAACTTCAAAATATGGATTATGGTTTCGAAGCCTATGCTACCCAAGCCTTCAACGCTCCTGACGGACGTGCTCTAGCTGTTAGCTGGCTTGGATTACCTGATGTTTCATATCCATCTGACCGTTTTGACCACCAAGGAACCTTCTCTTTGGTCAAAGAACTCACTATCAAAGACGGCAAACTCTACCAATACCCAGTCGCAGCTATCAAGGACCTTCGTGCCTCTGAAGAAGCCTTCTCAAACCGTGTTCAAACCAAGAACACATACGAACTTGAACTCAACTTGGAAGCCAATAGCAAAAGCGAGATTGTCCTACTTGCGGATAAAGAAGGTAAGGGACTTTCAATCAACTTTGACCTTGTAAATGGTCAAGTGACAGTAGATCGTAGCCAAGCTGGTGAACAGTATGCTCAAGAATTTGGAACAACTCGTTCTTGTCCTATCGATAATCAGGCTACTACTGCTACGATTTTCATCGATAACTCTGTCTTTGAAATTTTCATCAATAAAGGAGAAAAAGTATTTTCTGGTCGTGTCTTCCCACATGCAGACCAAAATGGTATCCTGATTAAATCTGGAAACCCAACTGGAACTTACTATGAATTAGATTATGGTCGCAAAACTAACTGATGTCGCCAAACTTGCAGGCGTCAGCCCTACTACCGTCTCTCGGGTTATCAATAAAAAAGGCTATCTCTCTGAGAAAACCATCCAAAAGGTAAATGAAGCCATGCGAGAATTGGGCTATAAACCCAACAACCTAGCTCGTAGCTTGCAAGGAAAATCAGCCAAATTAATCGGTTTGATTTTCCCCAATATTTCCAACGTTTTCTATGCAGAATTGATTGACAAGCTAGAACACCAACTCTTCAAAAATGGTTACAAGACCATCATCTGCAACAGCGAGCACGATTCTGAGAAGGAGCGAGAATACATCGAAATGTTGGAAGCCAATCAGGTGGACGGCATCATTTCTGGTAGTCACAACTTGGGAATCGAAGACTACAATCGCGTGACAGCGCCGATTATTTCCTTTGACCGAAACCTGTCTCCAGATATTCCCGTCGTCTCCTCTGACAACTATGCTGGTGGAGTTCTTGCTGCCCAAACCTTGGCTAAGACAGGCGCCCAGTCTATCATCATGATTACAGGGAATGACAATTCCAATTCACCAACTGGACTGCGCCACGCTGGTTTTGCTTCTGTACTCCCCAAAGCTCCTATTATCAATGTTTCCAGTGACTTTTCTCCCGTCAGAAAAGAAATGGAAATCAAAAATATCTTGACCCGTCAAAAACCAGATGCCATCTTTGCTTCAGATGATTTGACAGCTATTCTGGTCATTAAAATTGCTCAAGAACTGGGCATTTCTGTCCCTGAAGAACTCAAGGTCATCGGATATGATGGAACCTACTTTATCGAGAATTACTACCCTCAACTGGCTACTATTAAGCAACCTTTGGAAGAGATTGCCTGCCTCACTGTTGACCTCCTCTTGCAGAAGATCGAAGGCAAGGAAGTCACCACAACTGGTTACTTTTTACCAGTTACTCTATTACCTGGAAAAAGTATTTAAACACAAGAAAACTCAGACCGATCGGTCTGAGTTTTTTATGATCTTAAGTTTTCTAGATAGCGCTGGGCTGTCTCTAAGTTAAAGGTTTTATCTGCGATGAGGCGATCGACTAGAGGAGCTACCTCGGATTCACTGGCTCCTGCTAGGAGAGCTAAGGATTTAGCCTGCAATTTCATATGGCCTTGCTGAATCCCTGTACTGACCAAGGCTTTGAGGGCCGCAAAGTTTTGGGCAAGTCCGATAGACACGATAAGCTGGGCTAATTCTTTGGCAGAAGGATTTCCCAGTAATTCATGACTGAGGGCTACACGAGGGTTGAGACCGATAGAGCCACCCTTGGTCGCCACAGGCATGGGCAGGGTCATCTCACCGACCAATTCTTCTCTTTCAAAGTCCAGTGTCCAGCGACTAAGACCTTGGTAATGTCCATCTCGACTGGCAAAGGCATGGGTCCCAGCTTCAATGGCACGCCAGTCATTACCAGTGGCAATCAAAATGGCATCAATGCCGTTAAAAATCCCTTTATTGTGGGTAGCTGCTCGATAAGGATCAGCCTGCGCAAACTGGCTAGCCAAAGTAATTTTCTCTGCAATTCCTCGTCCTTGATCCTTTTGGCGACTCAAATAGCGAAAGGCGATGCGACAGCTGGCTGTCACTAGAGAATCGGTCGCGTAGTTGGACAGGATTCCCATGAGACTCTGTCCCTGACTGAGTTCTTCTAAGACTGGTTTCAAGGCTTCCAGCATGGTGTTGAGCATATTGGCTCCCATGGCTTCCTGGGTATCGACATGGAGATAAACAACGAGAAAGTCAGTTTCGCCTTTTATCTGCTCTACATGCAAATCACGCGCCCCACCTCCACGTTTGACGATAGAAGGATAGGCCTGATTGGCAAGTTCCAAGAGCTCAGCTTTCTTGCTAACAATCTTCTCTTGAGCTTGTTCAGGTTCAGCAACTTGATAAAGGGCTACCTGCCCAATCATCTGGCGCTGATGAACCTGAGCAGTAAAGCCACCTGCTCGCTTGATGATTTTACTTGCATAGCTGGCCGCAGCAACCACGGACGGTTCTTCTGTCACATAGGGAACTGTGTATTCCTGACCGTTAACGAGAACCTCTGGGACCAGCGAATAAGGCAGAGAAAAAGTTCCCACTACATTCTCACTCAGCTGGTCTGCCACAGTCACACTCATCTGTTCATCCTGCTCCAAACTCGCTTGTCTCTCAGGACTAAGGAGCGCCTGAGTTTTTAATAGCTCAAGGCGCTCATGGTATGATTTTTTAGAAAATCCATTCCAACTTATCTTCATTATTTTTCAACCTTGCTATAACGGCGTTGGTGGTCAACAATTTCAACCAAGGCAAAATCTTGATTTTCATAGCCAGCAAACTGGGTAGAGTTTGTTTCATCCAAGTCTACTTCCTCAAAGAAGACCTTTTCGTATTCTGCGACAGACAGGGCAGTTCGTTGATTGAGCTTGTTCAAACGGTCCTTATCCAGATAAGCTTCATATCCTTCAACCAATTCACCACTGAAGAACTCAGCCACGGCACCACTTCCGTAACTATAAAGGGCAATTTTATCCCCAGCCTTCAAACTATCTGTATTTTCCAAGAGAGACAAGAGTCCAAGGAAGAGGGAACCTGTATAGATATTCCCTACCTTTTGACTGTAGAGAATAGACTGGTCAAAATGCTTTTGCAAGAGGTCTTTTTTCTCTTGAGGCAAGTTCTTATCCATGATTTTTTTCAAGCCTTTTAAGGCTAATTTAGGATAAGGCAAGTGGAAGCAAACAGCCGCAAAATCATCCAAAGTAAGCTGGTAACGTTTTTGGTATTCAAGCCAAGTCGTTTTCAAGCTATCCAAGTATTGTTGGGTAGAATAGACACCATTTACATACGGAGTTGTCGAGTAATTTGGTCGCCAGAAATCCATGATATCACGAGTCTGAGCCACATTGTCATTATTAAAGGCCATAATGCGTGGATTTTGTGTAATCAACATAGCCACACTTCCAGCACCCTGAGTGGGTTCTCCTGGAGTTTCAATACCATATTTGGCAATATCACTGGCAATGACCAAGACCTTAGACTCTGGAGAATTTTCCACATGCAATTTGGCATAATGAAGGGCAGCAGTCGCCCCATAGCAGGCTTCTTTAATCTCGAAACTACGAGCAAAAGGCTGGATGCCCAGCAAACCATGCACAAAGACGGCCGCAGCTTTACTCTGGTCAATTCCTGACTCGGTCGCCACAATGACCATGTCAATTTCTGCTCTTTCTTGCTCAGTTAAAATAGAGTCACTTGCACTCGCCGCCAAGGTCACGATATCCTCAGTTAGGGGCGCAATACTCAATTCCTTGAGTAAGAGTCCTTTGCTTAATTTTTCAGGATCAATTCCCCTCGCTTCTGCTAAGTCTTGTAATTTCAAGACATATTGACTGGTCGCAAAACCAATCTTATCAATACCGATTGTCATATTTACCTCTGTTTTATCATTCATTGTAAAAAATCGTTCTATACTATTTTATCACAAATGGCAGTAAAAGAGAGAAAAAAGACTTGATTCACCAAATCAAGTCGCTTATTATTCTAACCATTATGCTGTTTTCGTAAATAGGAATAAAGTCTGAGAATCACTGTTCCACTAGCCATTCCAATGGAAATCACCAAAGCCAACATAACAACCAAGGTTGCACTAGCAATGGCATGACTATAATCCCCTGTCACAAAAAAGGCAGTTGTCCGATAGGAGAGATAACCCGGAACCAGAGGTGCCAAGATGGCTAAGATAAAGACCACAGCAGGTGTCTTATAAAGAATACTTAAAATCTGGCTGACACAAGAACCGATAATGGCTGCAATAAAAGTAGCCACAATAACATTGGTCGGTTCCTTGAGCAAGAGATAAATCAGCCAGACAGCCATGCCCAAAATCCCTCCAGGTAAGAGCATAGAACGTTGAACATTGAGTACGATTAAAAAAGTGATAATGGCAAGAAGACTTGCTACTGCTTGTAATAAAAAGGTTGTTAGTGTCATATCAATTCATCAATACCAAGGCGACAGAAGTTCCCGCCCCTAAAGCAAGGGTAATGAGTAGAGATTCAAACATCTTACTCATACCAGAGTTTATGTGGTTGGTCATAATATCACGAACCGCATTGGTCAAGGCAATTCCTGGTACAAAAGGCATGACCGCACCAGCTATAATCAAATCTGCAGTTGAAGGGAAACCTGTGTAGCGAGCCCAAAACTGGGCTATCATTCCAAAGACAAAGGCTCCAGCAAAGGCTGTCACAAAGGGAATTCGGATAAATTTTTCCACATAGAGGGAAAAGGCAAAACCAAATAAGGTCGCTACTCCTGCCCCGAGTGCGTCGTAGATGTTTCCACTAAACATAACTGAAAAGAAAGGGGCACTAAAGGTCGCAGCCAAAGTTACCTGCAACTTAGTATAGGGAAGGGGTTGAGCTTGCAAAGTCGTCAATTGCTTGAAGGCTGTCTCTAAATCAAGCTTTCCACCTACTAACTGACGAGAAATCTGGTTCACATCGCAGACTTTTTCGATGTTATAAGAAGAAGAGGTCACGCGCTTCATACGCGAAATATTGGTATTTTCAATGGAGAAAAAGATAGCGGCAGGCATGGCAAGGACATTGCAATCCATTATCCCCTGCGAATGCGCAATCCGAATCATGGTATCTTCTACACGATGAATCTCTGAACCACTTTTGAGTAGAATGGTTCCTGCTAACATAATCACATCGATGACAGCATTTAATTCTTTTGATTCTTCCATGCTTGCCTCCTTTTATCAACTCCCTCTATTCTATCACAAATCCGGACTCAAAAAAAATCTTTGCCATGAAATCATGACAAAGATTCGTTTAATCACGAGAATTTTCGTGGTTGCCTTCACTACTTGATTGAGTAGTAGCAGGTGCATTCCCTCGTTGATTTCCTTGTTGGTTCCCCTGACTTGGTGTTGTGGCAGAACCTTGGTTTCCATGTTGGGCTGGTGCTGATGATGACGTTGACGGCGGTGTTTTCGGTCTGTAGATTGAAATCTTGACACGCGTCTTCGTCAAATCAACCTTTTCACCTGCTTTTGGACTCTGCTCAACGACAGTACCCTCAGCAGTTCCAGCGGGAGCTGTCGACACTTCTACAACTTCAATATTGGCTTCTTTAATACCGACAATTTGAACGAGATTGTTTTTAGTAAATTCAAGACTAGATCCTGTATAACTTGGCATAACAACGCTGGTTACTTTTTTAGCAACGGTTAAGGTAATCGTTGATGCCTTGCTCAAATCATAGGTTGTTCCGGCAGCTGGACTTTGTCTAAGAACAGTTCCTGCTTCACTCTCACTTGATTCTTCTTCCTCAATTTTGATGAGATTTTCAGGAACCTTCTTCTGCTTGAGTTCTGCGATAACATCTGTAGATTTACGGCCGATATAGTTACTCAATTGGAAAGATTGCTTGCCTGATGAGACAACCAAATTGATTTTCGAACCTTCTTTTCGACCAGTTCCAGCGCCAGGATCTGTACGGATAATCCGCCCCTCTTCCACCTTTTCACTAGCCTCTGTTTTCTCTTCACCAATCTCAAAATTGGCTTTCTTGAGAGTTTCCTTGGCCTCCGCAACTGTCTGACCTGCCACATCTGGAATGGCAATAGTTGCAGGCGTTCTGGATAATATCCAAATCAGAGAAGCTGCAACCAATACAATGCTGGCCAACAAAATCATATAACGAACTCTTAATTTCCGTTTCTTAACAGGCTTGTTTGCATAATTGTCTTCGGAAACCTGCTGACTCGGCTTCGCAGTCTGTGGCTTCGGACTCTGTGTTTGCACCTTAGGAATTGAGGTCAAGGTGCTCTGAGATACTTTTGGTAGAGTCTTGGTGTCCGCCTTAGTCGCATCGTCAAAGATCAGCTTTGGTTCATTACGACGATTATAAGACAAACTACTAGACAAGTCCACATACATCTCAGCGACTGATTTATAGCGATTTGTCAATTTCTTGGCAGTTGCCTTGATGACAACATTTTCCAAAGCCTGAGGCACAGATGAATTTTCAGCTATAACCGATGGCAGTGGTTTCTGGAAATGCTGAAGTGCGATGGTCACCGCACTATCCCCGTCATAAGGGATATGGCCCGTCAGCATCTCATAGAAAATAATCCCCATGGCATAGATATCACTCTGTACAGTCGCCTTAGAACCACGCGCCTGCTCTGGTGACAAGTAATGAACTGACCCCAGCATGGAGTTGGTCTGAGTCAGACTCGTCTCAGCAAAGGCTACTGCAATCCCAAAGTCTGTTACCTTGGCAGTCCCATCTGGTGTCAAGAGGATATTTTGAGGTTTCAAGTCCCTATGAACAATTCCTCTGGTATGGGCCAAACGCATGGCTAGGAGGATTTGTCCCATAATGCGGACGGCTTCTTCATTAGAGAGAGGATAGTGTTCCTTGATATAGCGTTTGAGGTCTAGCCCAGCAACATACTCCATTGCAAGATACTGTTGACCGTCTTCCTCACCAATATCTGTTATCCGAACGATATGAGGATGGTCTAGATCTGCCATAGCTCTCGCTTCACGCTGAAAACGAGCTACAGCTATCGGATCCGTCTGGTAGTTGGTCCTCAGGACCTTCACTGCCACTTCTTCTCCGTCTAGAATTAAATCCTTGGCCAAATAGACATCTGCCATGCCTCCTCGGCCAATCTGTTTCACAATCCGATAGCGTCCGGCAAAAATCTTGCCGATTTGGATCATTCTGCTTCCTCCTCGTTCATAGAAACAAGGGCAACCGTAATGTTGTCTAAACCTCCTGCATTGTTAGCAAAACGCACGAGCGTCGCTGTTTTATCTGCCAAAGGAATATCACTGGTTACAATATCACAAATCTCACTACCTGAAATCATATTTGTCAAGCCGTCACTATTAAGTAGGAGATAGTCTCCCAGCCCAAGGGTAATCATTCCAAAATCAGGCTGAATTTCATCTTTTTGACCGATAGACTGGGTAATAATATTTTTCTGTGGATGGCTAGCTGCTTCTTCTGGCGTCAATTGACCTGCCTTAAGCAATTCATTGACCAAGGAATGATCGCTCGTTAACTGGTGGTACTCTTCCCCACGAATCAAACCGATACGAGAATCTCCAATATGGGCATAGATAGCCTGATTGCCAATAATAGCAACAGCCTCAAGAGTTGTTCCCATTCCTTTATAGGCATCATCTTGTCCAAGTTGATGAATCTTTTGATTTTCAATTTCTAGGTAATTGGCGAACCATTCACGCACTTCATTGACTGTATCGATCTGGGTATCAACCCAAGCTATACCTAGGTCTGTTACCGCCATTTCACTAGCGATATTCCCTGCGCGATGACCTCCCATCCCATCAGCTAAAATAATCATTGTACGTCCAGCTCTATTGACATAGTGGTTGACATAGTCTTGGTTATTTGTTCGTTTCTGACCAACATCTGTTAATAATGAAATTTCCATGTGTCAGTTCCTTCCTAATCCGATATCTTGCGAAATTGACTGATGAAGAATCCATCACTTCCATACAATTCAGGTGTAATGAGGATACAGCCGTCTTTCATGATATCCTTACATTCATGCTCTAGTTTTACCTGCTCGAACTCAGGATGACTTTCTAAAAAGGCCTCAACGACTTGAAAATTCTCCTCTGAGACAATAGTACAGGTACTATAAGTTATTATACCACCTTTGCCTAGTGTTTGACAAACACTACCTAATATTTCTAGCTGAATTTCCTGTAAGGACGCGAAATCTGCCGTTTCTTTATTGTATTTTATGTCTGGTTTTCGTCTTAAAAGTCCAATCCCAGAACAAGGGGCATCTACCAAAATCTTGTCAAAAGAATCCTTACTAAAATACTCATGAACCTTTCTGGCGTCCAATTTTTGGGTTTGGACACGGTTTGCCACACCTAAACGCTCTGCATTTTCTTGGATCAAGCTCAGCTTATGATCATAAAGATCCAGAGCAGTAACCTGACCTGTCGTAAGATAAGAGGCAATATGGGCTGTTTTTCCACCTGGAGCCGCACAAGCATCTAGAACCTGCTCATTACCTTGTAAATCAAGCGTCGGAGCAACCAATTGACTAGATTCGTCTTGAATGGTAATGGCTCCCTCCGCAAACAAATCATGACCTGCAAAATGCCCCTGCTCCTTGACGAGACCTGTGTATGCCAAAGAAGACTCAGTCGCCTCTAACAAGGCTTGGATTTCCTCTTTTCTGCTTAAATCAGTCACGCGGATGCTAGCCTTGTTTCGCACCAAAAGACTTTCAAAAATAGCTTGCGCTCGCTCTTCTCCGTATTCTTCCTTGAGCTTAGACACCAACCAAACTGGAAGAGAATAGGCAATGGAATCACGCTTGTTTTTTCGTTTGATACTGGCAATATCTGGCCAGCCTTCACGTAGAATACGACGAAGGACGGCGTTGACCAATTTTTCGCTGCCTTTTTTACGAAATTTGGCTAATTCCACCGCTTCATTAACCACAGCATGGTCTGGAATCTTGTCCAGATAGCTGAGTTGGTAGGCACTCATGAGAAGAAGGACGTAGAGCCAGCTGTCTAACTGATTTCTGTCTTCGATAAAGTGGGATAGGTACCATTCCAGAGTCAGTTTACGGGCTACCGTTCCATAGACCATCTCGGTCACCAAGCCCTTGTCTGCTGCCGAAAGTTGACTTCCCTTAAGATGCTTATTTAAGGCGATGTTTGAGTATGCTTGATTGATGAAGACATCCTCTAATACCGCTAGGGCTAAACTTCTCGCCGTTTCTACTTTAGTCACCAAATCGTTCTCCTACAGTCAATGTCCGTCCAACTCCATTGAGGAAGGAAGCGATGTCCATCTTAGGTTTACCAGCTGGTTGCACTTGTTTGAGGGATAGAGCCCCTTCTGCCGTTGCAACAATCAATTCTTTCTTGCCAATAGAGAGAATCTCACCTGGATTTCCCTGACCTTCTACTGGTAAGGCTTCATAAATCTTAAAGCGGTCGCCCATGAGGAAAGTATGGGCAACAGGCCAGGGGTTCATTCCACGGATTTGGTTAAAGAGTTGACGATTGGTCTTAGTCCAATCTAGTTTTTCTTCCTCTGGCTTGATATTTGGCGAGAAGCTAACCTGACTTGGATCCTGCGGTTCAGGTTGGATTTCCCCAGCAATATAGGCAGGCAAAGTGTCCAAAAGCAAATCACGACCAACAAGAGCTAATTTCTCAAACAAGGTGCCGACATTGTCCTCATCTGTTATAGGAATACTGCGACGAGAAATCATATCCCCTGCATCCATTTCCTTGACCATTTCCATAATGGTCACACCAGCTTCATCATCCCCTTGAATCAAGGCATAATGGATCGGAGCACCACCACGGTGTTTAGGAAGGAGGGAAGCGTGAACATTGACCGCAAAATCCATGCTATCAAGGAGTTTACTTGGGAGAAACTGCCCAAAAGCAGCAGTCACAATTCCATCTGCTCCTAAATTCATAATAGCTTCCATCTCAGGACTTCCAGATAATTTTTCAGGTTGGTAGATCGGAAGCCCTGCTTCCTTGGCAGCCTGCTTGACTGGGGTTTCTTGGATAACTTTTTTTCGCCCAACAGCACGGTCTGGCTGGGTTACAACGGCTAGAATTTCGTAACGGTCATCTGTCAAAAGTCCTTTTAAGACTGTTGCTGAAAAGTCGGGTGTCCCCATAAAGATTAGTTTTGTCATATCTTCTCCTTCTTATAAAAATTGCTGTGGCTCATGGTCAATGCTGAGACGGAGCTCACTATTTTCCCGTTCTTGAGTCAAGGCCAAGACCTGGTTGAGGGTCGGCCCCAACTCATCTTCTAAACGATATTTAATTAAAATCTGATAATGATAAAGGTTGTGGGTGCGGGCAATAGGTTTGGGCGTTGGCCCAAGAATGTTACTGGTCTCTGACAAGCCTGACCGCAAAATGTTCATGACTTCATAGGCACGTTTGACCACCTCTTCTTCCTTCTTGTGAGAAAGGGTAATACCAATGGTGAAATAGTAAGGGGGATAGCCAAGTTGTCGTCGAATCCCCATTTCATAGGCATAAAAGCCTTCATAGTTCTGATCCTTGGCAAATCGAATAGCATAATGTTGCGGATTATAGGACTGAATTAAGACCTGACCAGCTTTTTCAGCTCGACCTGCACGACCTGCCACCTGAGTCAAGAGCTGGAAGGTTCTCTCAGAAGAACGGAAATCAGGCAAATTCAAGGCTGTATCCGCATTGAGCACTCCGACTAGGGTCACATTGGGAAAATCCAAACCCTTGGCAATCATCTGAGTTCCAAGCAAAATATCTGCTTCCCCTCGTCCAAACTGGTCAAGTAGAGCTTGGTGACTGCCTTTCTTGCGCGTCGTATCCACATCCATTCGCAGAATGCGGGCCTGGGGAAAGACTTCTGCCAGCTCGTCATAAGCCTTCTGAGTTCCCGTCCCATAGTAACGAATGCTGCGGCTCTTACAGTTAGGACAGACCTGAGGAATATCCTTCGAAAAACCACAATAATGGCAATTCATAGTCTTGGTGTCCATGTGCAAGGTCAGGGAAATGTCACAGTTGGGACAAGTATCTACCGTCCCACACTCCCGACACATGACAAAGCTAGAATAACCACGGCGATTGAGCATGAGAACCACCTGTTCTTTTTTAGCCAGACGGTCTTGGATAGCTTCAAGCAAAGGGGGCGTAAAGTTTGACGTCTCATTTTGTCCGATATAGTCCCGAAAATCAATCACTTGAACCTCAGGAATCGTAGCTAAAGGATTAGCTCGTTGGGTCAGACGTAAGTGTTGATAGACACCTTTTCCAGCACGCGCACGGCTCTCTAAGCTCGGTGTCGCAGACCCAAGCACCAGGGTCGCTTGATTGTACTGAGCCCGTAAAATAGCCACCTCTCTGGCATGATAACGAGGATTGCTGTCCTGCTTATAAGTCGCCTCATGCTCCTCATCGATAATCATGACACCCAGATTTTTCAGTGGAGCAAAAATGGCCGATCTGGCGCCAACAACAACTTGAGCGTCTCCACGCTCCACCTTGCGCCATTCATCATACTTTTCACCATTGGACAGACCTGAATGAAGGATGGCCACTTTCTCACCAAATCGAGCAATAAAACGCTCCGTCATCTGTGGAGTCAGAGAAATCTCAGGTACCAGCAAAATAGCTGTCTTGCCCTTGTCCAAAGCTCCTTGGATAATCTGCAAGTAAACCTCCGTCTTCCCACTTCCTGTAATTCCTTGAAGGAGGAAGGGAGGCCGATGACTACCAATCGCACTCACAATCGCATCACGCGCCTGTCTTTGCTCTGGATTCAACTCCAAAGGCCGACTTGCCTCAATGCCTTCAAAATAAGTAGCCGAGCGTTGCACTTCCTTTTGAACTATGGTAACAGCACCTTGTTCCACAAAGAAGTTGACTTGCTCTCGCGAATAGGACTCTAGCAAACTAGCCAAGGAAGCACTCTCAGGATGAGACAGCAAATAGTCTCTCAATTCCAATTTTTTCTTAGCACGCGTAGAGATCTCTACACTTTCTAATTGAGCAAGATTTACCTCATACCAGGACTGGGTCTTGACCTTCTTTTGGTCAATCGCCTGATATTCCAGACCAAGTAAGCCTTTTCTAGTCAAACGCATCATTTCAGCTTGCTTGCCTAAATCCAGAGAAGAAAAGGCAAGCGAATCCTCTGAACCAAACAAGCGCTCTCGGTCTTTCTGACTCAGACCTGCCAGAGGATAGAGAATCTTGTCATAGCTGGAGTTCAGAAATCCTGGTAACATAGCCTTGAGGATGGAAATTTTATAAGAGAAGACAGATTTGCGTAACTCCTCAGCCAGCCAGAGTTGTTCTTGCGTGAGAACAGGAGAAAAATCCAGCACCTCAGCAATATCTTTTAAATCTTGCTCTATCTCTTCTTCGTCTGATTGAGACTCCAAACCAAGAACAATCCCTTGAATCAGGCGATTTCCCTTACCAAAAGGCACATGAACCCGCATCCCAACTTCCAGCATTCCCTCAAATTCCTCAGGAATCTTGTAACTATAGGGCTGATCCGTCTGCATCAAGGGCACATCTACGATAATATTGGCTATCGCCATCTTCTCACCTCCTCCTTGTCAGTACATTCTTGCAATAGAAAAAATAAGATTGAGTCCCCCCAACCTTAAATTTTTTCACCATCTTCTTTTTCTTTAGCGATTTGCTCTTTGATTTTCTTTTCTTCTTCTTCTTTGCGGCGTTTTTCTTCTTCGATACGGCGACGCACCGCTTCACGTTTTCCTTCTGGATCTGGGTGAATTGTAACGTTTCCTGATTCGATTTCTTCTAAAGCGCGAAGAGTTGATTTTTCAGATTTGAAACCTTGAGTTGCTGGCGCACCTGCTTCCAATTCGTGGGCACGTTTTGCTTCCAAGATTACGAGTGAATATTTTGATGGAACCTTGTCGAGCAAGGTATCAATAGAGGGTTTTAACATCATTTGCTTGTACCTATTTTCTAAATTTTATCGAGTAGTTGGAGACTTTGGTAACATCTCCTGATAGTGACCAATGACACGATCCACACGGAAGTGCTCTGCTTCGATCACACGTTTGACACGCTCAGCAGCTAGGGGCACCTGATCGTTGACAATCGCATAATCATACTCACGCATGAGAGCAATTTCTTCCTTGGCTTTTTCGATTCGTTGGGCAATCACTTCAGCACTGTCTGTTCCACGTCCTACCAAACGATCTTGCAATTCATCCAAATCTGGTGGTGTCAGGAAGATAAAGACAGCATCTGGAACTTTTTTCTTAACCTGAAGAGCACCCTGAACTTCAATTTCAAGGAAGACATCAATTCCCTTGTCCAAGGTTTCATTGACATAGGTCAGAGGAGTTCCATAGTAGTTGCCGACATATTCTGCGTATTCCAACATCTGTCCTTGACGAATCAGCTCTTCAAACTCTTCCCGAGTACGGAAGAAATAATCAACACCGTCCACTTCTCCAGGACGTTGTGCGCGTGTCGTCATCGATACAGAGTATTGAAATTGGTTTTCAGAACTCTCAAAAATCTCTCTTCTAACCGTTCCTTTTCCAACCCCTGAAGGACCAGAAAATACGATTAGTAAGCCTCGGTCTGCCATTGTGTCTCCTTTTAGTCAGTCTGTAAAAATAAAATAAGATTTCCCTTCAGATAGTAGCATTTTGCACAAACTATCCTTCTACAGTCTTTCTATCTAGTGTAACAAAAAAGCAGTAATTTTTCAACTGCTCTTTCTTATTTATTTAGCATAATCTACTGCACGAAGCTCGCGAATCACGGTTACCTTGATATTTCCTGGGTAATCGAGATTGTTTTCAATTTTCTCACGAACTTTGTGAGCCAAGATTGTGACTTTGTCGTCCTTGATTTGTCCTGGATTGACCATGATACGGATTTCACGTCCTGCTTGAAGGGCAAAGCTAGTTTGTACCCCTTCAAAGCCATTTGCAATTTCTTCCAAATCATGAAGACGCTTGATGTAGCTTTCAAGAGACTCACTACGAGCACCTGGACGAGCCGCGCTCAAGGCATCTGCTGCTGCGACGATCACTGCAATGACACTCTCAGCTTCAACATCTCCGTGGTGACTAGCAATCGTATTCACCACAACTGGGTGTTCCTTGTACTTACGTGCCAGTTCCATACCGATTTCAACGTGGCTACCTTCAACCTCACGGTCAATGGCTTTTCCGATATCGTGAAGGAATCCAGCACGACGGGCAAGAGCCGCATTTTCACCAAGCTCACTAGCCATAATACCAGCCAACTTAGCAACTTCAATCGAATGACGCAAGACATTTTGTCCATATGAAGTACGGAACTGCAAACGTCCCATAATCTTCATCAAATCTGGATGAAGGTTCGGCGCACCGATCTCATAGGCAGCAGCCTCACCGTATTCACGGATCTTATTGTCAATCTCTTGACGGTTTTTCTCAACCAACTCTTCGATACGAGCTGGGTGGATACGACCATCCTTGAGCAACATTTCCATAGTCATACGGGCAATTTCACGACGAATCGGATCAAAACCTGACAAGGTCACCACTTCTGGCGTATCGTCGATAATAACATCGACCCCTGTCAAACTTTCAAAGGTACGAATGTTACGACCTTCACGACCAATAATGCGTCCCTTCATAGTATCATCTGGCAGATGAACTGTTGAGTTTGTTGACTCCGCCACATATTCACCAGCGATACGTTGCATAGCTTGAACCAGAATGTCCTTAGCCATTTTGTCAGAACGTTCCTTGACCTCTTGCTCAGCTTCGCGAATACGGCTGGCAATCTCCTTGGTCAAGTTTTCCTCTGTCTGTGCCAAGATAATATCTCGTGCTTCTGCCTGAGACAGAGCACCAATACGTTCTAGTTCAGCTTCTTTTTGTCTTTCGACTTCCTCTAATTGCTCTTCACGTTCATCAAGGTTTTTTGCTCTATCAGAAATACTTTGTTCTTTTTGTTCAAGTGTTTGTTCTTTACTCGTCAAATTGTCGTCCTTACGATCAAGGCTAGCAGCTCTCTCTGTCAAACGACTTTCGATTTGCTTGAGTTCTTGACGTTCTGATTTGAATTCAGCGTCCACTTCTTCACGGTATTTTCTGGCTTCTTCTTTGGCCTCCAATAGTGCTTCTTTTTTAAGAGACTTGCTTTCACGTTTGGCTTCATTAACAAGTAAATCCGCTTCACGCTCAGCTTGTCCACGTAAATTAGTTGCTTCTTGTTCAGCATTTAAAAGCATCAACTCTGCAGCTTCCTGAGATGATTTCATCTTAGCTGAGATGCTGACATATCCAATGACTAAACCAATGATGACGGCAAAAACAGCAATCGCAAGCGACATGATTTCCATGTTTTTACCTCATTTTATTGTTATTCCGAATGACATACATTCTTTTACATTCTACCATAAAAAAGTGATTTTCACAAACCTAAAATAGAATATGTTTTGAGGAAATTGGAACACATTCACTAAAATAAACTTGTTATTTAGAAATAGTAATGTTAGTAGAGATTTTAGAAAAGCCCACCTTTCAGTAGACTTAGTTCTTTTCTATTCTAATCGGCACTCTTCCAAAATTCTGCTCTGCTATACTTGGATTTCCCAGTTGGTAAATCTGGTCTACCTTTTGGGTCATGCTATCCCAAGGTTCTTTGCCAATTCGGCTGACTAGATCGACCTGCCCTTTCAGAGACTTGAGATGTTGTCTGCCTTTTTCGGTAAAACCAAGAACATGAATGGCTTCTGGCAAGTCACTTTCTCTAGTTTGCACCAAAATATAGGCCAAGAGGCGTCTAACACGCGCCTTGGTATAACGCTTGGTCGCAACCGCTTCGACCAATTCTTCCACAGACTGGGCTGTCTTGATGACATCATTGATACGCACAGCCATTTCTTGATTTACCTGATAGATGGCGGTTAGGTCTGGATTTGACAAGATTTGGTAGCGCAGCAAAGGAAAATAGTCATCCCAGCTCACCTTACTAGCCTGCTCAAAGAGGGCAACAGAAGGCATAAAGCGTTCTAAGAAATCTTGGTCTGACTGATGCTGACGCAGAGCTGTCGCCGAAGCAAAGATCACATTCTTATCCACAGAATGGTAACCTGCCCCCTGACGCTGAATCGGATGGAGTTTGATGTTGCGTCCCGCTACTGCTTTAGCATAAGCAAGCGCAAGAACATGATTGGGCGTATTGCCAGAAAAATCAAGACCTGCAAATTCCTTCCACATGGCTTGAGTTTTCTGAGGATAGGAGAGAGAATCAGGCAGATTTCCCACAAATTTCTCCATCTCAGCACCTTTCTCTGTGTATAAGTCAGCGATTTTTTGGTAATCCAGAACTTCCTCCGTCCCAAAAGCGAGGCTATCAATCCCTAACTGGGCTAAGATATCCACAGCACCTTGACCAAAGAAATCCGCTGCCTGAACACTGACTAAAAAGGGCAATTCCACTACCAAATCCGCTCCATTTTCCAGTGCCATCTGGGCCCGTGTCCACTTGTCCACGATCGCAGGCTCTCCACGCTGCATGAAATTCCCAGACATAGCCACGATTTTTAGTCCCTCAGCCTGCTCCAGCAGGTATTTGTGCCCATTATGAAACGGATTAAACTCCGCGATAATACCTGTGATGGTCATGGTAATCTCCTACTTCTGCACCACAAAAAACCAACGGGCGCTGGTTTCTGTTGGTTCCTTGTCCTCAAAGTCCGCATAGAGTTTGAAGGACTTGAAACCAGCCTGTTCCAGCAAGATATCATAGGTCAGAACCTCATAAGTCCTCTCCTCATGTACTTCATCGTGGCGACTAAAGGAGCCGTCAGACTCCTTGATAAAGAAGGTCAACTCATGCACGATGGAGTGAGGCGCCGCATCCTCGTAGGTGTCCCATAACATAGCAAAATCTTCCGCATTTTCATGGTAAGAATAGCCTGGAAAAACTTCATCTGTCTGGTAGGTCGAGTGCACGTCAAAGATGAAAACTCCGTCTTCGTTGAGGACATTATAGACTTCTTTAAAAACGTCCCCTACTTCCACCTCATCCTGCATGTAGCAGATTGAGTCAGAATAACAAGTGACAAAGTCATATTTACCTGCCTTGGACAAATCCAGCATATTACCTTCAATAAAATCAATCTTTTGCTTGGCTGAAGCCGCTCTCTTTTCGGCAATTTTCAACATATCTGCACTCAAGTCCAGTCCAGTCACATCAAAACCAGCCTGAGAGAAGCGCACAGACTGAATCCCTGTCCCACAAGCCAATTCCAAAAGTTTCTTTCTCTCCTTGGTCTTAGGCAAGTGACGCAGAGAAAAATCCGTCCATTTGTCGTATAAACTATCGTCCATCACAGCATCGTAAACAGCCGCAAAGGTTTCATAAGTTGCCATAAAACATGATACTAAGAGCTCCATGGTAAACACCAGTAGCCCTCACCTTTCTATCCATTTTCTTCTAAAATAAGCAAAGAAACCCAGTTGACTACAACTGAGTTTATCTCCTATGCTAAGGCTTCTGAAATATCTACAGAATCCGCCTCATGCCAGAGTTTTTCTAGGTTATAGTGGGCACGCATTTCTTCTGAGAAGATATGCACAACAACCCCACCGAGGTCCAGCAATACCCAGCCTCCAGCTGCATCGCCTTCGACATGGCTTCCTTTAAAACCTGCTTCCGCTACTTTTTCACGGATATTGTCAGCGATAGCGTCCAACTGACGGCTATTCATTGAGCTAGTGATCACAAAGTAGTCTGTCACGCTGGTCAAATCTTGTACATCAAGTGCGAGGATATCCTCCGCACGTTTCTCATCAGCCGCTTTCACGACTAGTTCTAGTAATTCTTTTTCGTTCATTTAGTCCTCTTTTTAGAAAATATGTTTGTAGTCTAGGACATCTGCAAAGCGCTCCTCCCAAATGTCCTCATAAAATTCATTTATCGTTTCTGCTGGAATGTCATCCCCATCAAAGGTTGTGACAGCACCTTCTGGAATAATAAGCTGATAGCCATATTCAAAGGCAACCTTGACAGAGGTATCCACACAATATTCTGTCTGCATACCACATAAAACTAATTTTTCAATCCCCTGTTTATCCAAGTATTCTTTTAAGCCAGTTTCTTTGAAAATGCTATTATACTTCTTCTGGAAGACCTTTTCATCAGGTTTTCGATTTAAAAGCGCAGATAACTGCCAATCTTCTGATGTTTGAGCTTCAGGGGTCTCAATGTGTTGAGCATAGATAATTTCAATATTCTTGCTTCTAGCTTGGTTTTGTAAATAAGAAATTTTTTCCAATAGTCTCTCTGTCTTAAAACCTGTTTCCACTAAAATATTCTGAACATCAATGATTATAAAAACCGTCTTCATTTAGTCCTCTTTCAAATAGTGCACAAAGGCGTTATAGGTTTCAAGGGTTTGGGGATAGATGGGGAATCCCTGATGGGCTAGATGCTCCACAGTACGAGCTGTTTCATAGGCCACTGCCTTATTGAGCGATAGACTCGCAATCTCACGTGCCTGGTCCACTCCAGGAAAGGCACGATTGTGCTCGATATAGTCTGCGACATAGATGACCTTATCTAGGTCTGTCATCTGATCAGCCCCGACTGTATGGATTTCAATGGCTCGCAGGATTTCAGAATCATGTAAATCCAAATCTTCCTGAATCTTGTAAATTCCGACCATACCATGCCAGACATTATTGCCCCAGTTTTTGAGGTCAGGATCCAGCTGATAACGATCAATCAAGTCTAGAAATTCCTGATCTGACAGCTTTTTAGCATAGTCATGAAGAAGACCTGCTAGTCCTGCTTTCTCAGTATCGATTCCAAATCGCTGAGCCAGTTCTATAGCTGCACGCTCTACTCCCAAGCAATGGGTTAACCGTTTCTCAGGTAGAAGCTCTGCCATTTTTTCCAACAAAGCCTCACGGGAGCAGTTGATATAGTCTTGATAGGCCATCAGTAGAGCCCCTCCTTCTCGATGTAGTCTAGCACTGGCTGAGGTAGGAGAAAGTTGGGTTTCCGACCTTGGGCAATGAAGTCACGCACCATGCTAGACGAGATATCCATGAGAGGCACATCCACCCAGATAACTGGATAGGAAGTCCCTGCCTTGTAGCGTGGGCGCTGAACTCCCACAAACTGAACCATATCTACCAGTTCATCAATTCTATACCACTTAGGTAAATAGTCTACCATATCGGCACCGATGATGAAGTAATAATCCGTATCTGGATGTTGCTCTGTCAAGATTTTCATGGTGTCGTAGGTGTAGGAAATGCCCTTACGTTCCAACTCAATGGTTTCAATGGCTAGGCCCTCAATCCCCTCAATCGCCAATTCAAGCATCTTGAGACGATGGTGCTCAGGTATGGTTTCCTTTTTATCTACGTGAGGAGGTTGGTATTCAGGCATGAGCAGAATCTGATCCAGTCCCAACTGCTGGCGTACTTGATCTGCAACAATGAGATGGGCATTGTGAACAGGATTAAAATTCCCCCCTAAAATCCCCACTTGCTTACGTTTCTTATCCTTGATTTCTGGCTCCAACTCTACCTTGGTAAAGGGAGTTAATAATTCGATTGCCATAGGCTCGTCTCCTTTATTCCTCTGTAAAAACAGTTGTTTGGAGTAGGTTTTTAGATTTCTTTGACTTTTTTAGAAATCTTGCGATTTTCTTTCTTACTGGATTGTTTAAACAAAATCAAGATGCGTCCGATTTTTTGGACTGTATCCACACCGATTTCTTCTTCCAAAATTTCAGCTACTTCATGGATATTTTCATCTGTGTTTTGCAAAAGCGTTACTTTGATTAATTCGCGTGCGTCAAGAGCTTGGCGAACGCTGGTTTTAATTTGGTCGTTGAGTCCATTTTTCCCGATTTGGATGATGGGTTTGAGGGTATGTGCCTGGCTGTTGAGGAAGGCACGTTGTTTTGATGTTAATGACATAATTTTCTTCCTTATTTTTTGATAGTTATTTTAGGTGGTGGGGGACGGTCGTAACTAATTTTCCAAAGATTTCATCTTTGAAAAATGGATTTCCTGACCTCACAATTGAGCCTTGGTCTCAATTGTGCCCTTTGCCAATCTAAAGATTGGCAATCACACCACGGCAATAACTATCTCTGTATGAGCTCACTTTGTTCGCTCAGTGATTTTATTTTAAATAATGGCTTTTCGTGTGACGACTGCGACGCCTTCTGGTGCCCAGACGGCGACTTTGGCGGTGCCTGTTACACGGATCCAGCCTAGTCCTGAGATGACTAAGTCAGTTTTGTCCTTGATATTAAAGACATGCTGGACTAGTTTTGGAAAATCTTCTTTTTCCTTGCTATTTGGTGGTGTTAGAAGGGTTCCGATGTGCTTGTCGTAAAATGCACTAGCGCCTTCTAACTTGGTACGATGCAATTTGAGTTCATTGTCAAAGAAAGCTGTAAATCCTTGCTTCTCACCTGCAATGAAGTCAAAGCGTCCGAGACCGCCTAGAAACAGGGTTTGTTCAGGATTGAGCTGATAGGTTTTAGGCTTGATTTCCTTTTTGGGGCTGACATACTTAAGGTTTTTGGCCGTCAAGTAGTGAGCCATCTGGTGACGGTGGATAATCCCCGGTGTATCGTAGATATGAGATCCGTCATCAAGCGGAATCTCAATCTTGTCCAAGGTTGTCCCTGGGAAACGCGAAGTCGTGATGACATTTTGGTCACCCGTGATTTCTTGGATAATGGCATTGATCAGAGTTGATTTTCCAACGTTGGTTACACCGACCACATAGACATCGCGGCCCTTACGATAGTATTCAATCTTGTCAATGACTTCCTTAATGGCCTGCTTGTTTTGGGCTGAAGTTAGGACGACATCGACTGGACGAAGTCCTTCTTCGTGGGCACGCTCCATGAGCCACTGGCTAATCTTGCCCGATTTAACAGACTTGGGCAGGATATCCTTTTTATTTCCCACCAAGAGGACATCATTGCCCGATACAAAACGTGGTAAGCCTGGGATGACCGAGCCATTAAAGTCAAAGATATCAATAACATTGACCACTAAGGCATCACTGTCTCCCACCTCGTGCAAGAGCTTGAGGAAATCATCGTCCGTCAACTGGACATCCGTAATTTCATTGTAGTGGCGGAGACGGAAACAACGTTGGCAATAGACTTCGCCAGTCTCCAAACCTTTTTCTAGTGCCGACTGGGGGGTAAAGCCAAGACCAGTCTTGTCTGTCGTCTGAATGGTTGCTCCACAACCAATACAGAGAATTTCTTCCATAGTTAAATTCCTTTTTTATATGTAATCGGTCCGTACTTTTCAGTGATTTTTCGTATCACACGGCGCTCACGAGCTCGGTTAATCTGCGTTTTGATCGAATCATGTTGGACCAAGGGTTTGACTAAAATCGAGCGAATGCCAGCACGGTGGGCTGCTCGAATATCTGTCATGAGCTGGTCGCCAACCATGACCACTTCGCTTTTCTCATAGTGGAATTCCTTCATGGCACGGTCGATTCCAAATGTGAAGGGCTTCAGAGCCCAATAAACGTAATCAATCCCAAACTTCTCAACTGCTCGTTGGACCCGTTTTTTAGTGTTATTTGAGACCACGATGATGCGAATGCCCGCGTCCCGAAGGTCATGTAGCCATTGCTTCATCTCTGGCGTCCCATCAGGGTTGTTCCAAGCAATGAGGGTATTGTCCAAATCGACCAAAACAGCCTTGATTCCCTGCGCCTGCAGGCTTGGGACTGTCAGATCATAGACTGCTTCCACAGCAAAATCTGGCATGTAATTTTCAATCGCCATTCTGGCTCCTTTTCTTAACTTTTTTTCGCAATTTTCCTTAATAATAATGACAAAACAATCCATAACCCTGCACTGGCTAAACTGATGTAGAGCCAAGCATGGGGTTCATCTGTTAAAGGTAGGGGAACATTCATTCCGAAAAATCCTGTCACGACTGCCAAAACCGCTAGCAAAACTGAAATGATGGTCAAGGTTGTCAAATTATCATTCAGATTATTGTTTAGGATGTTATTGTAAGATGCTGATAGTTGTTGGAGAACTTGAGAAATCAAATCCGTCATGGACACCAGCTGATGAGCCTCAATCATGGCATCATCAAACTGTTCTCTCTCAATCTCGTTAAAACTGCGATAGAGGGCATGTCCTTGAATATGTTCCAGCAACATGCGATTTTGCTTGGCAGCCGCAGTGAGGTAAACCATACCAGTTTCTAAGTCGGAAAGAGCAAAGAGGTTTTTCTTTGTAGTTCTCTGACGCAAGAGGCCATTGACCTCATCCTTACTCTTGTCCATCTGCTCGATGACAGGATAATAGGCATTGCTGATGATTTCCAGACTGGCAAAGAGAAACTTGTAAATCGAAAGCGTGTCATGACTATCCAGATAACAGGTCATCTGTTCAATGACATAGGCATTCTTGGTATTACTAATGGTAATCAGGCGACGATGTTCCACGATAAAGGTCATGGGAAAGGCTTCATAGTAGGCCTTATCCTTTTTCAAGTTCAAGACATTGTAGATAAAGGTCACAGTCCCATTTTCACGGTGATAATCCATGTGGGCACGCTCATTTCTATCCAGTGCGTATTCAATGGTTTCCTTATCCAAACCGTAGATTTCAGAAAGATCCTCTAGTTTTTTCAACTTGTCTAAATCTAGGTTAATCCAAGCGCAACCATTGCCCAACTGTTTTTCTAAAAACATCTTCTCTCCTTTACCAAACTCTTTCTATTGTACCATAAATCTGCTAACATTTCAGGCCTGGTCTGTACGAGAGAAATTGCTGACAACGGTGATATTCCGATTGGGAACGAAGTGCAGAACCTGGTCTTCTCCTCTGAGTTGCGTTGTTCGAATGCCGACGCTCACGACCTTACCCGATACAGTAATAGGGCCATTTGTCAAAACGACCTCATCTCCCACATCCAGTTGATGTTCAAAGAGGATGAAAAAGCCATTGATGACATCAGACAGAAATCCTTGGGCTCCCATACCAATCGCCACCCCAGCAATTCCAGCACCTGCCAGCAAACTAGAAACTGGCAAACCTAAAATCGACAAGATACAGTAAAGTAAAAAGAAATAAAGGGTATAATTAAACACATTTTCTAACAGGCGTGAGATGGTTTTCTGACGTCCGACATCATGACGAGACATTTTTAGAGAAGGTTTAACAATTCTCTGCACCATGGTATGGAGCAATTTCTTAGCTATATAGAAGAGTAAAAATAAGAATAAAAGAGAAAGTACCTTGGTCAAGATATTCTCGATAATCGCTGTAACATCAAGCTTATTGAGATAGGTTTGAATAAATTCTTGCATAGAAAACTCCTTTCATTTATTATACCATACTTTCATAAAGTGTCATTCTCCATAAATATTCAAAAATAATTTCAAAAATAGACAGAAAATTCTTGATTTTAGTTCATATTTATACTATAATCATAAACATTACACAACAAAGGAGATTATTATGAAAAAATTCATTCATGCTTGGAATAAGGCAAGCCTAATCAAACGTATCTTGATTGGTATGCTTATTGGAGGAACCCTAGGACTGACACTTCCTAACGTTTCAGGAATTGGCCTGCTAGGAGATCTCTTTGTTGGTGGCCTTAAAGCCATCGCACCCATTCTGGTCTTTGCCCTCGTTGCCAATGCCCTTTCCCAACATCAAAAGGGACAAGATAGCAATATGAAAACCGTTATCTTCCTTTACTTGGTGGGAACCTTTGCCGCTGCCCTTATCGCTGTACTAGCAAGTTTCATCGTACCTGTTGAAATTACCCTAAATAGCGCTAATACCGATATTGCTCCACCAGATGGGATTGGACAGGTCCTCAGCAACCTCTTGCTCAAACTGGTTGACAATCCAGTTAATGCCCTTGTCACAGCCAACTACATCGGTATCCTATCTTGGGCAGTTGTTTTCGGTATTGCTATGAGAGAAGCCAGCAAAAATAGTAAAGAATTGCTGAAAACCATGGCTGATGTGACTTCTAAAATTGTCGAATGGATCATCAACCTAGCTCCGTTTGGAATCCTTGGCCTTGTCTTTAAAACCATCTCTGATAAGGGAATCGGCAGTCTAGCCAACTATGGAATCTTGCTTGCCCTCTTGGTGACAACTATGTTCTTTGTGGCCTTAGTAGTCAATCCATTGATTGCCTTCCTCTTTATGAAGAGAAATCCTTATCCTCTCGTTTGGAAATGTTTGCGTGTCAGCGGTGTGACAGCCTTCTTCACTCGTAGTTCTGCGGCTAACATCCCTGTCAACATGAAACTTTGCCACGACCTTGGACTAGATCCAAATACCTATTCAGTTTCTATCCCACTTGGTTCTACTATCAACATGGCAGGAGCCGCTATTACCATCAACGTTTTAACCCTTGCTGCAGTAAATACTCTTGGAATCCCTGTTGACTTTGCTACAGCCTTTGTCCTCAGTGTAGTAGCAGCTATCTCTGCCTGTGGTGCTTCTGGTATTGCGGGCGGTTCCCTCCTTCTTATCCCAGTTGCTTGTAGCCTTTTTGGTATTTCTAACGATATTGCCATGCAAGTTGTTGGTGTTGGATTTGTGATTGGAGTTATCCAAGACTCATGTGAGACAGCCCTCAACTCTTCTACAGACGTCCTCTTTACTGCCGTTGCCGAATACGCAGCAGCCCGTAAAAAATAACTCATAAAGGCAAGCCTGCTCAGGTCTTGTCTTTTCCGCTTTTATACTAACCTACTAGGAAATCCATATGTCTATTAGCCAACGTACGACCAAGCTCATCTTAGCTACCTGTCTTGCCTGCCTTCTTGCTTATTTTCTCAATCTCTCCTCAGCTGTCTCGGCTGGAATCATCGCTCTCTTGAGCCTATCTGATACTCGTAGAAGTACTTTAAAACTGGCTCGCAATCGTCTTTTTTCCATGCTTCTAGCTCTGGATATCGGTGTTCTAGCTTTTCACTTGAGCGGATTTCATATCTGGAGCCTTGGCCTCTATCTTGCCTTATACGTTCCTCTAGCCTACAAGATGGGCTGGGAAATTGGCATCACACCAAGTAGCGTTTTGGTTAGCCATCTCTTGGTACAAGAGTCAACCTCTCTAGACCTTCTAGTCAATGAATTCCTTCTCTTTGCTATCGGTACAGGATTTGCCCTACTGGTTAATCTCTACATGCCTTCACGAGAAAAGGAAATTCAGCTCTACTACACAATGGTTGAAGAAAAGTTAAAAGATATTCTCCAGCGCTTCAAATATTATTTATCCAGAGGGGATGGACGCAACCGAGCACAGTTGGTTGAAGAATTGGACACCCTTTTGGAAGAAGCCCTCAGACTGGTCTACTTGGATCACTCTGACCACTTCTTTCACCAAACTGACTACCATATCCACTACTTTGAGATGAGACAGCGACAAAGTCGTATCCTGCGAAATATGGCCCAGCAAATCAACACCTGTCACCTAGCTGCCAGCGAAAGTTTGATTTTAGCGCAACTCTTTTCAAAAATTGCTGGTCAATTGAGCCAGACCAATCCTGCTTCTGATTTACTAGATGAAATTGAACGCTATCTGGAAGTCTTCCGTAATCGCAGTCTGCCCAAGACAAGAGAAGAATTTGAAACCCGCGCCACACTCCTCCAACTCCTACGTGAAGCCAAAACCTTCATCCAAGTAAAAGTTGACTTTTACCAAAAATATGGACAGTAAAAAAGAAAACTTCAGACAAATCACAAAAAGTGAATATCTGAAGTTTTCTTTTATTTGTAAGTTATTACCATAAAGGCTAATAGTAAAACGAATAAAGCCAAACTCACCAATAAAGTGAGGATCTTTACCAAGGTGTTACTCTGCCAGTAGCTTGGTTTACCAATATTACTTGTCGCATCCATAGAAAATAATTGATTTTGACGGGGTTGTATGGTTACCAATACAATCAAAGCAAGAGATAGGACAATAGCTAAAACAATCAGTATATCAATCATAGGCCTACCTCAAAATTCCCAGTAAAGTAAAGAGTAAACCAATCAGAATCATCAACCCCAGTAAGAGTGAAAAAGTTTTACTAATCTTTTCCCCTCGGGTTTCTTTTTCCTTCTTGATAGGTTTTTGTTTCAACTCTTCCATGCGACCTTCAACGTCTTTGTAAAATAAATCTTCGTCTGACATGTTAGCCTCCTAAAACAGTTTGCATGGTTTCCTGATATCGCACCAAGTCAACATAGTTGGCATGTTGGCCTTGTTTGCCAAGTGCCTGACGCATTTGATCAACATCTGAAAGGGCCAGTTTCATGGTCTCAACCAAAGCAGAAACTTCACTACTTTCAAATAGATGATCAGGAGCGATATAGAGTCTATTGTGTACCGTTTGGTTAAATCCAAGAATCAAGAGATTGTGCTCAAAGGCCTGACGCACCGCCTGCAACAACTCATTGCTGTGGTTTATATCCAAGTAAATATCCGACAGTTGATAGAGCTCCTGAATCTTCTGTTGACTAGCGTTCTGGTAAAGGACCACATTAGGATAGCGAAGCATATCTAAGAGCTTAGAAGACATCTCTGTCACCGCTGCAATACGGAAAGTGACATCAGGCAGGGCTTCTACGATTGCTTCCACTTGCTCAATCTGATCTGAATTAGTCAAGATTAAGGCATCTCTTCGAAGGAAATTATCACGTTTAAACTGATAATGGTACCCCAAATGCACAAACTGAGTATGGTATTTCTCGTCAGTCAACTCTAAAGCACGTTCATAAGTCGCCTTGTTTGGAATAATGATTTTCTTAGTACGCACATCATCACTTTCCAAAATCAACTGCATATTGCCTGGAATGGCATCATAGAGAGGTTCCTGCCACACCAGGATATCATGACCTGATTTATCTGGATGATAGAAGGAAACCAAGAAAGGCGTCGCCAAGGTATTAAAGATAAGCTGACTTGTATCTATTTCCAAATCTTGCAAAAAGAAAGTGATAAATTCAACCTTATTTGCAAAGTAACGCATGGACTGACCAGGCAAAGTCAATAAGATATCACCCGTCACATGGTTTTCAAGTAACACTTCCTGACTATTGACATCTTGGTAAACTGTCATAATCGGCTCACTATCTGCGCTATAGGTCGTTGTAGCAAAGCAAGCTCCGAAGCGATTATAGTGGTCAACCTGACGTACTCGACCTTCCAAGTCTTTCCAATCTACCTGTTTAACCAAGCGAGCCTGCATTCCATCAGCATAATGAATGACGGCTCTCTCCTGTGTCATATCTTCAATACGAGCAGACTGATTATTTCCTGAAATTTCCCAAAAAGCTGGAACAGGAACTTGGTTAAAATAAAGAGGTTTTCCATCCTCGTAACCTAGATAATAGGTAAAAGGAGAAACCAGACCATCAGGCAGAAAACCATCTGCATCAATGACCACTCCAAGTTGAGAAAGACCAGTAGCGACTAGACTTTCATGTAAATCTCGACTTTCCTGACTATAACGATCATAAAGTTCAATCATGGAGCACCTCCTCTACTGTTTTCTTCCACTTTTCTAAAATTTCTTTGGTTAGAAAGCCTTCTGCAATTTGGTAAGAATGGGCACGCATATCCGCCAAACGATTTTCTTGATACAATTGACAAATCTTAGCTGCATAAGCTTGCTTGATTTGGTCTTCTACATGATCAGATGAACTTGGAATCAAATAACCATTTTGACCATCTTCTATAAAGGTCTGATTCCCATAAGGCACATCAAAACCGATTAAGGGTAGACCTGAACCAATAGCTTCCATCAAGGTCAAACCAAATCCTTCGCTAGTTGAAGCCGTCAAATAGACCTCATACTGGCTATAAATCTGCGAAAGTTCCGCATGGCCCTTGAGCTGGATATAATTCTCAGCCTGATGAGTTGCAATAATGTCTCTAAGCAGAGAATCTTCTCCACCACTACCATAAATATCAAAGGTTAGTTCAGGTATTTCCTTACGAGCCTCAATGACCGCCTTGACCAACCAATCAATGTGTTTTTCTTTGGCAAGACGTGAAGCTGTAATCAATGAAAATGGCTTACGTCCTTGACTTGACTCGGTCAAGGAATCAATACTTCCTACAGGAATGGTAACAACCTTTGGTTGGTGCTGGGTGTATTTAGCAAATTGCTCTTGCAGAACTTCTCTCTGCTTATCAGTTGATACAATAAAGAAGTCAACCTTATCTGCATTTGTAAACTGATAGTCATAGTAGTTATTCCAAAGGATATAATCCTCATTTGTAGCATTTTCACTATAATGCTCCGCATGAACAACTACCGCTAAATGCGCTGCCTGTGCTTCCTCAAACACAACCTGTCCAATACCTGTCTCCCTATCCAGAATGACTAAATCAGACTTGTTCAAATTCAAGGATTTCATAAAGGCACGCATAAAAGCTTGCTTCCCATAGAAAATCTTATCCTTGAAACGATAAACTTCTTCCTTCCCTTGATTCATCAAGATATCATAGGCTGGAGTCCCGTCTTCATTGTAAAAAGTTCGTTGGTATAGGACTGCAACATTGTCCTTGGGAGCAAAGTATTCGCTACAATAACACGTATAAGAAAAGTAATCCTTACGAATCAGTTTTCCTTTAAAGACATACTCGGCATGTTGAACCAAGTCCTTGTTCTCATCCACCAAATAACAGGTGACAAACTTATCTTGATCAGAAAAGAAGACACGCAAAACCTTGCCATTTTTTTCTCTGTGACTTTCTTCACCACCGAAATAAGCCAAAACATCATCCACTGTCACGCTAGTCGGTGCAATCTTGATGTCTGTAAAATGATTATAAAGCCAGATTACTTGATCATCATCAAAACCAATATTGGCTGTTAAGTGCTGAATGTTATCGGCTAAAATCATATCTGTAAAGATAAACTTAGAAGGGAAATTTAATTTCCGAAAAACACCAGCACGATAGGCTTGGGCGTATTCAACACCGCTACTAGCCCATCCAAGTCCTAAATTTATATTGTATATTGTCATATTTTCCTCTTTTTATGGGAAATGAGTCATAATCTCACCCTTAGGAGTGACTTCAACTAAGCCCATCAGGAGATTACGCACCATATCCGCACGGATTTGTTCTTTCATAGCTTCAAAGCCAGCATAAGCTTCTTGATAGTACTCTACAATTGGGTTTTTCTGACTAGCAGACTGACCACCGATAGCCATAGATAACTGTTGTAGATAGTCTACCTGCTCAACCCAATTGTCATCAATGGCTTTAAGTAGTGAGAGGCGTAAAAACTGTTCATACAAGCCATGTTGCTCAAGCAATTCTTTCTTTTCAGAAAGTTCTTTATCAATCACCTGCTTCATAAAGCTACGAACTGCAGTCTTGTCAGTCACATCTATATGATCTGGAACCTCTTTAATGTGAAAACTAATATTGGTCACAAGAAAATGGAAGAGTAACTCTCGGCTTTCATAATTTGAAGAGGTCACTTGATCTATATAACTAGCAATGATTTCCTCTACAACATCCTCTAAGTCACGAGAACCATCTATTAGACGATTACGCTCCTTGTAAATCATATCCCGTTGAATATTCATACTTTCAGCATATTCTAGAGTCTGACGACGCGCCGAACGTCCAGCACTATCACTGGCATGTTGAGCCTTTTCGACTAGCCTTCGGTATTTACGACCTTTCAGTACTTCTGGTTGAGTCATATCTTGAACCTGATAGTCTTTGTACTTTTTATGAACCCAAGATGGACCAAATTTCTTGATAACATCGTCCTCCAAGGATACAAAAAACTTACTCATCCCGGGATCTCCTTGGCGACCAGAACGACCACGAATTTGCAGGTCAATTCGTTGACTTTCCATCCGCTCAGTCCCAATAACAATCAAGCCACCAAGTTCTGCAACTCCCTTACCAAGCTTAATATCCGTACCACGCCCTGCCATAGAGGTAGCCACTGTCACAGCTCCCATTTGACCTGACTCAGAGATAATCTGGGCCTCACGCGCTGCATTATTAGCATTTAGGACATTATGAGCAATTCCCTCTCGGAGCAAGAGTGACGAATAAAGCTGAGACATTTCAACCGAGCCAACAAAAACGAGTAAGGGATTCCCCTTGGCATGATATTCTTTGATGTACTCCAAGGACGCATACACTTTTTCAGGTAAAGTGACGTAGAGATTATCTGGATAGTCAATCCGTTGTCTAGGACGATTGGTTGGAATGCGCACTACCGACATATTGTAAGTTTCAATAAACTCTTTTTCTGCAACCTTACCTGTCCCTGTCATACCAGATATCTTATTGAACATTTTAAAAAGACTCTGATAGGTGACAGAAGCCATAGCCCTCGTTTCTGGAGATAATTTGACATGTTCCTTGGCTTCAATAGCCTGATGGAGACCTCCCTGTAGTTTAGTCATCTCCATTAGACGACCTGTTCCCTTATCTACCAGTACCATTTCATCCCCACGAATGACATAGTCTTTATCTTTGGTAAAGAGTTTATGGGCTCGAATCGCATACACTAAATGGCGAGCAAAAACCGCATGTTCTTCCTTGTAAAAATGATCTATTCCTAAGAAGCTTTCAGCAGTTTTAGCCCCCTTGGTAGTGAGCCAGATTTCATCCTTTTCCTCTTTAAAGATATAGTCCTCTCCTTCTACCAAAGTCGTTACCAGCGTATCAATAATACCGTAGTGATTAGACTGAACACGGGGAGCACCTGCAATGATAAGAGGTGTCTGGGCACTATCCAACAAGATATCATCAATCTCGTCAATAATGACATAATCAAAAGGACGTAAAAATTTTCCTTCCTCATTTGAGGCCAGATTATCATTTAAATAATCAAAACCTAAATTGCTATTAGTTGTATAGATGATGTCTGATGCATAAATTCTTTTTTTCTCTTCTGACGTCAATTCCTCTTTTGGATCATCTGTAAAAGGTATTCCAATTGTCAAGCCTAAAAAGCGGTAAACTTGTCCCATCTCCTCGGCATCGCGTTTAGCTAGATAGTCATTGGTGGTAATCAGCATAGTTCCTTTTCCTGTCAGGGCATTAAGATATACAGGCATAGTAGCTGTCAAGGTTTTCCCCTCACCTGTATTCATCTCAGCGACATTTCCCTGATGGATAACAATCCCACCCATAACTTGGACATCATAAGGAAACATTCCTAATACACGTTTATCTGCTTCACGAACAACTGCAAAAGCTTCCACTAGAAGATCATCTACCGTCTCTCCTTTAGCAAGACGTTGGCGAAACTCCACTGTTTTTGCCGCTAATTCTTGGTCTGATAGAGAGGACATATTTCCTTGAAGGGCATTGATTTTTTTTAAAATCCGTTTGACTTTCCGAAGTTGAAAATCTTGATAAAAAACTTTAAACACGATTTAACTCCTTAATTGAAAAAGAATAGAAATCTAAGGATTCAAAACCAGCACTTAGAAGAGAGACTTGGTAGGTATAGGTACCATCAGGATAGGTAAAATCAAAGACTTTCATTTTTTCAATTTTCTCTTCAATCACATCCCCATATCTATCAAAAAAGGCAATCTTTGTATAGACTCCATTGGTAGGATGACATTCATAATTCATACATAATTGATAATCCTGTTTTCTCTTCAGCAAAGGGAGACTGGGCTGAGTTCTGAAGGCTTGATAGTTTACACTAGAAAACCAAGTTTTTAAGGTTTCTCCTGATGTCACTAAGGGATTATAGAGACTAATATGTTTGTCTTCATAATAGGTTACCTTACTACCATACATAAATGTCCCCCCTACTTCTCCCCACTTAATGTCTGTTCTCTGATTGATAATCATTTGTCCAACCTTCCAAAATCTGATTTCAAAATCATACGGTAAAAATGTAGAAACCAAGCAACATTGGTATCTGTATCATCATTATGTCGTCCATCTGTACCTTTAGATAAAATTTTAGCACCTGTATAACAAAGATGTTCTACTAACTGATCGTAGGCTTCGCTATCCATATCTTCATCCTTCATATAGGAAAGACCAAAAGTTGTCTGTGTAAAATCTGCCTTTTTAAAAGCATTCCAAAAACGTTGATCCAAATCTTCCATGTGTTGGTAACTAACTCCACCAGTCTGATGTCTCAGAACATCAAATCCTGTATTAAATACTCCTGGTGCCTCTAAACGCCCTCGTCTTGCAATAGTCCCAATATTAGCTAATGGCTTACCGACAATAACTGCACGTGGCTCAAAAGCGGATCCATAGTAGAGCGATGGAAAAGTTCCCATAGAAAGACCTGATAAAATCAAATCTTTAGATGTCAAACCAAGATAGTCCAAATAATATTGAATGGTTTCCTTAACCTTATTCTCTAATTCTTCGCTCCCCAGGTAAAAGGCACCACCTTCAATACGAGGATCCGAAAATAGAAGAAAAGGACATCCTAGATTTTTCATCATCCAATATCCCTCGAATCCCTCGGCAGGACGAAAACCTGCAAAATAAACAGCTAAAGGGGGCTTGAAATCTCCCGGATGGAAAAAGTAGTTAATTTCATCACGCTTACTATCATGTAGGATATTCCCACCTAAAACAAACTTCCCGAATTGTTTGCGACTCCAGCGCTGGTGAAGATTTCCTAATTGAAGTTTGCCTTCACCACGTCCTTCAATCGATATATATATCAAATAATTAGCCTCTTTACTATCCATAATTATAGCTTTTTCTAAATCAGCTTCTAAATAAACTTCCTCTTCAAAAAATTCATCCACTGAACCATTCCATATCTTGCGAACCACTAGCCGAAATTCACAATCTCCTTGTTTTTCATACTCTAACCATAACTCTATAGGCAAATCTTTATACACCATAAAATTATTAGACCAGTAAGCCAGTTGTTGGAAATCATCTCCAAAATGTCCTTCTAAGGTCACATGCTCAAATCCTTGATAGGCAATAGAACCTTCAAAAGATGGATGAATTTGGATACTAGATGGAAATAATTTATCTCCATATCCCCCACCAAAGAGAGAAGTTGATAAATCATTGATTAATTGCTGGGGATCTGAGAAATCTACAGCCTGAGCACAACGCTTTTTTAAGCAATCAAGAATACCCAAATCTGTCGTTTTAAACTCTTGATTATAAAACAAAGTATAAGGTTCAATATGGTGAATAAATGGCAATAAATCCCTTATATACTGACCATCCTCAATCAAAATTGCATGAAAATTTATGATGCTATCCATTTCCATCATTTTACGAAGGGCTAGCGGTGAGTTGGGACAAAAATAATACCAATCCATATTTTCAGGAATTTCATAATGATGAGCCCAATTATCAAGCCCTATCTGTAGGATTTTATAGTCCTTTGACATCAGTAACCTCCTCAATCCAGTGATGCAATTTATCTAAGAATCGTTGTCCAGTATGTTCTTTGATTTTATCAATAGAGTATACTAATGCTTGATTCCATTCTTTTAGTTTATCTGTATAATAATGTGCAGCCTTGGAAAATTCTGTCACATCTGAAATCAAGTAACCATTTTTCAAATGTTCCACATAGACGGTTTCGAACTGATTAATCTGAGGAATTCCCGCACTAATACCTGCGATTTGAGTATAGAGGTGGGGTTGTTTATTCAAATCCACAATCAAACGAACAAACTCGAGCGTCTTAATCAGATCCAATTCATCATTCATGTTGATAAATTGAAAACGTAGTTCCTGCTCTTGATTTTCTTCTAAAGGATTCTCTGCCCCACCGTAGTCCACTCCTTTTTCTAAACTATCCGTATGGATTTGTTCCTGAATGATTTCGTTGACAAGTGATTCCACTTCCTCCATTTGTTCCTGACTAGCAGAAAAAGCTCCAAAAATGACTTCTGTATTTTTTGTTTCAGCAATAAATGATAAAACCTGAAATAGGGCTTGTCTATCAATTCCTTGAGAAAAATCTAATTGATAGTAAAGTATTGATTCTTTTCGAGTCTGACTTCTCCCTAGTCGCAAACGCGTATCAAAAGGAGAGAGATGATAAAACTTATCTGATAGTTTAGGATATAGTTCCTGCAAAAGTTGTAAACTATCTTCCCTATCTACTAAGACTATATTTGCCTGATCAAATGACAGAGCTAAGTCTTTAAAACTAGCTTGAGCATTCCGATTAATGAAAAGACTCAACAGTTTAGGATTGGCACTAGGTAAGCAATTTAAGACAAATTGGTCATGATGAGGATGAGAAGGGATGATGAAAATATCCTGTTTCTTCTGTTGCTTTTGCAGATATTTATCAAAATATTCTGCGATTAGTTGACTCATATCAGTGTAGTGAAGCTGTTTAAAACGATAACCAAATATTGGATTTACCTCTACTCGTCCTCCCTCGTTTAAATGCTCCCTAAATCTCCAAATACCTTTAGGATCTAAATAGTCTTGATAGGTAGGCTGTCCATTATCAAAATAAATGACACTTGATACAAACCCACGATCATCCATGATGTAGTGCTTACTTATATGACCACTATCATCAAAATATTGGATATCACTGATAAATCCTTCTACGCCATGTTCGACCTTTGCATACTTTTTACCATTTTTTTGAACTACTATTGCAAATGGACTATACAGAAACTGGCAATCACTATCCCACTCTATATCTCTCAAATTAAGAACCTGGGTGTGTATATCATGCAAGTCTTGCATGTCATCAAAGATAGAATAGACTTCTGTCTCTAAGACACCATGTCTATGTAAAAAATAACGTAAATGTGGCTGATAGGACAAGACTAATAGTCGAGATGCTATCTCTTGTCTTTGAAAAAGCCTAATCTGATTAAAAGTATCATCAAATTCAAATCTAAAAGAAGAATAATACCATGGAGTTACATCCGCGTGCCATTGACGGTTTGAACCATACCAAGCTGGAATAAAATAATACATAAAAGCCTCCTAAATCAAGGGTTTATAGGTTTCATTTAGTCTCAAAGCCTTCATTTCATCTTTGATTGTAAAAATCATACCTCCAAACATCATAAATAAACCTGGAATCATAGCAATTCTCAATAAATTTTCATCAGATAAAACAAATAACATTGGAGTACCTGCCATCAAAACATTAAAGATTCCTCCTATAATCGAAAAGCGCAACACTAATCGATTAATAAAACGACTTGTTTCCTCACCTGGATAAACTCCATATATATACTCCCCTGATTTCTTCATACGATCAGATATTTGGTCTCCACTCATATTGACAAAAGCAAAAGCAATACTAAATAAAAAAATCATGGCAATGTATGAGTAAATCCATAATGGTTTTCCGACTCCATATTGAGCTGATAGTTCAGAGAAAACTGAAGTATGAGGGAAGAGAGTCTGTAATAGTAAAAAGATATAGGTAGGCAAACTTAAAAAACTCATCACATACATAAATGGCATACCACCAGCAGGATTTAACATTATTTCAAAATAAGAATAACGCTTAAACCGGCTACGTAAGCCAATTTTATGAACTGGTATACGATAACGCGCTCTATACATGATCACCATCATATAGGTCAATACAATACTGCTCAATGCAATCAATATCATTATTCCCATAGAAATTCGAACAAGCTGAAATGTACTTAAAATATCTTGTGGAATATTTAAAACAATACTAGACAGTAAAATGACCACCGAGCCACCTACTCCAAGTTGAGCGTTTAAATCTGATAACCATACTAGGAAGAAGGCTCCTGCTATTAATAATATGGTATTCAACACAGTTACCAAAAGCGATGAATAATGATGTTGAATCGGTAGATTCAACGAGAGCGCTAAAGATTGAATCAAAGCAATAACCAGTGTTAAATACATCTTTCTTCTATCTTGAACTTCTACTGCCCCTGAAGAAATATTTAATTTCTTAGAAAAAGAGAGTAACTGCCATAGAATCATTGATGACATCCATGGTGAAAGGCCTATAGAAAATAGAGATAGACTTCTCAGATTTCCTCCTAAAAGGGCGGTTGAAAACGCCAAATAGGCCGTTGATCCACCTAAAAAGTCCCTACTATTCAAGTCAACAAAAGGAAGAGTAATTCGGCTTCCTAATATATAGATAAACAACAGAAACAAAGTTATCAATCCCTTTTTTACTGCTATTGATGAATAAATTTTTTTCACGAAATACTCCTTATTAAATCTTGATTTGAATTTCGCTATAGTTAAAATTTGTACTCGACTTAAGACTAGTTTTCCAAACTCTTTATAGCTTTAACCATTTCGTCAGGTCTATCTACAGAGAAAATACCACTGTAAATACTATCATCTAAGAATTTCCTAGTATTATCAAAAGTAAATATTTTTATCCCTCTATCTCTGGCCTTGGATAAGACATCCAAAACCTCTGCTCCATGATTAATATCTAAATAGACTGTTGTATCATCTAATATCCATTCAATCCTATTATGAATGATACTCTGATACAAAGTCACGTTTTCATAAACTGATAAATTAGTTAGAGCAGGAGCACAATATACTGGCGCTCCAATATGGAAATGCCATTCTGGTAAAGACTTTATTAAATATTCTAAATGCTCTACTTCTAAAACCCATGTTGCAATAAAAGCATTCTTTTTAGATTGGTTACTACGTTCAAAATAATTAAGATTTGCTTTTCCTGATATAATCTCAGACCAATCTAAATCTCTATACATCCACCACAGTTCTCGAAGTCGCGATACACTATAAGTGTTCCAAGGTTTATCTTTACTTGCAAAATGTGTAATTACCGGCCATTTCTCGTTTAAATTTTCTAAATCCCCTGATGGATGTAAAAAATCTAAACCTGTTAAGTAATTAAACTTATAATCTAATTGCAACCATCTGTTCTCGAAATAAATATTTAAGATACTTTGATCTGCCATTTGAACCTGATCTTGCTTTTCTTCTGTCAATACCAATAAGTCATGTGTGATATTTTGTTCTCTCCACATATCATTATTGATTAATAAGACACCAGCATTAAAACCATTAATAGATAACTCCCATCCGTAGTTATCCTGTACTGCTGCTATAGGATAGCCATTAAAATCTAATTCAAACAAAGGGCTTAAATCACCACTCACAATCAAATCACAGTCAAGATATAAAGCTCTACTTTCTCCAACAATATTAGGGATTAAAAATCTATAAAATGTGGCGTAATTTATATGAGTCGCTGTTTTAAAGTCTTTAAAATCATTAGAATCCAAATGAATATTCTTAATACTGGAATCAAAATGTTTTAATTTAGGAACTAATAACTTAAACCATTCTGGTGCTATATCACTATTTAAAATATAAAAATCAACTTCTGTATTATGACAAAGAATCGACTTAATTGTCGTCTCTAATTGAACTAAATAAGCATTATCCGCTGCTAAAACAATTGATTTTCTCATGATTTTCCTTTCATAAACCTCTTAATCATTTCCACCATTTCATCAGGTAAATCATGCTGGCAAATACCAGCATAATCTCCTTCAGGTATATTAGAGTAATACGTATTATCAAATGTTAGCATTGGTTTTTGATATTTTTTTATATACTCATAAACTGTCTCCATTTTCCCATCGTGGTTAATGTCTAAATATAAGTCTGATTTCTCTACTATTTTCTCTACTAAAAGAGGCAATATATTGGGATATAAAGTTACATTTTGAAAACGAGAAAGAGAAACTAACTCACCTGACATATTTGTAAATGCAGCAAGATGAAAATGAACATCTGGTAATTTCTGAATAAGATAATCAATCTTTTCAATATTCCAAGAATTAGTTAAATTGAAACAATGGAATTTTGGAAGATATTTATCAACAGTGTAGCAAAGACCTTGTTTTCTCCAACGTTTAAGTATTTCAGACCACTCGAGTAAGTTATAATGCCACCAAACTTCCCTTAATCTACCTACTGAAAACTGGTTCCAAGGTTTATCTTGAGATAAGAAGTGTAAAATTGTCGGTAGCGGATTTAATGAAATCTGAAAAATAAATTCATGATTATGTGCTGCAGCACCATAGTCAAATCCTATTTGAAAATTGTAATTCCAATCTAAATTTTTATAACTATCATGAAAAAGCATATTCAAAATAGACTGATCTCCTTCTGCCACATTTTCATGTTCCTTTTCTGTTAATTCAATCAATTTTTGTCGAATATTTTTAGATTTCCATTTTTTATTATTGATTAAAAGAACACCAGCGTTAAAGCCAACTCCTACTCCAAAACAAGAACGTGCTGCTGCCAGATAATTTTCACCTAAATCTAGTTCAAACAAATCGGTCAAATCACCAGTTACAATCAAATCACTATCTAGATAGAGAGCTTTATCTTCTGTTACAAAATCTGGTATAAAATAGCGTGCAAAGGTCATATGATTGATATGAGGCAATTTATTTGACCAGTTCATTTGAAATTGGGGACCAATTAACTTACAATCAATCAAGTCGCTTCCTATTTCTTGTAATTTTGGCCGTAAGAAACGAAACCACTCTTGAGGAATGTCTTGATTGAAAATATAAACTTTCAAACCACTATTGTGATAACACAAAGATTTCAAGGCAGTTTCAATCTGTCTAATATATCCATAGTCTCCTGCAAAAACTACAGCTTTTTTATCTTCTAACATTTTATCTCCTTTAAGTTTAAGGTAATTCATTACGATAAGACAGTGAGCACTTGACTATTATATGCCTCATCTTCTATAAATTCAATATCTTGATCAAAATTATGTTCCGCAGTATGCTTGTGATGCAATTTAACCTTTGTATCTACTCCCATTTTCATCCATTCATACTCTGAATCAATATGACCAATATCTAGAACCCGATATCCCTTCTTAAAAAGATTATAGGATAAAATTTTAGCTGTAGGGCCAAGCATACATAAAATAAGGCGATTTTCAGCATACTGTAATACAGCTTCTTGAATCTCTTCTATACGCGCATAAGCATTATGGGATGGACAGATAATTCGCTTAATTGAATTTGCTCCATCAAATAAATCATTACCTACACCTGAACGAGAAGTTACTCCTTCTACAATCAGAATGTCCTCATTCTTCCAAATTTGTTTTAATTTTTCAAATTGACTAAATGATTGCGATTTATCCACATAGTCAATGTATGGTCGAGATACAAATGTAGTCCCATACCAATCTGCTCTAGCTAATTCTACATAATCTTTTAAATGATGTTCTAAATGTCCCTTCCAGAAGGCTTCCGCTGCTGGTGTAAAATTAGAACGATCAGCAAATACATTTGGTAATCCGATAACTAATTTTTCATCACTTTGAATAGCAATAATCTCTTTCAACTGACTGGCAAGATTCTCATCATAGACTTGATAAGGAATAGATTTCCCTAACATTAAATCCATCTCTCCATCTCCAAAACGGATAATAGAAGATTGGTTTTCTATTATATAATCTAGAGTTTGATCAATACCCTTAACTATAATCGCTGGTGTTCTTGCTTGAAATGTTCCAGAAATAAGATTTTCAATGTCTTCCACCATACGTTCAGGTGATTTTGAAGAATATATCTGTTGTCCAAAGAAGCCATGTTGGGTACTATCAAAAGAGAAAATGATTTTATTCATTTCATGAGCTGACTTCACAATATCATGTGTTGAATGACCACAGCTAATATCTAAATACAATCCCATTCTTACTTTTAATTGTTCTAATTTTTCTATAGTTATAGCTGGATGTAAACGAATATTTCGATAGTTATTTTGTAGTTCATATAACTTAGGCCCCATATCTGTCCAGGCTGCGACATCAAAAATAACATGTGGAAGATATTGAGCTAAATAGTCTAATTGTTCAATGTCTTGTGTATCTGTAAATATTAAGCAATGAAATGTCCCCTGATTATAATCTTTTAAAAACCGAGAATGGCTAGCATAGTCTTTGATAGCTTCTATCATTAAATTGATATCTTCTTTGTCAAATACCATTTGGTTATACATTCCATGCTGTGTATTGGAAAAGCTTAGGATAGGAATCCCAAGTTTATCAACATCTTTCAAGATACTTTCAACTTCCAATCCCTGATGGATATCCAAATAAATATCCGTTTTTCTTTTCAGTTTTTCCAGTACAGGAGGAACAATTTGTGGGTGCAATCTCACATTATCATATACAGCTAATTTTGTTAGCTCATCTCCCATATCCGTCCAAGCCGCAATATGAAATACCACATCTGGTAGAGCTGTAACCAGCTCCTCTATTCCTTCTAAATCTTGGGAGTTAGTTAAAGTTAAACACGAAAATTCTCTATCTAGACGAGGTAGAAGTTCAAACTCTCCTATATGGTGTTGTAAAATCTGACTCCATTCCAAATCATGGAATTCCCACCATAAATCACGATAACGATTGGCTATCAAGGTAGTCCATGGCTTTCTGTAGGTCGTAAAATGAATCACCACTGGTTTGTCATTAAAAGCTAGATGTTCCTGCCAATTATTATACAAAGCAACCACATCATGTCCTACTTGTAAATTATAAGCTCTACCTAGCTCTAACCAATCATCTTGCAAGACCTGATTGAAAATCGTTTGATCACCATTAAAATGTTCAAAACGACCTTCTTCAACTTCTTTCGTTGTTAGGATAGACTGTTCAATTAATCGTTCTTTTAGTTTTTCTTGACGCCATTTTTTATTGTTGATTAGTAGGACACCAGTATTAAAACCTTGGCCATTTGCATCTCTAATCGCCGCGATATAACGTTCTTCTATATCCTGCTCAAATAGATTATCTAATTTATCATTGATAAGCAAGTCACAATCTAAATACAGAGCCGTATCTTCTTGTATATAATCTGGGATAAAACATCTAGCATAAGCAATCGAACTAATGTGAGCTTGTTTTGTCCAATTCTGAAATACAGTCTGTTCAGGTAGTTTAACATCGATAATCTCACTACCTAACATGCGAGCTATTTTTCGTGGTTTGCGAAACCAATCTGGCATAATATCTTGATTTAAAATATAAATTTTAACATCTCGATTGTGGTATAGGATAGATTTTATGGTTGTTTCTAACTGCGTGGTGTAATTGCGATCACCAGCTAATACAATTGTTTTAATCATCTTATTCTCTTAATCAATTCCTAAGTGATAGATTGCATCTACCAATAACTTTTTAGTGAAATAACCCTCTTTTAACAAATAACTAAAGGTTTTTATCCGATTCGTCATATCTTGATATTCTTGTACATTCATTTTATCAACTATCTCATGAACCTCTTCTAGACTGTCTGCCACAAAGCCCAAGCCTTGATCTACTACAAATTTAGCAGTTGACAAGCTACTTGGTACAATAACTGGTATTCCAGCTGTTAGATAGGTACTAACCTTATGAGATATATTTAAGGTATAGTATTGATTACTTTCTCCATCATTTTGATGAGTTCCCCAGACAAGGCCAAATCCACCTTTTGATAATTCTAGCAATAGTTCCTCATCTTTTTTCCATCCTTCGATACTGAGATTTCTAGCATTGGAACTCGCTTCTCCTTTATTTGAAAATACTCTTAAAGGCGTATCTTGAGACCAATTTTGTAAGTCTGGAAAACGCTCTAAACTTCCAGCAAAAAAGAGTTCTTTTTTAAAAGTTGGAGTGTATAAGGATAAATCATGAGGATGATCCCACATACCTTGAACGAGAATCTTCTTAGTTGTCAATCCTTCTTCAATCAGGCGTGCTTTCATCCTCTCTGACGGTACTATCAAAACATCTGATAGATTATACATATACATGTATTCTTTCATGAGATAATAGTTACTATCAAACATGAGGGGAACAACATCATGAATAAAGCAAATAATCTTTACTTGCATGTCCTTTAATTTGTCAAAAAAGATACGGTCAAACTCAAAGCCATTCCAAGTAGGAGATTGGAAAACTAAGATATCACCAATAGAGATACTGGCCATAATGCCATCCATACGCTTATTCATTTCGGATGGACTGTCTGAAGCAATATTGTAAAAATAAATACCAACTTCTCTAAATCCTAGCTGACTTGCTATTTTTTGTACGGCATTTTGGGCTAGAATAACAGTACTATCACCAGCCATACCGTATAAGTTTGTTAAATGTAGTTTCATATTGTATTATCTCATTTTTATTAACATTTACGGAAGTAAAGACAATTTTTCCATCATTCGTCTATAAATCTCCGTAGACTGCATATTTTGTTCTTCTAACTTCGCTATCACTCTTTGTAATCGATTTTTATAAACCAAAACATGATTGGTCAAATCATAACCTAAACTTGCCAAAATAGCAATTTTCTCTTCCCTAGCTTCGATTTCATCATATATACGCTTTTCGCTCCATGTATTCGATAAAGTACCAGTCAAACCAACACGGTACCAGTATACACACCGATTCAAATAGACTACCTTCGACGCTCTTAGAAGTGTCTTCCATGTCCAGTAAGTATCCTCTGCAATTTTACCTATAGGAAATGGTGAATCTTGTAACAACTCTCTTTTGAATAACTTCAAGACAGCTACAGTCCAGTTCCCATTTCTGACTTCTTCGACACCTTCCCTATCCATAATTGCTTTTCCTTCAATAACCTCCAGAGAATCATCTGGTTCCGTAACATAAGTCATATATACATAGCGTGTTTCATCATAAGAATTATAACGCCCGATACTAATATCTGCATTTTCTTTTTTCAAAGCACCATATAGTCGGTCTAAAGCATCATGTTCCAACCAATCATCTGAATCTACAAAAGTAACGTATGCCCCTGTTGAATGTTCAATTCCAAAATTTCTTGCTGAAGATAATCCACCATTTTCTTTTTCAAAGTAACGGAAACGAGCATCTTTAGCAACATATTCTCTACAGATATCTACTGAATTATCTGGAGAACCATCATTGATTAATAAAACCTCAAAATTTTGATACGTCTGATTCTGAATGCTATCCAAACACATTCGCAAATAATTCTCAACGTTGTAGATTGGAACTACAATACTGATTAATTCATTACCCATACTATAATCACTTTTCTCCTAAAAATTTTTTTATCTCTGTCACCATTTCATTTGCATCTTCTGATCGAAAAACTTTACTAAATCCACTTGAATCATGATTGGTATTCTCAAAAGCATAGACAGGTTTATTCTGTTCTATTGCTCTATTAACAATACCATCCACCTCTCCCCAATGGTTAATATCTAAATAAATATCTGATTTCTTCAACAAATCCTCAATAATATCATCATGATGAACATTTGTGTATATATTCACGTTCTCATAACGATTGAAACTTTCAAGATAATCCGAAATATTTGTTTTAGCTGCTATATGGAAAGCTACCTCAGGAAGATTTTGAACAAGATAGTCTAAGTTTTCTAAAGTGTCTGAGGCTGTTAAAGTAAAAACATGAAATTGGTGTTGGTTCCTAGGAATGATTTTTAAATCCTCCTGAGAAGTAACGATAGAATTAGCTGGTATATCTTTATAAATTAGAGCATTTGCTCCAATAATGACATTATCTCCAATCGTAACCCCTTTTAAAATGACAACATTAGTTCCAATCCAACAATTTTTTCCTATCGTTATTTTGTCAGCAGTAAATTGAATTTTTTCGATATGGTAATTTGAGTATTTATGATTATGGTCAAAAATCCTTACCCCATCTCCAAACATGGTATCCTTACCAATTTCAATTTCTTTACCACAACGAATCGTACAATGGTCATTAAAGAAAACTCTATTTCCTAGTGTTAATTTAGCATTATTAGCTACTTCTAAACTTACAAATGAACGAAATGTAACATCTGTTCCTAATTCAATAGTACTGGTGGGAGAGATCTCTATATGATGAAAATCTCCTAATAACTTTACCGAATCTTTAAAATCCATGTTTTTCTTCCACTTCTCTTAATTTCTCAATCATTTCCTGAACTTGTTCTACTTTGTAGGTTAGCTGCCCAACTTCACGATATTTTGTATTTTCAAAAGCCAAAATCAACTTTCCTCTTTCTGAAAATTGATCTAACATTTCCTCTGTTTTTTCACCATGATTAATATCTAAAAGAACTTGACAAGTATCGACCAGTTCGGAATCTACATCTAGCAAATAATGGATGCCATTAAAAATAGTCACATTTGGATAAACCAACAATTGTTTCAAACGATCACTGACCATTACTCTAGCCGCTATCTTAAACTGAATATCTGGTAAGGATTGAATTAATGTCTCAATTTGTTCAATATGGTCTGAAGCTGTATAAATTAAACAAGCAAAAGGTTCTTTTATAGGATAGATATGAGACTTCTGTAGCGGATGTAAGTGATAATTTTGTCCCAATTCTGTCCATTCAAGACCATGATAATACCACCAAACATCGCGATAGGTTTGGGCCGCCAAATCTTTCCACGGTTTTCTATGGGAAAGATAGTGAATAATAGCAGGATAATCCTGTCCTTCAGGAATCTGATAATCAGTGAACTGCTTATGAATGACAATATGATTATAATCGAAGTCCAATTCTAGCCATTTATTTTCAAAAAGCATATTTAAAATACTCTGATCAGCCTGATCAACCTTATCATGCCATTCATTAGTTAGGTCAATCAGCTTTTGAGTCATATTCTCTTGCTTCCAAAAAGCATTATGAATCAAGAGAACACCTGCATTAAAGATTTCTCGACCGAAATAGGCTCTTCCCCCGAAATCTCTAACAGCAGCCAAAGGATAATCTTGTAAATCAGTAGCAAACAAGTCATCTAGATTTTTCGTTATGACTAAATCACAGTCCACATATAGAGCCTTATCTTCTTTCACGAAATCAGCTACAAAATAGCGTAAAAACACTGTATAACTAATATCCGTTTTATAACGTGAAATTTGCTCAGACGTCACTCGGCAATTGATAATTTCTGAATCAAACTTCTCTAAGCGCTTATTTAATTGCTTCATCCATTCATTTGGAAAATCACTATTAATCAAATAGAAACGGATGGAGCGATTGTGGTAACAAATAGACTTGATAGTCGTTAAAACTTGGTCTACATAGGCATAATTTGCTGCGAGGACAATAGCTTTCTTTTCCTTTTGCGACTGTACTGATAACTGATTTAAAAGAGTTCTTTTCATTTCAAACTCTTTATACGTTGCTGTATCAGATAAGCCACTAGCTTGACCGTTCGCAATGCTGACTTCCAACATCTGACGATAAGCTGCTAAGTGTTTCTCAAGTGGATATCCCATATTAGCTAGTAGAGTAATACGCTCAGACATAGCATCAACTAAGGCGTGCATCCACTTTTCTGTCCAAGTCTTTGTAATACTCCCACTTCGCTGACGATATGCGTAAAGACCTTGATTTATATAAATCACTTTTTGAACCAATAAATATAGTTTTTGATTTATATACCCATCTTCACCAAGTTTACCTTTATCAAATCGGATATAATCAAACAACTCAGATTTATAGAGTTTACCCCAAGCAGATATTAAAGAAAAACTCTTCATTTGTTTTGCATCATATAAATTTTCAAAGATTGAAATATTATCGTACAATTTCTCATAATAAGACTCACTATTTACATGAAAATAATACATAGCCTCATCTTCATTGTAAGAATAATAATTTCCAATCGCAATATCAGCTTGATACCCAATTAATTTATTGTGAAGAACTTCTACATAGTCCGGCTCAACCCAGTCATCCGAATCAACAAAAGTTACGTAGGAGCCAGTCATGCGTTCTAAACCTGCATTTCGTGCATCAGATAGGCCACCATTTTCTTGTTCTACATAGATAATTCGATTATCTTTTTGTGCATACTCTTGACAAATTTCACCCGAATTATCTGTAGAACCATCATTTATGACAATAATTTCAAGATTTTTGTAAGTTTTGTTAATCAGACTATCCAAACATTTATTTAGGTAATTTTCAACATTATAAACGGGTACAATTACCGTAATTTTTTCGGTCATGAAGCTATTCTCCTTTCCTAATATTATAACATTTTTCACGCTATTTTTCACCTTCTATTCACTTTTAATATTAAAAAATCCCCTGGATGATTTTTCATCCAAGGGATTCTTCATAGATCGAAATAATAATACTTTCTATGTATTTTTAATCTGATTACTCTTCATCATCACGTTTACGGCGTTTCGCAATCAGACCTAGACCAGTCACAGCTGCCAAAGCTCCAAGGAGTGCAGATGACTTAGAAGCTTCTGTACCTGTATTTGGCAATTGCTGTCTTGACTTACCTGCTGATTCTGATGGTGTTTCAGAAGATGCTGCGTCAGCTGATGCTGAGGCACTTGTTGATGCTGATTCAGATGCGCTTGTGCTTGCTGATGCAGACGCACTTGTTGATGCTGATTCAGATGCGCTTGTGCTTGCTGACGCTGAGGCACTTGTTGATGCTGATTCAGATGCCGATGTGCTTGCTGATGCAGATGCACTTGTTGATGCTGATTCAGATGCCGATGTGCTTGCTGATGCAGACGCACTTGTTGACGCTGACTCAGATGCGCTTGTGCTTGCTGATGCAGACGCACTTGTTGACGCTGACTCAGATGCGCTTGTGCTTGCTGATGCAGACGCACTTGTTGACGCTGACTCAGATGCCGATGTGCTTGCTGATGCAGACGCACTTGTTGACGCTGATTCAGATGCCGATGTGCTTGCTGATTGGCTCGCACTTGTTGACGCTGACTCAGATGCGCTTGTGCTTGCTGATTGGCTTGCACTTGTTGAC
>NZ_WIJP01000008.1 GCF_009496155.1 Streptococcus mitis
TGCTAGATATCATTTTCACTCCAGATCAAGAATCAGAACAACTAAAAACAGAAGCAACTTATAGAGAAGAAACTTTGGACGACACATTAAAGGAAGCTAAAAATCAACTTCATAAGGAACAATTGGAAAAGAATTTAGAGAGATTTAGGAAAGATGGAAGGAAGTGAATCGTTTTATAAAATTTTCTTTTACTTGCATAAAGTCTTGTGTTATACTTTTAGTATAGACTAGAGAAGGAAGTAAATATTTTGGAGTTGACTACCAAGCAGGAAAAGCAACTAGGTCAGACGCAGTGGTTTCATGCGACATTGTTCCGACATTTAGAATCCTTAAAAAAAGGAATCGATGTTCAATTTAATTTAGGGAGTGAGCTAGATTTTGGACCTGGATTCTATATTACGCCTGACTTTGAACAAGCTAGAAAATTTATTAACAAGCAAGTTGAAGTATTAAATCGAAGCACCTCTAATAATAATATTTTTGACTCAGAAGAAGAAGTAGGAATTATAGTAGAATTTCGTATTTCAAATTTTGTAGAAATTTTTAAGAACCCTGACTATCGTTGTCACTATTTTGCAAAACATAAAAAATCAGAGTTAGATTTAGATTTTGCGGAATTTGTCGTTCAAAATCGGGAAAATCCAGATAAATTACAACACCATTTTGATTTTATCTATGGTGTTCAGACTGATGACAATCCAACCCAAGCTTTAGCTCGTTTTCGTCAGAATGAAATTACAAAAGAAGAAATGCTTGCTGAGTTTAGAAAGCCCTATTCTTTTAAACAATTATCCATTCACAACCAATCTTTTTGTGATATAATGAAAATAGAGAAGATTTATCAATCAAAAACAGGAGAGGAGTTACAAAAATGGCAGTAGTATCATTGGAAAATAATATTAAACTATATAGTTCAGAATTATTTCAAGCACTATTAAAAGCCTCTAATTATAAATTGGATGAGCGTATTGCTCAGACTGTTGCAGAAGGTTATGCTCGTAATCTAGATTATTCTGATCCTGAACTGATGCATGTTGGTGTAACTTCGGTTGCTAACAATCTGCTTACAAAAATTAAACGAGAGTATTTTAATGTATAGTATTTTGAAACAAGCGACCTCAAAAGAAGGAAATTACTCTTAGCCAAGTTGATAGCTAGCAGTTCAGTTATCAGGGTTAATAGTAGCGAGTCAGTCCACCTGACTCGCTTTTTCGTTATTTAGTTTTCCGATAAATTGTAATAAATGTTTACCAGAATAGTTCAGTTGTGTTTCGTGACAGTCGGCTTGTGACTCATTTTTGTCAAGTCAGAAATGAAACTCCTGTCGGAATAAGTTAGACTGACAAATTAAGACTAAGTTTTGCAGTATTTCATATGATAGATTAGGCTTAAAAATCTTATTTTACGGAGTTAAAAGAAGTTGCTTCATTGGCACGATTCGAAGAGCAATTGGAATGATTCTCATTTATAAAGTAATTTGAGTAAGCATCCTGTTTTATGTTATCTCTATATGATATAATGAAAGAGAGGTATAAATTATGTCAAATTTAGAAATAAAAAAAATTGATATCAAAGATTTTGGTTGCTATAAAGACTACAAACAGCATAGTCAATCAGGTATCGGTAATGATTTTAATGATGGAAGAATTAATATTTTTTACGGTAGAAACTATTCCGGAAAAAGTACTTATTCGAAAATTTTTCAAAGTATTGAACTTAAGCAACTTCCAGAAAAGTATGAAAAGATAGATTTTGAAGTCAAACTAGCTAATCATAGGATTATTAAGTCAAACGAAATAGGTAGCGAGTTACCAATAGATTGCAAAGTTTTTAATCAGCGATTTATTGACGATAATATTTATCTTCACAACGACAATAAATTAAATAGTTTCCAAATTTCAATAGGTAGTGATACTAATGAAACCTTGAAGAAAATCGAAGATATACGATTAAACGAACTTAAACCTAGAAATGAAAAATTGTCACAGATTGAATTGGATATAACTGAAAAGCAACAAAAGACTAAAATCAGTAAAGATAGTTTAGATTCAAAACTAAGAACAACTGCTTCAAAAATCAAGAATTTAAAGAATCCCTCGGTCGTAGTTGGTAATAAATATGATATACGAGATATAAAGGAGGAGTTTGAAAAATATTCAGCTCATTTTCCTATTTTACCATTACAAGATGATGAGAAGGCTGTAGCTGAGTTAGAAAAGAATGTTGAACAAGCCAAAATACGAATTCTCGAAAAAAACATAAATAAACCACAAAAAATTGATTTAGTTAGTTTTGATAAAAATTTTAATTTCACATTATTTTTAGAAAATACGAAGAAACTTTTATCTAAAGTTGTCTCAGTAAGTAATATTTTAGATGAATATAAAGATAGTCCAGATAAAATAAATTGGATTAAGCATGGTGTTGATATCCATGGAGATAATCCAGAAAAATGTGTATTTTGTGGTAATAGCATTGATAGTGACCTCATTAAAAATCTAAAGTTGGCTTTTTCTAATGAGTTAAGATCTCTGGAAAACGAATTATTGCTGCAAAATAATAGGATAAAATCAGAAATCCAAAAATTAGATGCTATTCCAAATATTAATAAGGAAGATTATTTTAAAGATTCTGTATCTGATATTCAAAATATAAACAAAGAGATTGAAAATAATACTGATAATAGAAAAAGAGTTCTAGAAATACTAGAATCAAAAATTTCAGAAAAACAACGAGACATTTTTTCTAAAATTGAAATTAATGATTTAAATTGGATTGATTTTTCCGAAATTCAAGTTGAGATTAACTCACTATATGATGACACTATTAAACAGATAGAACAATTTGAGGATAGGAAAACTAAAAGTTTAGATTTTCTTCGAAGATATTATATTGTAAAAGAGTTCCCTGTACCTGAGTTCACTAAACTATCTCAAGAAGTTGACCAACTCCAAGAGGATATGGAAAAAATAAATTTGGAGCAGAAAATATTAAACGAAGAAAAAGAAAAATTTGAGAAAGATATTAGTGAACTTGAAGGTAGTTTAAAGTCAGAATCTGAAGCAGTAAAACGTATAAATATGATACTTCAAAATTCTTTAGCACATTCAGAGATGTCCCTAAAATCAGTCGATGATGAGGAAGGTATATATTTCGAAGTTTCTCGAAATGAAGAAAGAGCATATAATCTAAGTGAAGGAGAAAAATCATTAATAACCTTTGCTTATTATATTACAAGATTAGAAAGTTTGTCGACAGAAGAAAAGTCAAAAACAATCTTATTTATTGATGACCCTGTCTCTAGTCTGGATGAAAATAACATTTTTTATATTTACAACCTAATTTTTTGTCTTCTAGAAAAGAAAGAATTTTTACAATACTTCTTGTCCACTCATAATCTAGATTTCTTGAAATATACAAATAGATTTTCTAATAAAAAAGATTATTACTTAATAGAAAAGATAAAAGAAGCTGAAAATATCCCGTCAAAAAGTTATATAAAAAATTTGCCTAATTATTTGTCAAATAAAGTCACGGAATTTGTATTCCTGTTTGAACAAATATATAGGGTAGCGACGGAAGATGAAGACGAAAATAATTTTTCTGTTTTTTATAATTTTCCAAATAACGGCAGAAAGTTTATTGAAACTCTTTTGTACTTTAAATATCCTGACTATAAAACAAACAATGACAATAAAATTATTAATTATTTCGGAGGTGAGAATGCTCCGTTTATACAACGTATAAATAATGAGTACTCTCATGGAGAAGATAGGTTTGATAGAACTCGCAATCCCATTAATACATGCGAGTTTAAGCATGATGCTAGAATAATATTAGGAGTCTTACATCGAAATGATCCAGAACAATTTAAATCATTTCTCAATAATAGTAATTTAACTCACCCAGATTTTCTGGAAGATAGATAAAAATAACGACATTTCATTAAAGAGATGTACTTATTTCTATACTGCTGAGTGTTGTGCTCCCTTTTAGATGGCTTTTTTAGAAGTAAAGTTTAGGCTAGAAAAGCAAGAAACAACGCACCAAAATTGGTGCGTTGTACTTTTTTATGCTATAATTGAATTATAAAAATTAAGGAGTTTGCCATGATTGGAAAGAATATAAAATCCTTACGTAAAACACATGACTTAACACAACCCGAATTTGCACGGATTGTAGGTATTTCACGAAATAGCTTGAGCCGGTATGAAAATGGAACGAGTTCAGTCTCTACGGAACTAATAGACATTATTTGTCAGAAGTTTAATGTATCTTATGTCGATATTGTAGGAGAAGACAAAATGCTCAATCCTGTTGAAGATTATGAATTGACTTTAAAAATTGAAATTGTGAAAGAAAGAGGTGCTAATCTATTATCTCGACTTTATCGTTATCAAGATAGTCAGGGAATTAGCATTGATGATGAATCTAATCCTTGGATTTTAATGAGTGATGATCTATCTGAATTGATTCATACGAATATCTATTTAGTAGAAACTTTTGATGAAATAGAGAGATATAGTGGCTATTTGGATGGAATTGAACGTATGTTAGAGATATCTGAAAAACGGATGGTAGCCTAGTGGAAATCCAAGATTATTCTGATAGTGAATTCAAACATGCTCTAGCACGGAACCTTCGCTCTTTGACCAGAGGAAAAAAGTCCAGTAAGCAACCTATAGTGATTTTACTTGGAGGGCAAAGTGGTACTGGTAAGACTACAATTCATCGTATTAAACAGAAAGAATTTCAAGGAAATATTGTTATCATAGATGGTGATAGTTTTCGTTCTCAGCATCCACGCTATATAGAACTGCAGCAAGAAATTGGCAAAGATAGTGTAGAATACACCAAAGATTTTGCAGGTAAAATGGTAGAGTCTTTAGTAACCGAATTGAGTCATTTGGGATACAATCTTTTGATCGAGGGAACTTTACGAACGATTGACGTTCCAAAGAAAACGGCACAACTCTTGAAAAGTAAGGGATATAAAGTACAATTATCCATAATCGCAACAAAGCCCGAATTGTCCTATCTAAGCACCCTTATCCGATACGAAGAACTGTACGCTATCAATCCAAATCAAGTACGCGCAACTCCAAAAGAACATCATGATTTCATTGTAAATCATCTAGTTTATAATACACGACAATTGGAAGAACTGGCTATCTTTGAAAAAATTCAAATTTATCAACGAAATAGAAGTTGTGTATATGATTCAAAAGAAAATACAACTTCAGCAGCAGATGTTCTTCAAGAGTTACTGTTTGGGGAGTGGAGTCAGGTAGAGAAAGAGATGCTTAAATCTGGAGATGAAAGATTGAAAGATTTAACTAATCGAAATGGTTGTTAGAGTTAGAATTTTTCTGTCTAACTTTTGGGGTACAATTCATTATAAATAAGTTTGTATTATTCAATTAATAATTCACCAAATATCGTTTAACATGATATAATGAAGATAAGTAAAGACGATAATTTAAGGAGGGACACATGCCAACTTTACAGTCACAGTTTATTAAATTTCACGAAACAATTAAGCTAGACGCTGACGATAAAAAGGTATTAATTGACAAACGTAAAGAAGTTGAAGAAGCAATAAACAAAGGTGTTTCAGGATTTGGAAAAAGCTTTTTCAACCAAGGAAGTTACTCAACTTACACGGGTATTTTGCCAATCGATGAAGGAGATTATGATTTAGATAGAGGTTTAAAAATAGATGTTGATAGACAATCGCATTCTCCTAAAGAGGTAAAGAAGTTTATTTTTGATGCATTAGCTTCCGAATTTGGGGAAAATAGTGTCAAAGTAAAAAATCCATGTGTGACAGTATCATTCCCTGAAGATAATGTTCACATTGATATAGCGGTGTATTGTACTGAAAATGATAACTATTTTTTAGCTAGAGGAAAACTTAATAGTACTGACGAAAACATTAAATGGGAGGAAGCTGACCCTGTAGAATTAACTAAAGAAATTAATAATGCTATGGAGAACTCCGAAGACAGAAACCAATTTCGGAGAGTAATTCGTTACTTAAAAAGATGGAAAGATCTCAAATTTAAAAATCAAGATAATAGACCGACAGGTATTGGGATCTCAGTTTTTGCTATTAATAATTTTTCTGTATCCAAAAAAGTAGACTATTTATCCGGGAAAACCACTTATGATGATATTTCAGCTTTAAGAAACTTAATAAATACTATGATTAATTCATTTTCGGATAGATATGATGTTGAAAGAAAATTATTTTATCCGAGATTAGAGATTATATTACCTGTTAAGCCAAATACTGATGTATATGAAAAGGTATCAAATATACAAATGGAAGATTTTAAGAATAAATTAGAAAAATTAAGAACCTCACTAGATGAGGCAATAGAAGCTACTGATTTAAGTGAGTCTACAAAAATATTAAGTAAACAGTTTGGTGACGATTTTCCTATTATTGAGCAAAATGAGACAGCAGAAAACTTTGGTACTAAGGCTATTATCAGTGATTATCCAAGTGCTTAGATACGAGTATGTTAGAAAAAAAAGAAATATTCCAAATGTACTTTGAAAATATACATTCAGAGAGATTTGAGTCTGAAGATAAAGAATGCTACTTTTATCAATATAAAAAATTCACCTTAAAAATTATCGTTTCTAATGACTTTCCCCACTCACTTCCTGAATTTTATCTTTCAAATTATATGGCTTTTAATAAATGGTATAGCCATGTCGGTTCCGAAGGGAAATTGTGTTACATTTCAGAAGATAATTTAATCTGGGACTTTAACAATCCATGTGGATTATTGAAAGATTGCTGTGAAAAAGTAAAGGAATTATTGGATAGTTGGGATACACCAAAAATGATTGAAGATCTCAGACAAGAGTTTCTATCATATTGGCAGATTAGTTGTTTGAATTCAAAAACAAAATATATATCCATTCGAAGTTACTTATCCAGGGTCGGTTCATTTGAAAAACATGAATTAGTTCTATCGAATCAGAATGGCTATCTTTTTAATTATGGTTCACAACTCAAAGAGAGTGTTGCGCCACATTCTAAAAAAAGCAGTGATGTTTATATACTTCCACTTAAAGATTCAACTTCTGTGATTCCTCCTAATCCCCTGAACGAACTAACAGAAGCAACATTTAAGAAAATGATTACAGGAAATCTATCTTCGAGGGTTAGACGTCGCTTCCAAAAGTGGTGTAAAACGAAACGAAAGTCATTCATATTAATTGTATCACTTCCTATATCTGATAATGATTTTGTTTTGTTTGGTGCGAGTTTTGAGTCTAGAACTTCGAAATATCCATTTAAATTTGATAATAAGGTACCACAAAAAAATAAAGGTAGAAAAAAAATTGGTTCTAAGGAGAAGAAATCAAAAAATGGAAGTTTTAAGATTACTCCAGTATATATTACAAGATTCGACAAGGAGTATAGAGTGAGTAGGACATCCCAAGAATATGATTTTCTTAATAAAAAAGTAGTAATTGTTGGACTTGGATCTGTAGGATCGTTTGTTGCAAATAATTTATCTAAAATGGGTATAGCGAAACTTCTTTTAATAGATCCTGATTTTTTAACAGTAGATAACATTTCAAGGCACTATTTAGGTATCGATAGTGTAATAGACAATATTCAAAAAGTAGATGCTTTAGAAGATAGATTGAAAAAAGAAAATCCAGATTTAGAGATTGAATGTGAGGGTATCCGATTTCAAGAAATAGTTCGGAAGAATCCAAATTTATTTCATGAATATGATTTTGTTTTTTCTTGTGTCGGAGATACTAAAACAAATTTTGAAATTAATCATTTTTTTAGAAAGATTGGTAAAACGGTATTGTATTGCTGGTTAGATCCATATGGAGTTGGGTATCATAACCTACTAGTTTCTCCACCAAATAATGGATGCTATATGTGTATGAATTATGAAAACGGATATCTTGTTAATAATAGGGCCTCTTTTGCAGAGGAAAATCAAATATTTGAAAAGCGTTTAGCCAGTTGTTATTCTTCGTTTATTCCTTATAATGTTATTGCACCTAGTTCTTTGGCAAATAAAGCTATAGAAGTATATTTACAGTACTTGGATGGGGAATTTTCTTCTGAAAACAGATTAATATCAGAAATTGGTTCAAATAAACAGTTTGGAAAAGAAGGATTTACATATAGTGTTCGATACTACAATTGTTTAAAGAACAGTGATTTATTAAATGTTGCTTTAAGAACAAATACATCTTGTCCAGAGTGTAACGGAGATTATAAAGTTGATATATGTAAATCTGAATAATAAATCTCGAATTGTAATACCATCTGATATTTTTAATTCATTGCTAAAGTTTAGGCAACTTGGTTTGGAACCTGAAGCAGGTGGTATTTTTGTTGGTAAGAGACTTTTAAATAATTCGATACTTATTATAAATTTTTCAGAACCACAGGATAATGATGTAAGAAGTAGATTTAAATTCTCAAAAACTTCTCAAAACCACCAGAAATTTGCAGATGATTATTTTGATAAAAGTTCAGGTTTTATAAGTTTAATTGGGGAATGGCATACTCATCCCGAAGATATCCCTACTGCATCTTTTGTTGACATTAACTCATGGGAAAAAATTATATCAGATAATGATGACAGATTATTCTTTTTGATAGTTGGAATTCGAGCTGGTAGATTCTACTTTAAGGAATCAAATAAGTGGCAATCCACTCTAATCTATTTTAAGGATGTATAGATACGCATGAATCGAAAAAATAAATTATTTAAGAAATACTTTTTTTGGTCTCAAAAATTTTATTTACCATTAGTATTAATTTTTATATTTCCAATTCTGATTTGCTGTTTGATTGGGAAAAGTTTGACCCTAGTTGAAGTTGAAAAAATATCAAATACCAATTTTTTTACAAGAGCTATTTTTGAAATAATTCCTGATAATTCTAACGCTACTTATATAGTTCTTTATGTATTAATCTCTACTTCATTATTGATGATTTTTAGAAAAAAAAACGCGGAACGAACATTTAATGATGGTCATTCTGTATATCTTCACAACTGTTATAAAAGACTGTGGATTGCAGCAAATTTATTAGGTTATCGAAAGTTACAACTTATAGGTGTCTCAATACCAATGCAGTTTGAACTTATTAATAATGGAGTTTTTTCAGAGTTTATCTCTGAATCATCAGTTGTTCAATATGATGAATTTAAAGGAGAAATTATTGTTGAGTATCTAATTGAAAACAAAAAGAATAAAGTTGTAAATTTATTAGTATGTGATACATATGATATTCCTATAGAAAAATTAGCACCTGACTATTTGGAAAATACAACAGTAAAAATTTCATCGCAAAGAAATTATAGTGGTAACAGATATAACAATCCTCTATTAGTTAGTACAGTTCGAGAAGAGGTACAGAAAATAGTTAACACCTATAATGAGGTTAATCTATTCATGACAACAAATCCATTAAATACACAAGGAATTGTAGGAAAAGCATTTTTAACATTAGATAGATCAGGTTTTGATAAAGTCTCAGTTATACAGATGGATGATACAAAAATTTACAAAGCTCCATTTGTAATATACGAAAATTAATAGGAAATCAATGGTTGAGAATTGTAAAACTATTCTTAGTGTTTTATTGCAATTATTTTTTTGATGTTGTGATACCTTTTCCAAATCATCCTTGTTATCCTAATACCATTCCTAAGAAAATCGATCCTTGATTTTTCTCTGGGGGTTTGGGGGCGAAGCCACAAAGTTATCTTATCGTTGGCTGTCAAAACTGAGAATGTTTTGATCGGCTGGCGATATGATTTTTGGGATATTGTGGACACAATATCTGAGCTCGCAAAGACCGAACAAGAAGTAAGTGAGGTCTATAGGAAGCGTACTGACAATGTGAGGTAGACTTACACTGTCAGACAAGTAGAATGTTGAAGGGATATCAGAATGGGACAAGAAATTAAGTCAATCCGAAAGCAATTTAGAATTACGAGACAAGAAGAAAAACAGATAAAAGAAATGATGAGGGAACAAAAAGTGGATAGTTTCTCAGAATTTCTTCGTCAAAATTTATTGAAAAAGAATTATCAGGATAGAATTTTTGAAAGTTGGTTCTCCCTTTGGCAGTCTCAAAAGTTTGAACAGATTAGTCGAGATGTGTATGAAGTTCTGGTTGTCGCAAGAGAAAATCATCAAGTGACTCAAGAGCACGTCTCAATCTTATTGACTTGCGTTCAAGAATTGATTGCAGAAGTGAATCAAGTGCAGCCACTCAGTCGTGAGTTCCGTGAAAAATATATGGGTTAGGAGGATGTAATGGTTTATCGCTATCGTACCAATCTCAAAAAAGTATTTCTAACTGATCCAGAATTACACCAATTGAATGAACGGATTGCTAAGAGCAATTGTCAAAATTTCTCAGTCTATGCCAGAAAAGTTTTACTTAATCCCAATATGTCATTTGTCACGATTAACACTGATACTTATGACCAGTTAGTTTTTGAATTGAGACGGATTGGAAATAACATCAATCAAATTGCGCGTGCGATTAATCAAAGTCATCTGATTTCTCAGGACCAATTACAAGAATTGAGTAAAGGAGTCGGAGAGTTAATTAAGGAAGTGGACAAAGAATTTCAAGTGGAGGTGAAAAGACTGAAGGAGTTTTATGGTAGTCACTAAACACTTTGCGACGCACGGAAAAAAATATCGTAGGCGTTTAATTAAGTATATTCTCAACCCTGATAAAACGGACAATTTGAAATTGGTATCTGATTTTGGCATGAGCAATTACTTGGACTTCCCTAGTCATGCAGAAATGGTAGAGATGTACAATGTCAACTTCACCAATAATGACAAGTTGTACGAATCCAGAAACGACCGACAAGAAAAATACCAACAAACTATTCATGCTCATCACCTCATTCAATCATTTTCTCCTGAAGATAATCTGACACCTGAAGAAATTAACCGCATTGGTTATGAGACCATGATGGAATTGACAGGAGGTCGTTTTAAGTTTATCGTAGCAACTCACACAGACAAAAATCATGTTCATAATCACATCCTAATCAACGCTATTGACCGCAATTCAGATAAAAAGTTGATGTGGAATTATGCTTTGGAGCGAAACCTACGTATGATTTCAGACCGTATTTCTAAAGTGGCTGGGGCGAAAATTATTGAGAAGAGTTTTTCTTACCGTGACTATCAAAAATATAGGCAGTCTAGTCATAAATTTGAATTAAAGCAACGTCTTTATTTTTTGATGCAGCAATCTAAATCGTTTGATGATTTTTTAGAGAAAGCAAAGCAGTTGCATGTTCAGATTGATTTTAGTCAAAAGCATAGCCGTTTTTTGATGACAGATAGAACGATGATAAAACCAATTCGAGGACGCCAACTCAGCAAACGAGATCTATATGATGAAGAATTTTTTAGAATGCATTTTGCTAAGCAAGAGATTGAAAGTCGTTTAGAATTTTTGTTGAATCGTGTCAATTCTTTAGAAGATTTAATAACAAAAGCCAAAGAATTGAATCTAACCATTGACTTAAAACAAAAAAATGTAACTTTTATCCTGGAAGAAGAGAATCAAACAAAATATAAAATCTTTATACGTGAGACAACCTCATACTTTGTCTATAACAAATAACATTCGGATAAGAATCAGTATGTCAAAGGACGAACATTGATAAGACAGCTAACCAACGATAGTCGAGTAATACCATACAGAAGACCTACAGTTAAGAGTCTACAGGAAAAGATTACTGAGATTAACCTCTTCATTGAATTAACTGAAGCAGATAAGAAATACCAAGACATTAAAGATGAGTTAGTAAAAGAAATAGCAGAGATAGATATAAAACTAAATCAAATTAATGAAAAAATCGCCAACTTAAATAAGATGGCGGAAGTGCTTATCAATTTGAAGAGTGAAGATGTGAGCAGTCGAAAGCTTGCAAGATATGACTTTTTAAAATTAAATTTGCCAGAATCAATTACAGTAGAACAAGTAAGCGAAGAAATAAGAGCGTTTCAAGAGGAGCTAAATCATTATCTTTATGAGTATGAGAACTTAATAAAAAATTTAGAAATGTTTGTAAAAGTACTGAATGATAAGGATTTTGATAAAAAATTTAGTATAGAAATACTATTGGAATAACAAGAACTAATCCTATGGTGGTTAAAGATTAACTATCTTTATGCTATTGATTAATATATTTGTCATAGTGCTCTTGGTACTGTGCTTTTATATTATGTTCTCCTAGAATTTCAAATACCTGAAGTGCTTGTTTCATCTTTTCGATTCCGTTCGCAGGATTGCACTTAAATTCAAAGTATCCACATGTATATAAGAAGACGGTTTGTTCATAATAGTTTAATTCATTATTTAGTAATTTTTTTATTTCTTTGATTAGAAAACTACAATTTTGAAATTCTTCTTTATCAATACTAACAATTAGGCAATTGATTGCCAATTGTGTAACAAGCCGTTTATTTGTCTTATTTAATGTTGAATAGATATAATTTTTTAACATTTCTATAGTTAATAGGAAAAAGGAGTTATAATTAATTGTTCTTACACAGTTACCTAATAAGATAATTTCATAGTAACCCCAGTTTTCAACTTTAAAAAGATAATCTGTAAGCTGTAATAACTCCTCGTCCGAGGGGAGAAAATTTTTATTTGTTGTATAGAGAATCGATTTTACCATTGTCTTTTCATAAGGACCCAAGTTATAACTTGAAGAGTTTGATAGTAATTCAATAATACTATCAAAATTTTTTGTGGAGTAGTGTTTTCGAATATATTGCACCAAGTTAGCAAATGATCCAGTTCTAGTAGAATTATTGTCATGAAGAATAATAAATTCATCCAAAGTTATATGTAATTTATCTAAAATATTGATTAGTCGAATACAAGAGATTTCTGATTCTCCCCGTTCAAATCTAGAGATTTGAGATTTAGATAAATTACTATCAGCAATTGAACTTAAACTTATTTTCTTCCCTTTTCGAATTTTTCTGAGTGTTATACCAAGTTTTGATTTCATTTTTCCCATATTCCCAACAAAATTACAAGGATTTTTTATTTATTATACAATAAATAAAAAAATAAAGGGAGGTTCAGTATGAAAAAACTTTTAAAATTTACATCAATATTGTTATTGATTATGGATATTATCATTATAGTCGGAGGTTGATTCTTACTAATCTTATACGTAATTCTTAGAGGATATCTATTATGCAAGAAGTTATTATCACAAATAATAAAAGCTGGTTATTTAGTTCGTCTAAGAGACATAGAAGACACCTAAAAAGGGTTGTTACTTATTGCAAAGTTAGTTCCGATAGTTAGAATTAGAAAAACAGTTACGAATCTCAAGTAAGACACTACAAAGAATATATTTCTAAGCGTTCAGATTGGTAACTTGCAGATATTTATCATATAAAGGTATATTAGGAACAAAAGTAGGAAAAAGACAAGCTTTTAACGACTAATAAATAAAATGAAAACTGTTATATTTCACTGATTGCTGTCATATAAAACATATTTTTATGAGTGATGTATTTACTTTCATTGTATAATCACAATAGAAATACTATTTTAGTTTTACTAAAATCTAGAATATTTGAAAACTAATTGGCTTACTTATATATGAAAACATCCCTAATCTGCAACAAGGAGAGGAAGCAATGAAAAATTTAGGACAAATCTTAAAAAAAATTCGAGAAGCTAAGGGCCTCTCTCTTTATAATATTGCTAATGATGAGATTTCTACCTCTCAGTTATCTAGATTTGAAAATGGATATACAGATATTACTCTTAGTAAATTACTTTCAGTTTTAAAGACACTGGACGTATCTTTAGAAGAGTTTATGTATTTAGGGCGTGGTTTTCATAAGATGAGTAATTTCGAGGTAATTGATAAGATAAATAATTATTTTTATAAGAACAACAGCCCAGCCTTGAGAAGACTCCTAATTAATTGTATAGAAAAGGAAGAGGAGAAACTAAGTAAGAAATTAACAATAATTTTGATTAAGTTAAAGCTCCAAGAAATTGAGAAAGATAATATTGTGACTTCTGAAGAAATTGATTTTATATCAGACTATTTATTCAGCATAGATATCTGGGGTGAATATGAATTAGAGCTATTTTCCTCCACAATGGAAATTTTTTGCCAATCAAGTATTATGATATTAACGAAGGAAATGGTGAGGAGAACTGATTTTTATAAACATTTACCGACCCATAGAAGATTAATTACCAGCATGTTATTTAATGCTTTTAGCCTCAGCGTAGAAAGAAATAATATAGTTGATGCATCTTATTATAGAGAACAATTAGTCCAGTTATTTTTTGATGAAACAGAATTATATGAAAGATTAGTTTTTCACCTCATAGATAGTTGTTACAATTTTAAGATGACAAATGAATTGAGTAATATTTTAGAGATGAGAAAGTGTATTGGCTTTCTGAAAACTTTGGAAAGCATGAGTTTAGTAGATAGATGGGAAAAATATATTGAGAGAGTACTTAATAGTAACTAATTGCAAATTAGGGATAAAAACTATTAGACCAACTGCTAGTGATATAATAACATTAGGCAGTAGGTCTAATAGTTTTTATAATCAAGGAGGATTAATCATGAAGAAATTATTGAAGTTCTGGGAAGATGTTGTTTTAGTATAGAAATAAGTCTTGAAAAACTGGATTTGAAGAATTATTTTGATTAAACAATTTTTAGTTAGGGTTCTGTTAAGGAATTATAGTATTTAGAGTTACAAGTTTGAATATCGAAAAAGATATTCACTAGAACTGGGGTGGTTGTAATGAGTGTATTAGAGTTTATAAAACCTAGAAAAGATTCCGTATATGCTCCATTGAATAGTATTAGGGTAAAGCTGACAGATAACTGTAATTGGAACTGCTGGTGGTGTCATAATGAAGGAACAGGTAGTAGGGAACAAAGATTAATAAAAAATATTGATTTTTTCAATGATAAATTTTTTAATGATTTTATTGATCTAACAGATTCCTTAAATATTACTGAGGTACATTTGACAGGTGGTGAGCCTAGTTTACATCCAGATATTGACTTAATTATTAAAAAATTGAAAGAATATAATTTTGTTGTTAAGATGACCTCAATTGGAGGTAAAAAGGAGGTTTTTGATAAGATAATATCTTCGGGAATAGATGGAATTAATTTTAGTTTACATGCGGTAGATACGGTTGAAATGTACAACACTCAAGTTAATCATTCTAATAGATGGGTAGAGCAAAATCATCGGAAGTTAAAAGAACTAATAGAATATGTAAGTAGAAAAGGAGTTCCTGTAAAGATAAATACTGTTGTAGCCAGCTCTGAAGATTTCTGTAGAGCTTATGAAGTGATGAAGTGGGCTAGTAGCCGCAACATTGCCATAAGAATCTTAAACGAAGTTGAAAGCAATGAAAAATCTATTAGTGCGATTAGAAATTTTTTTGATTCGTTAAATGGTATTGAAATAAGTAGGAAATATATCAAAGGAAGTTCATCTGGAACTATTTTTTATAATGTTCCTAATATTGGTGAAGTGGGATTTAAAATACTGATTCCAAACTACTTGCACGATATGTGTAAATGTTGTAGAATTAGGGAAAAGGGCAGATGTGGTGAATATTTTTATGGAATACGATTAGAAAATTTGCTTGGTAATTACAATATTAGGCTTTGTGTCCATAAAACATCTACAGAAACTTACTATAGACTGAGTGAATTTAAAGAGACTTCAGCCTTTGAAGAATTGAGAGGTAAAATTAATGAATGAATTAGAAGTTAGATTTGAACTTAACGATGAGAGGGATTATAATAATGCTATTTCATATTTAGAAAAATCTTATAAATTTAAGTGTGAAAATAAGCAAGTTGATGAATATTTTAAAACAAAAGGAAGAGAATTTGAAAATGATGAGGTAGGTAGCTTTATTTACAGAATTCGTCAAGAAGCTGATGATAAGGCATGTGTTTTCACAAGAAAAGATACGATAAAACAAGGAATGTGGAGTGAAAGTGAAATAGAGTTGGAATCTGAAAAACTAGAATTTGTAAGGAATATCTTGCAAGATGGTTTTTCAAATATTTTCACAATAAGTAAATATAGAAAGACTTATCATGACGTATTAGAAAATAAAACGATTAATCTAGATAAGATTGATGGTCTTGGATTTTATCTTGAAATAGAGATTTTAGGAGATTTTTCAAAAGAAGATTATAATAATTTTTATGAGAAAATGTGCGGAGAGTTCTCGTTTTTAAATTCAAAAATAGAAACAAAGGGCTATGTCCAATTAATGAGAGAAAAAAATGGACGTAATTGAAATTATCAAACAGTTTTATTTTTATGGTCAAGAAAATGGATTTCGAAAACTACAAGAAGGTAAAGTTGTTAGACCTAGAGGGTCAGAGACTATCTTTAATATGTCTGCTATTTCAGAGCATATTAGTTTGTTTGATATGCTATCTGAAACTGGCTGCGTGGAAAAATATGTAACAAAACAGCTATCATATTTTTCAAATAAATTAGATGGCGTCGGTATTAATAGATTGACTAATCCGATGGAGGTTGGCTTATCATTTCTAGTTAAGAATTGCAAAGAACCGGAAGAGATGATTTATCATGCTTTAGCTTTTTTGCAAAGCATTGGTTTATTTACACACCGTATATATGTACGATGTGATAAAGAATTAGAGTTTCGCAGATGGTACATAAAAACAGGAATACCATCTGAAAATATATATGAATGGAAAAATATTGAGAAATTTCATATAGGAAAACAGAGACCTACAGGTAATTACTCTTACTTATATTACAAGTATCTTAATGGTGTAGTTCCGTTCGGAACAATTGCAACTATATATAGAGATGGAAACTACCATTTTGATGTAGTTTTTTATGCAGAACGTTTAGCAATGATTCTAGAAGAAAAAGAATCAATCTGGGGAATTTCCGAAATTAATTTTTTGTTGCCAGTTGTATCATCATTGCCTATTGATTTTTTAAATGTTAATAGATTCGTTTTACTTTTTAGAGTTTTGGTTTTATTAATTCATGGTGGGATAGGAGAAATTTCAAATAAAAAACAGGGGTATTTTTTAAAAAAAATTATACGTGAATTAGCTTTTTTATTAGATTCAAAAACTATCTCCAATTTATCAAAGAAAAAATTAGTTGACTTATCTTCTAATCTTGTTCACAGTTTAGGTTATACTGATTTGACCATTCAGCAGAAGAGACAACTTGAGGAAAGTATAGAAAAAATAAATTATTTCTCTATTGATATAGCAAAGAGATTGAATAAAGTTGAAAACATGCTTAGGAATCAAGAGGTTAATTCAATTGATTTCAGAAAACTAAAAGGAGAATACGGAATATTTCCTGAATGGATAGTAGCAAAATATTCTGATATTCTCAAGGATAGAGGTATTCATATAGAAATAAAAAAACGGAATTCTATTCGAAGTTTAGCCTTAGGAAACGATAATAGACTAGTAGATATTGATGAACTATTAGGAGAAAAAAATGTCTAAAATACTTGTTATTGGTGGTTTCTCTGAAATACACAGAGCACTTAAAAAAAATAATTGTAAGTTAACATTGGTTTGTGAATCTTCGAAGATAAAACCATATTTTAAAGATCTTTATGATGAAGTTCTTGCCTTTAACAGTTTTAAAAATGAAGTTCAAATTATTGAAACAGTAAGTAAGGCTGTTGAATATTTAGGAGACTATCAATCGATAATTTGTATGTTTGAAAATTTACAAGCATTAGCATACAAAATAGCTGAAAAAACAAAGATACCTTTTAATATCAATGAAACTCAAATGATGGTTATAAATAATAAGTATGCATTGAGAACTTACTTGAAAAATTCATTCTTTGATAACGTTAACTGTGAAATGATTGAGAATAGAGATGATGTGATAAGATTTGTCAACAAAAATGGCACATCAATCTTAAAACCGATAGATGGTACTGGAAGTCGAGCAATCTATAAAGTTGATTCATCAAACGTGAAGGAAATAGTGAATCAAGTAGAGATTTCAGATGAAACGTTTATAATTGAAAAATTTATTGAAGGTGAAGAATTTAGTATAGAGGCTATAAGCGTAAATAGTCAGCATCATATTTATGGTATAACAAAAAAATTAAAAAATCTCGAAACATTTGTTGAGATTGGCCATATTGTACCTGCTAATATTTCGACTGATTTAGAAGATATAATTAACAACTATATGGGAAAACTATTATCAATTTTGAAGGTTACAAATGGTCCAACTCATACAGAGATAATTATCACAAACAATCAAGAGATTCATGTTGTCGAAACTCACTTTAGATTAGGTGGAGGTATGATTTCGGAATTATATAGAAATATTAGTATAAACCATAATCCTATAGAGATAGCAGCCCTATCATCTGCCCAACTTTTAAATGATTTTGATAATTTTGTCTTTTCTTCTAAATTTGTAGCTATTTATTTTGAGGAATTTGAAGGTGAAGTAATTAAAACAGTTACTTTAGATGATCACTATATTGAAAATCATAAGGATATTATTGCTACTGAATTATATGTTAAAGCGGGGGATAAGAGGAGAGAAATAGGTAGCTCAAATAGGATTGGTCATGTGATAAAAACTTCAAACGATTACAATGAGTTAATCTCAGGTAGAGAAAAGACATTGAATTCCTGTATTGAAGTACTGTATGAATAGTCAATTTTGGAGGTGAAATATGTCTGTAGTGATTATTGATCGTGAAGGTAAGTCTAAACATAATTATTTAAAATGGTTAAATGATTTTGACCAAGAGGTATATATCTTGGGCTATCTCGAAACGATAAATAGTTTTTCTTATGATAAGGCTATAGGTTTTCCTGAATTTGAGACCAACGGAAATGTTGAGCAATTTATTTATGAATTAAATAAAATCGATCCTGTTACAAAAATTTTAGCTTTTGAAGAAGGTAGTATTATTCGAGCTGCTTGTATACGAAAAAATTTGGGAATAAAAGGTCAAACACTTGAAGAAGCACTATTGTTTAGAGATAAATATCTAATGCGGAAAAAACTTTCTAAAGAAGGTTTTAAAATTCCTAAATTTAGAAAAGTAGATCACTTTATGGATGTTGTGTCTTTCTGTGAACAATTTGGGTATCCTGTGATTTTGAAACCAAGAAAAAAATGGGCTTCAAAAGGTGTTATCAAAATTGAGAATAAAGATTCGTTGTCAGATGTTCTTTATAATATTTCGCTAGATGATTACTTGGTTGAAGAGTATGTGAGTGGACAGCTATATCATGTTGACGGATTTTTTAACGGTCAATCGATAGAGTTTTCTTGTTGTAGTATGTATGTCAAAAATTGTTTAGAAGCATTTGAAGAGGGATTTGGTCTTGGTTCAATAATGCTTGATATTGACTCGAATGAAGACAAGTTATTAAAAAATTATACTGCAGAGATTTTTAAAAAATTTGAAGTTGATTATAATACGATTTTTCATGCAGAAATATTTATTGATAAATCTGGTAATCCAATACTCTGTGAGATTGGAAGTAGGCTTGTAGGGGGTGAATATACAAAAAATATTATTAAATCATTCTCAATTAATTTGGATGAATATTTGGTAAAAAGAGAGTTAGGCATTCCTTATAATATAGGCAACACTTCAAGTGTTAGGCTTTCTGGGAAAGTATGGATACCAGCACAAAAGGGATATGTGAAGTCTATTCCAATATTGGATTTGGATGGGATTATAGAGATACAAATTAAACAATATGAAAATGTTCGCTTTGCTGGATTACAGAAACAGATGGATTACTTATTAACTGTTAGCTTTTTTGGGAAGAATTTGGATGAACTTCTTCAAAAAGCAATGGATATAAAGAATTTTTATAGCAAGTCAATTGATTGGTCGGAAACTATTACTGATACATGGTTTACTACTTAGTAGTTAGAGTCTAATTTTTTATCTGCATAAGATTAAGAATATTACATTTTTAATAGATACGAGAGAATTTAGTTCAATTACTTGGTGAAGTTAGTTGGTAATACAGATATTTCATGATGGAGTTTTAAAAACTCCTATTTTTATAAAAATCAGATTCTATAAAAGTGGATAAATCAACATTTCCATCCTTAGAATTTTTGGGTTTTAAAGGCTCTTTTGAAGGAGTAATACTTTCAAAGTTATTTCATAGTTTCTTTCAACCATTATTTAAGGTGTCTTATAACACTAATAATGGTAATGATAGGTTGTAAATATACTTTTATTGTTAAACTATGATGAAATTAAATAGTGCCTTATACAAATTGTGGTAGCATTTAGACATTGCTAATGGAGGACCTGAAAAAGATAATATGAGGTAATATTAATGGAAAATAAAAAAACAAAGAATATAAGTTATCTTGTCATGAGTAAAGGGGTATCTAAAATCGGAGATATCATGTTTGACTTCGCTAATAATACCTTTCTGGCCGGACTAAATCCAACATCTTTATCGTTGGTTGCCATTTATCAATCATTAGAAAAGGTAATCGGGGTTCTATTCAATTTATTCGGTGGAGTCATTGCAGATAGTTTTAAGCGGAAAAAAATTATCATTGGAACAAATTTCTTATCTGGGATCGCTTGCATAGTTCTGTCATTAATCTCTAAAGAACAATGGTTAGTTTATGCGATTGTTATCACAAATGTCATATTGGCTTTTATGAGCGCATTTTCAGGACCGTCCTACAAGGCTTTTACGAAAGAAGTCGTAAAAGAAGATAGTATTTCCAAACTAAATTCACTATTAGAAACAACGAGTACTGTAATAAAAGTAACGATTCCTATGGTAGCAATCTTCTTGTACAACATTCTAGGGGTGCGGGGGGTGCTATTATTGGATGGATTATCCTTTCTAATGGCAGCTTTACTGATTTTATTTGTTACACCTGTGAATGAAGAAGTAGATACAAAGGAGGAAATGACAATAAGTGGAGTCTTTAACGACTTAAAAGTAGGATTCAAGTATGTTTATAGCCATAAACCAATCTTTATTATTATCATTCTTTCTGCTTTGGTTAATTTTGTTCTAGCAGCCTATAATTTATTATTACCTTATAGTAGTCAAATGTTTGAAGGAATTTCAGATAGACTTTATGGAAGCTTTCTAACAGCGCAAGCAATTGGTGGTTTTTTGGGATCGATATTAAGTAGTTTTGTCAATAGATCTTTGTCAAGTAGACGTTTGCTTCTCCTTTCAGCGTGTTCAGGCTTAATGTTAATGCTAACTGCACCGCTTTATTTTATATTCCATAACCTCATTATCCTAATTTTTTCTCCAGCGTTATTTAGTCTATTTCTTTCCATTTTTAATATCCAATTTTTCTCTATTGTTCAAAGAGATGTAGATAATGAGTTTCTTGGCAGAGTCTTTGGAATTATCTTTTCAGTAGCGATCCTTTTTATGCCACTAGGTACTGTTTTTTTCTCAGTAGTTTTAAATCCTAACAATACTTTTAATATTTTTATTATTGGTGTATCTATTACGGTATTATCGCTAATATTCAGCACGCTATTGAAGAGGTATGATAGAAGTTGATAGCTGATAAAAAATAGCTGATATAGAGAATTTAGAGCGCCTTTGGAATATATTTTTAGAAACATTTAACATTTAATCAATCACAGTTGAATGTGAAGGGCAATCTATTTTAGAAGAATACAATCAAGATACCATTATTGCTATTACTTTAGTTCAGTTAAAATATTGAGAAGTATTATTTTTATTGAGAAAGCATCACAAAGGATGCCAATTAATTTTTAATGATTTTTCTAATCTAATTTTGTGGTTATTGACAAATAAAGTCTAGTTAATTGCTTTGGTTCCATGGAGTGATTTATATACATCTGTTAATGCAACGGATAATTTTATTGATAAGTAGGGGGTGGCTATTATTCAACCTTTAGGTTCTGAAAGTAAGAGATTCACATTAGAAATATCATGTTGACCATTTTTCAATTTGCTGGTTAGCAGTAATCTGAACATCATTAATTCCTTTCTTAACAAAATTATGCGACTTTTGTTACCAGATTACTGCTGATTTTTTAATAGCTTATAACTTTTTTATTTTTAGACGGTTAATAGATTTTGACCGTCTTTCTTAATATTGTCTTACCTATAATAGATATGCTTATGAGAAGTGTTTAATAAATTAATTTTAGTTCAAAATGTCCAATTGGGACACTTTGAATGATTTCTTAGTTTTATATATTATACTTTTCTCAGGAGAAAGCTAGATGTACAGACGTTTGAGAGATTTGAGGGAAGATCACGATTTGACCCAAAAACAAATAGCTAAAATACTTTCGTTTACAAACTCAGCTTATACTAAAATTGAGCGGGGTGAGCATGCCTTAACGGCAGATGTATTGGTAACTCTCTCAAACTTTTACGATGTCAGTACAGACTACCTATTGGGATTGACAGATTTTCCTGATAAAATTCGCTTTGGAAAATAATCTCCTCAATTTCATAGAGTATGAAAATGAGGAGATTTTTTATTTGTTCTTTGACAATTGAATAGTCCAAAATGGTACTTTCCTCATTTGTGGAGCAGTTTTGAATGGCTCGCCATGATAAGAGCGATATTAAAACCATCAATAAAATAGAGCGATACTTTATATGCCATGATACAAATGATATACAATGATACTTCTGACCGTTCAGGCTGCCACCGTAAAAGAGCAGCAAGTGAAATTCTTATGATGACTTCATCAGTCATGCCATGGAGGAGAAAATATTTTTTAGAAAGGATGATGACATGAATATAAAATATATATCTGTCGAAAATTCCATTGCAGAATGGGCCGATAAAAAAGGAATTCTAAAAAGATGGGATGGTTTAAATCAATATACATTGAACAGATGGATTAAAGAAATGCGAGAAAACAGAACATTTTCCATGTATGTAATTAACCCAACCCATAAACTTATTTTCATTAATCTAGAAGGATTTGAAAGTTTCTTAAGATGGAAGCAAAAGCGGACAAAATAAGGAAGTCATGGTATAATATAGGGTAGTTATTTATTCTATACAACAATGATTTATTTCTTTTTAAGAGTTAAGAGGAATTAAATTATGTATTATGTAACTAAAACAAATTCAAAAGGGCAACCCTTATATCAAGTGGTTGAAAAGTACAAAGATCCACTAACAGGAAAGTGGAAATCAGTAACTGTAAGTTATACTAAGAATACTAGTAGGGCGAGGAAACAAGCTGAAAGAGAGGTTCTTGATAAAATAGATAGACTAACTACTTCATTTGAAAGTCAGTTTAGCCCTGAACTGATTACAACATTTGGAGAGTTAAAAGAAAATTGGTTTCAGACTTGGTGTGTCTCTGTTAAACCACAAACAATTCAGAGAGAACTACTGGTTATGAAGTGAAGCGTCTTGGGAAAATTATAGGAGATGATTTTTTGTTAGACTGGATTACTCCACTTCTGATGAAAAATAGTCTCAATAAATATTTAGAAATGTATGATGCATCGCCTTCAACAATGACTCATATAAAAAGTACTTGTAATAAGATTTTTAATCATGGTGTGTTATATAATGTCATTAAGTTTTCTCCAATGACTGCGGTAAAACTAGATATTTCACTAGAGAAAAGGCGTAAAGCAAAAGAAAGACATGATTCTAAATTTCTAGAAATCCATGAATTACATGCATTTTTTGATGTGTTACGCCAATGCAGAAATGCAAACTATTATGATCTTGCTATAGTATTGTTGCTTACAGGTATTCGAATTAGTGAAGCAGCATTTTTACCATCAGATATTGATTTTGAAAAAGGAATCTTGCATATTGATAAGGCACTTCAATATCACTGTTTAAAAGTTGAACAATTTCATTTTGATACAACTAAAACACTCAATTCAATTAGAGAAGTAGCTTTGCCTGAAGCTGCAAGCGAAGCTATTAAAAGGATAATACAGAGAAATAAAGAGTTTGATGCTTATATGGAGAAACATCCCTGTCCTGCCTTTACACATTCTGAAAGTGTATTTAGAACAGAATACGGCTCTCCAATAACATCAAGCACTTTTCGTCAAATTTTGAAACGAATAGAAGGAAAATTATTGACAAATTGTTTAAGTGACTATGGTTTTAAGTGAGTAAAACATGTTACTCCCCATTCGTTTAGGCATATGCATATTAGTTACCTTCAAAGTAATGAGATGCACATAGCAGTGAAAGATATTATGACTAGGGTAGGACACGCTAACTTTGAGACAACAATGGGCTATACACATAATATAAATCGTTCACAAGAAAATACTGTAAAAGCCTTAAATCAATTTGTAGAAAATCACAATTTCCATTTTGAAGAATTGAAAAGTTATACCTGTAAATATTCCAGAATGATTGAAAAATTTATTGAAACTAGTGATAATAGCAATAAAGTAGAATTAAGTGTTGATGAGTTCAAAGACTTGTTACATCTTAGTCCACGTTACTCACCTAAAAATATTGTTTCAAATTTACTATTAAAAATCAAAAAAGATATTGTCAAATACCACCCACAGTTTGATATAAAGATTGTGAAATCAAGTGAGAATCAAATCAGAGGTTTTTCCATTGCATGGTAGCTTTGGTGTTCGCTTGGTGTTCAAACAATAGTAAAATAAAATAGGGACTCTAAACCCTTGCTACGAAAGGAAAAAAACTCAATGGCTACTATTCAATGGTTTCCTGGTCACATGTCTAAAGCACGTCGACAGGTGCAGGAAAATTTAAAATTTGTTGATTTTGTGACGATTTTGGTGGATGCACGCTTACCTCTATCTAGTCAAAATCCTATGTTGACCAAGATTGTTGGTGACAAACCAAAACTCTTGATTTTAAACAAGGCGGACTTGGCCGATCCAGCAATGACAAAGGAATGGCGTCAGTATTTTGAATCACAAGGAATTCAGACTCTTACTATCAACTCCAAAGAGCAAGTGACTGTAAAAGTTGTAACAGATGCGGCAAAAAAACTCATGGCGGATAAGATTGCTCGCCAAAAGGAACGTGGCATTCAGATTGAAACCTTGCGTACCATGATTATCGGGATTCCAAATGCTGGTAAATCAACTCTCATGAACCGTTTGGCTGGTAAGAAAATTGCTGTTGTCGGTAACAAGCCAGGTGTGACCAAAGGGCAACAATGGCTTAAAACCAATAAAGACCTGGAAATCTTGGATACACCAGGGATTCTCTGGCCTAAGTTTGAGGATGAAACTGTTGCGCTTAAGTTGGCCTTGACAGGAGCTATCAAAGACCAGTTGCTTCCTATGGATGAGGTAACTATTTTTGGCCTCAATTATTTCAAAGAACATTATCCAGAAAAGTTGGCTGAACGCTTCAAACAAATGAAAATTGAAGAAGAAGCACCTGTTATCATTATGGATATGACCCGCGCCCTCGGTTTCCGTGACGACTATGACCGCTTTTACAGTCTCTTCGTGAAGGAAGTCCGCGATGGCAAACTTGGTAACTATACCTTAGATACATTGGATGACCTCGATGGCGACGATTAAAGAAATCAAAGAGCTCCTTGAAACGGTCAAAGACATAGATAGCCCTATCTTTTTAGAACTCGAAAAAGATAATCGCTCTGGAGTTCAAAAGGAAATCAGCAAGCGTAAAAAAGCCATTCAGGCTGAATTGGATGAGGTGCTTCGTTTGGAATCCATGCTTTCCTACGAAAAAGAACTGTATAAGCAAGGATTGACCTTAATTGCTGGTGTTGATGAGGTCGGCCGTGGTCCTCTGGCTGGACCTGTAGTCGCTGCAGCCGTTATTTTACCTAAAAATTGTAAAATTAGAGGTCTCAACGACAGCAAGAAAATTCCTAAAAAGAAACATCTGGAAATTTTCCAAGCTGTCCAAGACCAAGCCTTGTCAATCGGCATTGGAGTTATGGATAATCAGGTTATCGACCAAGTCAATATCTATGAAGCGACCAAACTAGCCATGCAGGAAGCAATCTCTCAGCTCAGTCCTCAACCAGAGCACCTTTTGATAGATGCCATGAAACTGGATTTGCCCATTTCACAAACCTCCATCATCAAAGGCGATGCTAATTCCCTCTCAATTGCAGCAGCTTCTATAGTAGCCAAGGTGACACGTGATGAATTGATGAAGGAATACGATCAGCAGTTCCCTGGCTATGATTTTACTGCTAATGCAGGATATGGAACTGCTAAACACCTAGAAGGACTGGAAAAGCTAGGAGTTACCCCAATTCACCGAACCAGTTTTGAACCCGTAAAATCACTGGTTTCAGGAGAAAAAGAAAGTTAAGTTAGAAGGAATGATTATGGAGGAACAGTCAGAAACACTCAGTTCCAAGAAAGAATTTGCCTTTGCCTCAAGCACCATATTATCCCAAGTTGGACGAGGAATCATTGTCGGTCTCGTCGTTGGAATCATCGTTGGATCTTTTCGGTTTTCAATCGAAAAAGGCTTCCACCTGATACAAGGACTTTATCAAGATCAAGCGCACCTAGTGCGCAATCTTTTTATACTGGTTTTATTTTACGTACTCATCTGCTGGATTAGTGCTAAACTGACACGTTCAGAAAAAGATATCAAAGGCTCAGGAATCCCTCAAGTCGAAGCCGAACTGAAAGGCCTCATGACCCTCAACTGGTGGGGCGTTCTTTGGAAAAAATATGTGCTAGGAATTCTTGCCATTGCCAGTGGACTCATGCTGGGGCGTGAGGGACCCAGTATTCAACTTGGAGCAGTTGGTGGAAAAGGTATTGCCAAGTGGCTCAAATCCAGTCCAGTAGAGGAACGTTCCTTGATTGCTAGTGGTGCAGCTGCAGGACTAGCTGCAGCCTTTAATGCACCGATTGCAGGACTTCTCTTTGTGGTAGAAGAAGTTTATCATCATTTTTCACGCTTTTTCTGGGTATCTACTCTCGCAGCTAGTCTCGTAGCAAACTTTGTCTCACTGCTCATATTTGGCCTAACACCCGTACTGGATATGCCAGATAACATCCCTCTCATGACACTTGATCAGTATTGGATTTACCTCCTTATGGGAATTTTTCTAGGACTTTCTGGTTTTCTCTATGAAAAAGCTGTACTCAATGTCGGTAGAGTTTATGACTGGATAGGTCAAAAAATCCGTTTGGATAGAGCTTATTATCCAATTCTGGCCTTCATTCTCATCATACCAGTGGGAATTTTCTTACCTCAAATCCTTGGTGGTGGAAATCAACTTGTTCTTTCCCTAACTGAGCAAGATTTTAGTTTTCAAGTTCTATTAGCTTACTTTTTGATTCGTTTTGTTTGGAGTATGATTAGTTATGGAAGTGGGCTTCCAGGAGGAATTTTCCTACCAATTTTGGCGCTTGGGTCCTTACTTGGTGCCCTAGTTGGTGTTATTTGTGTCAATCTTGGACTTGTTAGTCAAGAGCAGTTTCCTATATTTGTCATTCTGGGAATGAGTGGCTATTTTGGAGCAATATCCAAGGCTCCCTTAACTGCTATGATACTCGTAACTGAGATGGTAGGAGATATTCGCAACCTCATGCCACTTGGATTAGTAACCTTGGTTGCCTATATTATCATGGATTTACTCAAGGGTGCCCCAGTCTATGAAGCTATGTTGGAAAAAATGCTACCAGAAGAAGCAACAGATGAAGGAGAAGTCACCCTCATTGAAATCCCTGTTTCAGATAAAATAGCAGGAAAACAAGTACACGAACTCAACCTACCACACAATATCCTCATCACAACCCAAGTTCATAATGGTAAGAGCCAAACCGTTAACGGTTCAACCAGAATGTATCTCGGTGATATGATTCACCTGGTTATTCCAAAAAGTGAAATTGGGAAAGTCAAAGATTTGTTGTTGTAGATCAAAATTTTTATTACATAATTTTTGTTATGTAATAAATACATCAAGAATATTTTGTTGATTTTGATAAGGGAGAAATACATCATAATGAAAATACTAGATGTTCTATATGAGTTTTATGGTGATTTTGAATTCATTAAAGAAAAGTGGAATGAAAAATACGAAGGTATTCTTATCAAAATAAAGGATGAGCAAGAATATAAAAGATGTCGCTTAGCAAAAAGAACACCGAAAAAGGAAGGATATTTTACAGTTTTTTGGAAAAAAGATCAAAATAACATGAACATTCCTTATACCAAGGAAGATTTGGGAACTGAACTTGTTATCGTTGTCATCGATGATAATGATAACAAGGGGCTATTTATTATTCCAAACGAAGTTGCTATTCGTAAAAAAATTCTCTCGACAAAAACAACAAAGGAAAAATGTCCATGCGATTTTATCCGCCTTGGTGCACAAATTTAAATACAACGGCTCAATCAACACAAATATGGCAATTGATGTTTTTTAGAGAAATTGAATTACAAGAATGACTTTGAAACATTTTTTAATGAATTCATATCAAACACAAAGACTTGGTTCTTTTTTCATAGGAACCAAGTCTTTGTGTTAGTTTCTCAAGAATAAAGTACATTTTTTGCTAACTTGTACCAAAAAAATTTTTTAGTTATCGGATTTTATTAACTGTTATTAAATCATTTTAGTTACTTTAATAGAAGGCTATACAACATCTTTCCGAAAAACTATAATTTTCTTGAAAAATATATAAGTCTATGCTATACTACTAGTAGACTTATTTATGGAGAAAATCATGAAACGCGAGATTTTACTGGAACGAATCGACAAACTAAAACAAATCATGCCCTGGTATGTTCTTGAATACTACCAATCTAAGCTTGCTGTCCCCTATAGTTTTACAACCTTGTACGAATACCTCAAGGAATATGATCGATTTTTCAGCTGGGTTTTGGAGTCTGGAATTTCAAACGTTGATAAAATATCTGATATTCCTTTATCTGTCTTGGAAAATATGTCTAAGAAAGACATGGAATCTTTTATCCTTTATCTTCGAGAACGTCCTTTGCTGAATGCTAATACAACCAAGCAAGGAGTTTCTCAGACAACTATCAATCGGACCTTGTCAGCACTTTCTAGTCTTTACAAGTATCTGACCGAGGAGGTTGAAAACGACCAGGGAGAACCTTATTTCTATCGCAATGTAATGAAGAAAGTTTCAACCAAAAAAAAGAAAGAAACGCTTGCTGCCAGAGCTGAAAACATCAAGCAAAAACTCTTTCTGGGTGATGAAACAGAAGGCTTTCTGACTTATATCGATCAAGAGTACCCACAACAGCTCTCAAATCGAGCTCTTTCATCATTTAATAAAAATAAAGAACGTGATTTAGCCATTATTGCCCTTCTCTTGGCGTCTGGTGTCCGCCTATCTGAAGCTGTTAATCTGGATCTAAGAGACCTCAATCTAAAAATGATGGTCATTGATGTCACCCGAAAAGGTGGCAAACGTGACTCGGTCAATGTCGCTGCCTTTGCAAAACCTTATCTAGAGGATTATCTGGCCATTCGAAATCAACGCTATAAAACAGAAAAAACAGATACAGCCCTTTTTTTGACTCTCTACAGAGGTGTTCCTAATCGTATCGATGCTTCCAGCGTTGAGAAAATGGTTGCTAAGTACTCTGAGGACTTCAAAGTTCGTGTAACCCCCCACAAACTGCGCCATACCCTAGCAACCAGGCTCTATGATGCAACCAAATCTCAAGTTTTAGTCAGCCACCAGCTAGGACATGCCAGCACACAAGTCACTGACCTCTATACCCATATCGTTAATGATGAACAAAAGAATGCCTTGGATAGTTTATGAAATACATAAAATAAATTATGTAAAATATATATATCAAGAAAAGAAGTTGGCCAACTAACCAACTTCTTTTTGACTTATCCTACTACCGCTTCAGCGATTTCTTCACGACTAATACCAGCGAAGTAACGTGTAATATCAATAGTTTCAAGAGCCTTAAGGACATCTTCGCGTTCGTATTTCACTTCACGAAGGACATCTTCTACTGCAACAACGTCTTCAATACCAAAGAAGTCACCATAAATCTTGATGTCTTGGATTTTTGATTCGACGACATTAGCAAAGACTTCCACCTTACCACTAGTGAATTTGGTCCCACGACGGACGTTAAATTCAGGTGATTTACCGTAGTTCCAGTCCCAAGTTCCAAACTTAGTATCCTTGATTCGATTGATTTCAGCCAATTCTTCCTCAGAAAAAACGTATTCAGTCATCTCTGGGTACTCTTTTTTCATGTATTCCAAGAGTAAATCACGGAATTCTTCAACTGTGATTTTTTCTGGCAATTCATTAATAATATTGGTCACACGGGCACGAACCGATTTCACACCTTTTGATTCAAATTTATCTTTTGAAACCTTAAGGGCATTTGCTAGTACTGACAAATCAACGTCAAAGAGCAAGCAACCATGGTGCATGATGCGTCCATTGATATAGGCTTGGGCATTACCACAGAATTTCTTACCGTCGATTTCTAAGTCATTACGGCCTGTGAACTCAGCTTTAACCCCAAGTTGAGCTAGTGTATTGATAACTGGCGTTGAGAAGCTCTTAAAGTCAAAAGCCTTGTTCTCATCTTCTTTTGAGATGATCGTGTAGTTGAGGTTATTTAAATCATGGTAAACAGCTCCACCACCACTGATACGGCGGACTACTTCAATGCCATTTTCGCGAACATAATCACGGTTGATTTCTTCGATGGTATTCTGATGACGACCAACAATGATAGATGGCTTGTTAATCCAAAGTAGGAAGATTTGATCCTCATCCAAAAGGTGTTTAAAGGCATATTCTTCCAAGGCAATATTAAAAGCAGTGTCGTTTGAATGATTGATAATATATTTCATGATATCCCTTTATACGATAGATACTGGAAATAACCTTCCAGTCTAATCTATCTTTCTTTTATTTTTTCTTAGGTGAATGGATGGCCATTCCTAAAACATCCGCAAATGCTTCGTACATCACTTCAGAGTAGGTTGGGTGTCCGTGGATAGTCTTCAGCATTTCTTCAACAGTAATTTCCATTTCGATGATGCTTGACGCCTCATTGATCAATTCTGCAGCTGCAGGGCCGATAATATGAACACCAAGAATTTCTCCGTATTTCTTATCTGCAATAACTTTAACGAAACCTTGAGCAGCATCAGAAGCAATGGCACGACCGTTTGCGGCAAAGTTGAATTTACCGATGGCAACATCGTATTTCTCACGGGCTTGTTCTTCTGTCAAACCTACTGCTGCTACTTCAGGAAGAGTATAGATAGCTGCAGGAGTCAAATTCAATTTGGCAACAGCATGATTTCCTTTGAGAGCATTTTCAGCAGCAACTTCCCCCATACGGAAGGCTGCGTGCGCTAACATCTTAGTACCGTTGATGTCACCTGGTGCGTAAATACCTGGGACAGAAGTTTCCATGTATTCGTTGACCTTGATGCGACCACGATCCAATTCAAACTCAACATCGCCAATACCTTCAAGGTCTGGCACACGACCGATTGAAAGAAGAGCTTTGCTTGCGATGATATCGTCTTTTCCTTCAACCTTGATACGAAGTTGACCATTTTCCTCAATGATTTCTTGCAGTTTAGTACCAGTCAAGATGGTCATTCCTTTACGCTCAAGGATCAAGCGAAGATTCTTAGAAACTTCTGCATCCATAGCTGGCACGATACGGTCCATCATTTCGATAACAGTCACTTTTGAACCAAATGTCATGAAGGCCTGACCAAGTTCGATACCGACAACTCCTCCACCGATGATAACAAGGCTTTCTGGCACTTCATTCATTTCAAGAATGTCATCACTAGTCATGACAAGTGGAGATTCCATACCAGGGACGTTAATCTTGCTGACTTTTGAACCACCAGCAAGGATGATTTTCTTGGTTTCAAGAAATTCAGAACCATTTACCAAGACATTCTTGTCCTTAGTGATCGTACCAATTCCTTTATGAACAGTAACTCCGTAGCTACGAAGAAGACCAGTAACTCCACCAACCAAGGTATTAACAACCTTAGACTTGGTTTCAAGGAGTTTGTCCATATCTACAGTGAAGTTTGGATTTTCGATTACGATACCACGGTTTGCAGCATGACCGATGTTTTCGATAATTTCAGCGTTGTGAAGATAGGTCTTGGTTGGGATACATCCACGATTCAAGCAGGTTCCACCAAGTTCAGATTTCTCAACAAGGGCAACCTTACCGCCGAGTTGGGCAGCTTTAATGGCTGCAACATAACCAGCAGGACCTCCACCAATCACAACAATATCAAAGGCATCATCGCTTTTACCATCATCATTTGAAGCACTTGCTGTAGGTGCTGGACTAGCTTCTGGCGCTACTGCTCCGGCTGTTGGGATATTTTCCCCTTCTTCCCCAAGGTAACCGATAACTTCCGTTACAGGCACTGTTTCCCCATCTCCTTTGAGGATAGCAATCAAATAACCATCTTCTTCGGCTTCTAACTCCATGCTGACTTTGTCAGTCATGATTTCCAAAAGGATTTCTCCTTCTTTTACAAATTCTCCGACTTTTTTATTCCATTGGACGATTTGTCCTTCTGTCATATCCACGCCGGCTTTTGGCATAATTACTTCTAAGGCCATGTCTTCCTTCCTTTATCTATATCTTAAAAATGAATACTCTTGCTCTTAAATCAACATTGAGATTGGATTTTCAATCAGTTCTTTCAAGTCTTTCATAAACTTAGCACCAGCCATACCATCTACAACACGGTGGTCAATTGTTAAACCAAGACTCATGATTGGGCGAATCACAATTTCACCATTGACGACAACTGGCTTCTCAATTGTCGAACTGACACCAAGGATAGCTGAGTTTGGTTGATTGATGATAGGACCAAAGGACTGAACACCAAACATTCCCAAGTTACTGATAGTAAATGTTGAATTTTGCAACTCACTTGGAGCCAATTTACCATCCAAGGTACGGCCAATAACGTCTTTGAATGCACCAACCAACTCTGAAAGACTCATTTTCTCAGCATTATAAACAACAGGTGTCATCAGTCCATTATCCATACCAACTGCCATGGCAAGGTTGACATAGTTATGAGTGATAATGGTCTTGCCATCTTCTGTCAATGAAGCGTTGATGTATGGGTGTTTCATAAGAGTCTTAACAACCGCAAGTGAAAGAAGGTCTGTTACAGTAGTCTTCTTCCCAGTTGCTTCCATGATTGGCTCAAGAACCTTCTTACGAAGAGCCAACATTTCAGTCATATCAACTTCATAGTTGAGGGTGAAGGTTGGCGCAGTTAGGTAAGATTCAACCATACGTTGGGCAATAACTTTACGCATTGGTGTCATTGGAATACGCTCGATTTCACCGTAAGGTGTTACGTTATCAGGAACTTCTTCCACTTTTTCAATCTGGGCAGGAGACTTGATGGTGTCGTTTTCAATATTTTCAGGAAGCAAGGCCAAAACATCCTTCTTCATGATTTTACCACAATGACCCGTTCCTTGGATTTCCTGCCAAGCAATATTATGTTCGAGGGCAATTCGTTTTGCAAGTGGCGAAATGCGAACCACGTTTGTGTCTTTATAAGTTTCCACGTCTTCTTTGTGGACACGACCGTTTGCACCTGAGCCAGAAACGTCGTAGAGGTTGATTCCTAAATCATCCGCTAACTTTCTAGCTGCAGGAGTCGCTCTTAGCTTGTCATCAGCCATGACCTCTCCAATTCTATTATAAGATACTAAGGGCGTCAAAAGTCAAAGTGAAAATAGGAAACTTGACGAAGAAACTTTAGTTTCTAGGAAAGTTTATCTTTTTCACACAGACTTTAGCCCGAGTTCAATTTTATGATACTAAGGGCGTTAAAAGCGACTGAAAAATAGGAAATCGACGATGGCTTCGATGAAGCCAAGGAGATTTATCTTTTTTCCGAGCTTTTAGCCCGTGTTCGAATATAAGATATTAAGGACGAAGAGCTCTGCACCTAAAAGATACAAAGTTTCTCGTCAGCTTTATTTTGTTTACATAACTTATCTTATGTAGTTTTATTCTTTACTATAAGTTTTACGGATGGCATCTTTGATGCTTTCAACTGTTGGAATCATTGCATTTTCTAGGTTTTGTGCATAAGGCATTGGCACATCTTCTCCTGCGCAACGGCGGATTGGTGCATCTAGATAGTCAAATGCTTCCGATTCTGAAATAATAGCTGAAATCTCTCCGATATAGCCGCTTGTTTTGTGGGCATCGTTGACCAGAACAACCTTACCAGTCTTCTTAACTGAGTTTATGATGATCTCCTTATCAAGCGGAACAAGGGTACGTGGGTCAACAATCTCAACAGAAATTCCTTCTTCTGCTAATTCTTCAGCTGCTTGAACCACACGACGGAGCATTTTTCCATAAGTAACAACTGTTACATCCGTTCCTTCGCGTTTGATTTCCCCAACCCCAAGTGGAATTGTGTAATCTGGATCAACTGGCACTTCGCCTTTTTGGTTAAATTCCGATTTGTACTCAAGAATAATAACTGGGTTATTATCACGGATAGAAGACTTGAGCAGTCCTTTCATGTCAGCAGGTGTACCTGGAGCCACAACCTTAAGACCAGGAATGTGAGTAAACCAAGATTCCAATGATTGTGAGTGCTGGGCTGCAGATCCAACTCCATTACCAGCTGCACATCGAACAGTCATTGGGACCTGACCCTTACCACCAAACATATAACGTGTTTTAGCAGCTTGGTTGACAATATTGTCCATGGCAATAACTGAGAAGTCCATAAAGGTCATATCGACGATTGGACGAAGTCCTGTCATGGCTGCTCCTGCTGCTGCTCCAGAGATGGCAGCTTCAGAAATCGGACAGTCACGAACACGTTCTGGACCAAATTCTTCAAGCATTCCAACAGAAGTTCCGAAGTCTCCTCCAAAGACACCGACATCTTCTCCCATCAAGAACACATTTTCATCGCGACGCATTTCCTCAGACATAGCAAGGATAATGGTGTCACGGAAGGACATTGTTTTTGTTTCCATTTTATCTCTTTCTCCTTAGTCTGCGTAAATATCTTCAAATGCTGATTCAAGCGGTGGGAATGGACTTTCTTCTGCAAATTTAACAGAAGCTTCTACTGCTTCCTTGACTTGCGCTTGGATTTCTTCCAATTCTTCGGCACTTGCAATAGTATTTTCAATGAGGTACTTGCGAAGGTTTTCAATTGGGTCTTTTTGTTTCCACAACTCCACTTCTTCACGCGTACGATATTTACCAGGGTCAGATGATGAGTGACCAAGCCAGCGGTAAGTTACACTTTCAATCAAGACAGGCCCATTGCCACCACGAACATGGTCTACAGCTTTCTTAAATCCTTCATAAACATCGATGACATTGTTTCCATCTTCGATGAACATTCCAGGAATTCCATATGCAGCGCTACGTTGGTGGATATGTTCTACATTAGTCATTTTCTTGATATCTGCAGAGATTCCATAACCGTTGTTAATGCAGTAGAAAATGACTGGCAGGTTCCAGATAGAAGCCATGTTTACTGCTTCGTGGAAAACACCTTCGTTGGTCGCACCATCTCCAAAGAAGCAGACTACGATTTTTCCAGTGTTTTGCATTTGCTGACTAAGGGCTGCACCAACAGCGATTCCCATACCACCACCTACGATACCATTAGCACCAAGGTTCCCAGCATCAAGGTCAGCGATATGCATAGAACCACCTTTACCTTTACAGGTTCCAGTGTATTTACCAAGGATTTCAGCCATCATTCCATTGAGGTCAATTCCTTTGGCAATAGCTTGTCCATGACCACGGTGATTTGAGGTAATTAGATCATCTGGATTGAGAGCCAACATAGCACCCACGTTAGCTGCCTCTTCTCCAACAGAAAAGTGCGTCATTCCTGGCACTTTTCCTTTCTTTACTAATTGCGCAATTTTTAAGTCCATACGACGGATTTCTTCCATCTTACGGAACATCTCTAGCAAAAGATTTTTATCTAAAGTTGACATCTTCTTGCCTTTCTAACTTTCTTCTTACCTTACTATTTTACCGTTTTTGGTAAATACTGTCAAAGTTTTTCTAAAGAAAATTTCACAAATTAAAAAAGAAAATCCTATAGGACTAAGGGATTTTCTTGTTAAGAATATTTTTTCACAAACTTTTTATCGTTTAGATTTTACTAAAGATTCAAATCTCTTCATAATCACTGTTAAACGCCAACGGTAGAGCGCCCCACTCACAATTAGACTAATAATCAAACCGATCCAGTAAGAATAAGCTCCAAAATCTGTTAAGAAATCAAAGACCATAGCCACTGGGATTGCTACTCCCCAATAACCAATCAAACCAAGGTAAAAAGGAATAACTGTATCCTTATACCCCCGTAAAATTCCCTGAAGGGGTGCCGCAAAGGTATCTGCTAACTGAAAGAAAAGACTATAAGTCAAAAAACGCGCTGTCAAATCGATAAATTCTGGGTCGTTACCATAAAGATTGGCCACATTTCCCCTAAAAATGTAAAGGAAGGATAAGGTGAAGCCTGCAAAAATAAGGGCAGTCCATCTTCCTAGACTAATATAGGTTTTCGCATCATCAAATCGCTTGGCTCCCACTTCATAAGAAACGACAATTGCCATAGCAGATGAGATACTCATAGGAAAGGCATACATGAGAGTTGAAAAGTTCATAGCTGACTGGTGACTAGCGATAATCAAGGACGAGAACTTAGCCATAATCAAGCCAACAACAGAAAAGATAGCCACTTCCGCAAAGACAGTTCCCCCAATAGGCAGTCCTAAACGAACTCCTTCCTTGATTTTATCCATATTAAGTGGAATTCGTTTCTCAAGGTGTAAGGCTTTGAGCTTCTCCTGTTTAAATAGAACCAGAACAGAAATTCCCAGCAAGACCCAGTAGGCCAAAGAAGTACCTAAACCAGAACCAGCACCTCCCAGTTCTGGAACACCAAAGGCTCCGAAAATCAAGAGATAGTTAAATCCACTATTGAGGGGAAGTAACAAAAGCATGAGATACATGGACAGCTTGGTCAATCCCAGCGAATCCAGCAAGGAACGAATGACACTAAAAAGTAATAAGGGGATAATCCCGATAGATAAAAACCAGAGATAGCGAACCGCTACTGCTGCCACTGGAGCTTCTAGTCCAATATGATTCAAGATTGGTGGTGCCAGAAAAAGTACCATCCCCAGCAAGACCACAGATAGACCCAGGGCCAAATAGATGAACTGGTAAAAATCAGACGCCACTTCTTCCTGTTTACCTCGCCCAAGATGGTGACCAATGATGGGCACCAGGGCTGACACAATCCCTGTCAGGAATGTAAAAAAAGGATTCCAGATACTGGTTGCCATAGACACACCAGCCAAGTCCATAGTATTGTATTGACCAGTCATAGTCGTATCAACAAAGGAGGCAGAATAATTGGCAAATTGGTAAATCAGGATAGGGAAAAATATCTTTAAAAATAATACTAACTTCTCTCGCAAACACTTTGTCTTATACATACTTCTCTTTCTATTCTGATTTATCTAAACCAAAGAGTTTCAGACCATAGTTTTTCAAACTTAGCGGAGGGTTATTAGATTTTGAAGTAGTATGCCAACACGCACATGTACGACAATAATAGCTTCTAACTAAACCTCCATTATCATATTGAACTGCATGGTCAGCTTTTTCTTTAGTTTCATATTGAATTTTAGAACGATTAGCTGCGGGACAGTAAATGCCACTATTAGATTTTGCTTGTCTCTCCCTACGTTTTCGAAAATAATTCATATTCCAACTCCTATCAAGCTTGATAGACGATTTGTCCTTTACAGATGGTATATTTAACCTGCCCTTTTAAGGTTTCACCGATGAATGGTGAATTAGCTGCTTTGGAAGCAAAATGGGAGTTCACAAGGCGGTCAGCCTTAGCATCAAAAATAGTGATGTCCGCTGGACCATTCTCAGCCAAGTAACCTGCTTCAAAGTTATAAATCTTGGCTGGGTTGTATGTCATCTTTTCGAGTAGTTCCATCAAGCTTAACTCACTAGCTTCTACCAAAAAGGTCAAGCCGAGAGACAGGGACGTTTCTAAGCCAGTCATACCAGATGGCGCTTTGGTAATATCCTCAACATTTTTTTCATCCGCATGGTGAGGCGCGTGGTCAGTTGCGATAACTGTGATGACTCCTGTTTTAAGGCCTTCGATAACGGCACGACGGTCTGATTCCAAACGAAGCGGAGGATTCATCTTAGCATTGCTACCTTGTGTCAAAAGAAGTGCTTCGGTCTTAGAGAAATGCTGTGGCGCCACTTCTGCTGTTACTTGCGCTCCTAATCCTTGAGCAAACTCCACTACTTTAACACTTTCTTCCTTAGACAAATGCTGAATATGAACATGGGCCTTGGTTGCATAGGCAATCATGACATCACGCGCCATCATAGCGTACTCAGCCACCCCAGTCGCACCGCAAATATGGAAATGTTCTTTAGCGATATTTTCATTAAATCCAAGAATCCCGTTCAATCCTGGATCTTCCTCATGAAGACTAATAAAGGTGTTGAGTTTTTTAGCTTCCTCCATAGCTTCCTTGACAACTTTACTACTTTCAAGCGGAATACCGTCATCAGAAAAACCAACAGCTCCAGCTTCTAAGAGTGCCTTAAAGTCAGTCAAATCTTGCCCATTAAAATTCTTAGTTATGGTCGCAACCGTCTTAACATTAATCTTCTCTTTGGAAGCTGACTGGAGAACTTCCTGCAAAGTCTCCACGTCTGAAATAGTTGGACTGGTATTAGCCATCATGACAACAGTTGTAAAACCACCTGCAGCGGCTGCTAGGGCACCAGTATGGATGTCTTCCTTGTGGGTCTGACCAGGTTCACGGAAATGAACATGAATATCAACCAAGCCAGGAGCAACTACAAGACCAGTAGCATCTAAGATTTCTGCTCCTTCTTCCGTGATCTCAGACGCAATTTTGACAATTTTCCCATCTTGGACTAAAACGTCACACACCTGATCCAAACCAGACTTGGGATCCATAACACGACCATTTTTGATTAGTAGCATCTACTTTCTCCTTTATTCATAGAAATCAACTTGGGTATCCAACAATTTATCCCCATCATAAACAAACTTGGCTGAAAAGAAGGGTTTATCCTCTAAAAGCCACTTAACAAAGGTGTGGTCACCTTCCCAAGTCGGCTTACTCAAAACCTCGTCATAGGGAACCCATTCTAGCGTCCCCTCATTGCAATCAATCAAGTCCCCCTCGAACTCTGCCACCTTAAAAACATAGGTGTACCAGTCTAAATCTGGTGTAAATTCAGGAAAAGTGATAACACCTTTTAGAACTGGCTTGGCTTTCAGTCCTGTTTCTTCGAGGATTTCACGCGCTGCGCATTCCTGAGGCGTCTCACCACGCTCTAGTTTGCCACCCACACCAATCCATTTCCCTTCATGGACATCATTTGGCTTCTTATTACGGTGGAGCATGAGCAGTTCTTTCCCATTATCAATGTAGCAAATCGTCGCTAACTGAGGCATATTTTCTCCTTATCTAAGCCAATCGATTGGCTCTTGTCCTGTCTCTTTTAAAAATGCATTGGTCTTGGAAAAAGGCTTGGAACCCCAAAATCCTCTATAAACTGACAAAGGACTGGGATGGGCTGATTCGATAATCATATGGTTGGAATTTGTAACCAGTGTTTTTTTCTTGCGTGCATAAGCACCCCAGAGGATGAAAACAACAGGTCTATCCAGATTATTGACTACCTTGATAACTGCATCTGTAAACGGCTCCCAGATCTGCCCAGCATGACCATTGGCCTGTCCAGCAGGAACCGTCAAACAAGCATTAAGAAGCAAGACTCCTTGCTCAGCCCAAGCTGTCAAATCATGAGATTTCTTAACGCCAATATCATCTGATAATTCTTTCAAGATATTTTGCAAGGATGGCGGAGCTGGGATAAAGTCAGGTACAGAAAAACTCAAACCCTGCGCTTGACCTGGCCCGTGATAGGGATCTTGTCCCAGAATCACCACCTTAACCTCTTCAAGCGGCGTTGTCAATAGAGCCTGAAAAACCTTTTCCTTAGGCGGATAAATAGTCCCTTGAGAATAGACCTGCTCCATAAACTGATTGATTTTCCCAAAATAACCTTCAGGCAATTGCTCCTTAATCAAAGCGTGCCAAGACGAGTGTTCCATAGCCAACTCCTTCGTTTTTACTGCCTCTATTATAGCAAAAAGTGGCTATGGAAACCACTTTTTACAGTTTATCTAAACAATCCAGCAAGTCTTTGTAAGAATGGACTTCGTAGGTTGGCTGGGCTTGTGTGGGATTTTCGAGGTGATGAGGAGTGTACCAAATCGTGTCAATCCCAGCATTATTGCCGCCTTGAATGTCGGCGGTTAGGGAATCTCCAATCATCAGCGTCTTTTCTTTACTAAATCCAGCAATTTGCTGGCCAATCTTTTCATAAAAGAGAGCATCAGGCTTTTGTGTTTGCAATTGTTCAGAGATAAATACTTGATTGAAATAAGGTGCTAAACCAGATTGAGCCAAACGCCCTGTCTGAATGGCAGTAATACCATTTGTCGCAGCATATAGCTCATAATCTCGCTCGATAAGTCTGTCTAAGAGTTCATGAGCTCCCGAAATCGTTTGTCCCTGCTGGGCAAGATAAAATTGGTAACGTTGGGCTAGAAAACTACCGTCTTTTTCCTGTCCAAAGTGAGCAAATAAACGAGAAAAGCGCGTGTTAACTAGCTCTTGTTTACTAATTTTCTTTTGCTCCAAGTCCTTCCAGAGAGCCTTGTTCATAGGAACGTAATAATCTTTATAAGCCTGAAGATCTGTAACACCTTCTTCTTTTAGAAGTTGGGTCAAAGCCACATCCTCAGCAGCATCAAAATCAAGCAAGGTGTGGTCGAGGTCGAAGAGTAGAAATTTGTAGGACAATTTGAGGTTTTCCTTTCTATGATAAACAACTTTCACTTCATTCGGCTGTTTAATGCAAAAACTTAAAAGTAGTATAGTACCACAAAGAATAATAGTTCTAATTGATTAACTAACCCATACTATTCTAGTGAATGATAGAAAAATCTTCTATAAATTCGAGCAATAGTTAAAATACATACAAATATAATTCCCAAAATAGATAACACTATTTTCACAAAACTCATTTCCGAATCTATGACATACATATGAAAAAGAGGGGCTAGCCCTACACATATATACAAAAGATAATTTATAAAGTTTATTTCACCAAATCCTGCAATAAAATGTTTCATTTTAAATATCCCCATTTTACCTTTCGTCTTAATGATTCTTCGGCAAATCTATTGACTTCTCTTTTTTTGGAAAAATCTTGATAGCAAATTTACTCCACTTAATACCACTAAAATTTCAATGGGCAAAAAATAGTAATCCCATATCAAATGAGAAATCAGCAATGTTAGAAATAGTATACAGTCAATATAACTATTCTGAAAATACTCTGTAATTACATAATACAGATATACCACAACCATCAAAATGAAAACAACCATCATAATACTATTACCCTGTCCTTCTCACTAACGCTATTTCCAAAATTTAATTTTTTTATGACTTAGTAACGTAATCCCAATTAGCAATACACCTAATATAAATAAAAGTATTTCCAAAAATTTATTCTCAGTTTTAATAAAAGGTATAAGATACATACTAATCAATATGGAACTTACCCCTAAAAGAGCAAAGACCACTCTGACTTTATCACTTAGTTTAAACATGTTGAGTTTCCCATAAAATAAGCAATTTAACATCGATACGAAAAAAGAACTTTGTCATGGAGAGATAATTCTCCATTAATGTGGCTAAGATAGTGTTCTAACGATAGACAACTTCGTTTCTATCTCTTCGGCAGCTAGATAAGATATCTTTTCTCTACCTGATTTTATTTTAAAGAAAACTAAGATTTGACCCTATTTATCTCACTTCTTATTTTTAAATAATGCATACTCTTTTTCTCTGATAAAAGGAAGTGAAAAATTAGAAAAAATTAGTAGAATTGAAAACAGATATTCGTCTTTTTGCATTGCTAAAACATAGCCTAAAAATAAATAGACAATCAAATCTAGTACAAACAGAGAAAATATTCTCCTTTTCATTACCTCACTTGTCTTAAAGATTCTGTTTAATAGAAACTTTATCATAGTATCTACACACATTTTTATCAAAAAGATAAGAGCCAATACACGATTAGCCACTGTACCATGAATAATAAATGGAAATATAGTTAATATAAAACTAGAAATCTCTAAATATTTTATCCAAGGGGATTGAGACATCTTACTTTTAAACTGACTGATTTTCCTATACTCGCTAGCTAATCTAGTGTCAAAATCTTTACCAATTATATTAAAGATTAAGAACTCTAGGATAAAAATACTTATTAATACGATATAGGTAGAAATGTTTCCTGGGAAAAATTTATTGATTAAAATCGGGAAACTCATTAACAGAATTGAGTTTATAGCCAAGCAAATGGATACTATTTTATTCTTCACAGAGTATATAGGTAGCGATACTATTGAATAGAGAAACGCTAAAAAAATAAGCAAAAAATACTCTGTGCTACTAATTAGCGGTGCCCTTAATGATAAAAATAGATAGGCACCCCACACGATGATATGCGCTTTACGAATTGACTCTAGATTACTCATCCACCTACTCCTAATATGCAAAAGGAATCCATTTTTAGTTCCCATTCTCTTTCCAACAAGTCATAAACGTTTCATGATATTTCCTTCCTCTACATTAGGTAAAGTTGAAATACATTTTTGCAAGTAAAAATATAATTGTTATTTGGAAATCTAAAATATCTATCCCTCTTCTAGACCTAAACCAAGTCAGATTAAAGATACAAATAGAATGATAAGGCTTTCTTTTACTTTAGACTACCATAAAACAAGTAATCTTTCAACAAAATTCATTGGCAAACTACTACTCTAGAAGATTGACACCCCAAAGCTTTCAGAATAGAACTATCCTAACTATCGAATGCTCTATTCTCATAAATATCTATGCAATTCTAGAGCTACAATTCCTATAAACTAAATGTTTTCGCACTATTCTAAGCTATTGATAGCCTTAAATCTTAATTTTTGAAGGATTCTAAAGCTAGAATTCCTCAAAGACAAGGAAAAAAACTATTAGAAACTTAGAAAAATCTTTCCTAAATTTCACTGTTTCTTGAATTAATAATACTTACAATTCTTCTGATGTGCTTTGAGTTTTTTCAGAGCCCAATCATAGTGGCTTGACGTGCTACTGACAAAGTAGGAACCTAGACTTGTCCCTCCCGTCCACTTATAGACACCTTTGGTAAAGAGTTCGTCATTGCTAAAAACTTCTATCAACTCTAAAACCTCCCTATGTGATTGTTCTAGGAGTCTAGTCACTTCTTCTAAGGAGGTTTTCTGGTGCTTCTTCCAAAAAGCGACATTCATTTCTCCATAGATTTTCCAATTATAAGGTTCAGGGATAAAAGGTCTTTCGTGACCTTCTTGATTAGAATGTACCCAAATCAAAAGTAACTGCTGCCATTCATAAAGATGGATCAAGACATCCCTTAGATTTTTATCTCTTTTCCAGTGCGCTTCCTTTTTCTTTTGGTCTCTTGAAAAATCAAAAGGAGTCTGCAACTCTTCTTCGCTTAGTTGAGAGATGAAACGATTGAGCTTTTCATAATTCTCCTTAGAGGCTAGCACCAGCTCCTCTTTTGTTTTTGGTCTAGGCATAAAAGTTCTCCCTTCACATTGTGAGTTATTATGAGAATTTTTATCCTGTAATCTTTGTTCAAAATTTAAAATTACAAATCTCTATAACTTATCCTTTAATTTCTCAACAAAGAGATAAGTTGCAGGGCAGGTCAATGTATTCTTAATCGTCAAATGGTTGATTTGATGGATCTTTTTACGGTCTGTATGGGGAAATTCACGACAGGCCTTTGGACGAACGTCATAGATAGAACAGAGGTTATCTCCTCCTAAAAATGGGCAGGGCATGGATTTGAAAACCTTATCACCATCTTCATCTACCTGCAAAAACTCTGCTTCAAAAGCAGGTAATTTCATCTTAAAATACTTGGCGATTCGTGTAATATCCGCTTCTTTAAAGTCAGGCCCCAATGTCTTGCAACAGTTAGCGCAAGCCGTACAATCAATCTCTGCAAAGACTTCTTGGTGAATCTGCTGGGCTATCTTATCTAGATTTTTTGGTGGCTTTTTCTTTAAATTGGCTAAAACTTTTCGATGCTCCTTTTGCTTTTGCAAGGCTAGCTGATGGTAATACTCAATATCAATTTCTTTAGACATAGTTTCTCTCTTATTCTATTTGTTTCCCCCTATTATATCACGCCTCTGACTCATTGAAAAGTGGACTTTATAAGACTATACTTTTCCAAAATGTAGCAAAAAACCTTGCAACTAGGTTACAAGGTTGATGACATTAATCGAAGTTAACGTATTCTTTTTGAAGTTCAAGAACTTCTTCCATTGTTGAACACTCTGTAAGGGCACGGTTAGCGTACTCTTCCATCTTAGCAGTGTCCAATTTCTTCATCAAGCTACGTGTACGAAGTACTGATGTTGCTGACATAGAGAACTCATCCAAGCCCATTCCGACAAGAAGTGGAACAGCTTTTTGGTCACCAGCCATCTCACCACACATACCAGCCCATTTACCTTCAGCGTGAGCTGCCTTGATAACGTTGTTGATCAAGCGAAGGATTGATGGGTTATATGGTTGGTAAAGGTATGAAACTTGTTCGTTCATACGATCTGCTGCCATTGAGTATTGAATCAAGTCGTTTGTTCCAATTGACATGAAGTCTACTTCTTTTGCAAATTGGTCTGCAAGCATGGCTGCTGCAGGGATTTCAATCATGATACCAACTTGGATGTCATCCGCAACTGCAACACCTTCAGCAAGAAGGTTTGCTTTTTCTTCTTCATAAACTGCTTTAGCTGCACGAAATTCTTTCAAAAGGGCAACCATTGGGAACATGATACGCAATTGACCATGAACAGAAGCGCGAAGAAGGGCACGGATTTGTGTACGGAACATTGCATCTCCAGTTTCAGAAATAGAGATACGAAGGGCACGGAATCCAAGGAATGGGTTCATTTCGTGTGGCATATCGAAGTAAGGAAGTTCCTTATCTCCACCAATATCCATTGTACGAACAACCACTGGTTTACCATTCATTCCCTCAAGAACAGCCTTGTATGCTTCATACTGCTCGTCTTCTGTTGGGAAATCTTGAGAATCCATGTACAAGAACTCTGTACGGTAAAGTCCAACAGCTTCTGCACCGTTGTTGTTAACACCTTCAACGTCTTTTGGAGTACCGATGTTAGCAGCCAACTCGAAGTGTTTACCGTCAGCAGTCACTGTTTGAGCATCTTTCAAAAGTGCCCATTCAGCTTTTTGTTTAGCATAAGCTTCACCAGCTGCTTTAAATTCAGCCGCTTGTTCATCTGTTGGGTTGATAATCACTTCACCAGTGATTCCGTTAACGGCAAGGATATCACCGTCTTTCACCACTTCAGTGATGTTATTTGTTCCCAATACAGCTGCAATTTCAAGTGTACGTGCCATGATAGCTGAGTGGCTTGTACGTCCACCGATGTTAGTTACAAAAGCTTTTACAAAGTTTTTGTCCAATTGAGCTGTATCAGATGGTGTCAAGTCATGCGCAATCACGATTACTTCTTCGTTGATAGAAGCTGGGTTTGGCAATTTTTTACCAAGAAGGTTTGCCAATACACGTTTTGTCACGTCGCGAATATCCGCTGCACGTTCTTGCATGTATGGATTGTCTTCCATGCCTTCAAAGATAGTGATGAACATGTCAGTCACTTCTTTAAGACCTGCTTCTGCATTGACTTTCTTAGCACGGATTGTTTCTTTAATCTGACCAATCAATTCTGGGTCAGAAAGAACCATCAAATGAGCGTCAAAAACTTGAGCCGCTTCTTCACCAAGCGTACCTACAGCCTTCTCACGGATAAGAGAAAGCTCGTTTTGAGAAGCTTCAAGAGCTACATCCAAACGAGCCTCTTCTGCGTTTGTATCTTCGACTGAAACAGTCTCGAATGACAAATCCGGTTGAACGAGTAGATATGCTTTTGCAACTGCAACACCGTCAGATGCTGCGATTCCTTTAAGCATTTCTGTCATTTTCCTTATGCCAATCCTTCTTTTTCCATTGTTTCTGAGATTGCAGCGATAGCGTCATCTGCATCTGCACCTTCAGCTGAGATAGTTACATCAGCACCTTGGCCAACACCAAGACTCATAACACCCATGATTGATTTAAGGTTAACTGATTTACCTTTGTACTCAAGAGTGATATCTGAAGCAAATTTGCTAGCAGTTTGTACCAACAATGTTGCTGGACGTGCGTGAATACCTGTTTCTGCCACTACGTGGAAATCTTTAGAAGCCATAGTTTGACTCTCCTTTTGTTCTTTCTTTTTTGAGTTATATGTGATAACCCTTACAATTTGGTATTATATCATCTTCTAGGATTTTTTTCAAGCATTTTATGGGATTTATTCGATTTCCTTTCAGATAACTTGCTGAAAATCTTCTATCCTAGATGGCAAAACACAGGATATAGTTTTTCAAAAAACAACTTATAGGATAATTATCACTTTTTCACAAAACAAACACTATATATTGTGCTTTGTTTGGTTATCTATAAAAATAGACCACTATATTTAGTTTTAAATCATTGACAAAAATTTATTTTCTGATATACTAAGAAAGTAATCTATTTTGAAAGAGGAGTTACACAATGGTAACCGTTTATTCTAAAAACAACTGTGTCCAATGTAAAATGACCAAACGTTTCTTGGACAGTAATAATGTCGCTTATCGTGAAATCAATCTTGATGAGCAACCTGAGTACATCGATCAAGTTAAAGAGCTCGGTTTCAGCGCAGCTCCTGTTATCCAAACACCAACTGAAGTCTTTTCAGGTTTCCAACCAGGAAAACTGAAACAATTAGCATAATCTTAGTACATCATCCAGAAGAAACTGCTTCTAGGGCTTACTTAGAAGCCTTTCTTTTGTAATTAGATAAGGGAAATTTTATGGGATTAAAACATCTTGAGGACGTGACTTACTTCCGTCTCAATAACGAAATCAATCGTCCTGTTAATGGACAAATCATGCTTCATAAAGATAAAGAAGCCTTGGATGCCTTCTTTAAGGAAAATGTAGTTCCAAACACTATGGTTTTTGATTCAATTACTGATAAAATCGACTACCTCATTGAACACGACTACATCGAAACAACCTTTATCAAGAAATACCGTCCAGAATTTTTGGAAGAAATGTCGCAATTTATTAAAGATCAAAACTTCCAATTCAAATCTTTCATGGCAGCTTATAAATTTTACAATCAGTACGCCTTGAAAACTAATGACGGTGAATACTATCTTGAAAGTATGGAGGACCGTGTCTTCTTTAACGCCCTTTATTTCGCTGATGGTGATGAAGCTGTTGCAATCGATATTGCCAATGAAATCATCCACCAACGCTACCAACCTGCTACTCCTTCCTTCTTGAATGCTGGACGTGCTCGTCGCGGGGAGTTAGTATCTTGCTTCCTAATCCAAGTAACGGATGATATGAACTCTATCGGACGTTCTATCAACTCAGCTCTTCAACTTTCACGTATCGGTGGTGGTGTGGGAATTACCCTCAGTAACCTTCGTGAAGCGGGCGCACCTATCAAAGGCTATGAAGGAGCAGCTTCTGGGGTCGTACCAGTTATGAAGCTTTTTGAGGACAGCTTCTCTTACTCTAACCAATTGGGTCAACGTCAAGGTGCAGGGGTTGTTTACCTCAACGTCTTTCATCCAGATATCATCGCTTTCCTTTCAACTAAGAAAGAAAACGCTGATGAAAAAGTTCGTGTAAAGACCCTTTCACTTGGTGTTGTGGTACCCGATAAATTCTACGAATTGGCTCGTAAAAATGAAGAAATGTACCTCTTCAGCCCATACTCTGTAGAGCTTGAATACGGTGTGCCATTTAACTACATCGATATTACTGAAAAATACGATGAACTAGTCGCAAATCCAAATATCCGCAAAACAAAAATCAAGGCGCGTGATTTGGAAACTGAAATCTCTAAATTGCAACAAGAGTCTGGCTACCCTTATGTAGTCAACATTGATACGGCTAACCGTGCAAATCCAGTTGATGGAAAAATTATCATGAGTAACTTGTGTTCTGAGATTCTTCAAGTCCAAGAACCAAGCTTGATCAACGACGCTCAAGAATTCCTTCAAATGGGAACGGACGTTTCATGTAACCTTGGTTCAACCAACGTCGTCAACATGATGACTTCACCTGACTTTGGTCGCTCAATCCGTGCTATGGTTCGTGCTCTTACTTTCGTTACAGATAGTTCGCACATCGTAGCTGTTCCTACTATCGACCATGGAAATAGCCAAGCTCACACCTTTGGTCTTGGTGCTATGGGACTTCACAGCTACCTTGCCCAACAACTGATTGAATATGGATCGCCTGAGTCTGTTGAATTTACAAGCATCTACTTCATGCTTATGAACTACTGGACTTTAGTTGAGTCAAACAATATTGCGCGTGAACGTGGTATCACCTTCCACAACTTTGAAAAATCAGACTATGCTAAGGGAAGCTACTTTGACAAGTATGTGACTGGCGAGTTTGTTCCAAAATCAGACCGTGTTAAAGAACTCTTCAAAGATGTCTTTATCCCTAGTGCTACTGACTGGGCTGAACTTCGCGACAAGGTTCAAGCAGATGGTCTTTACCACCAAAACCGCCTTGCTGTAGCGCCAAATGGTTCGATCAGTTACATCAATGACGTTTCTGCTTCTATCCACCCGATTACGCAACGTATCGAAGAACGCCAAGAAAAGAAAATCGGTAAAATCTATTATCCAGCTGCAGGCTTGTCAACAGAAACCATTCCTTACTACACTTCTGCCTACGACATGGATATGCGTAAGGTGATTGATGTTTACGCTGCTGCAACTGAGCACGTAGACCAAGGTCTTTCACTCACTCTCTTCATGCGTAGTGATATTCCAAAAGGTCTTTACGAATGGAAGAAAGAAAACAAACAAACAACACGTGACTTGTCTATCCTTCGTAACTATGCCTTTAACAAGGGTATCAAGTCTATCTACTACGTCCGTACCTTTACAGATGACGGTGGAGAAGTCGGTGCTAACCAATGTGAAAGCTGTGTGATTTAGTTTTTAATCAAAGGAATTACTATTTCTCTGTAAGTTTAGTAAGCTAGCATCAAAAGAGAACTTAATCAAACATTTTATAAACTAGCTAAGCACATGTAAAAGTCGGTTCTCCGACTTTTTGTGCGATACACTAAAGGAAGCAAAAACGATTGTACAACAGCATTATTATATATAGAAAGAGATTTCAAATGGAAACTTACTACAAAGCCATTAACTGGAATGCCATCGAAGATGTCATCGACAAATCAACTTGGGAAAAACTGACGGAGCAATTCTGGCTTGATACACGTATTCCCTTGTCAAATGACCTAGACGACTGGAGAAAACTATCAAACAAGGAAAAAGACTTAGTTGGAAAAGTCTTTGGTGGTTTAACCCTTCTCGACACTATGCAATCTGAAACAGGGGTTCAAGCCCTTCGCGCAGACATCCGTACACCCCATGAGGAAGCTGTGTTCAATAACATCCAATTTATGGAATCTGTCCACGCTAAATCTTATTCATCAATCTTTTCTACCTTGAATACAAAAGCTGAGATTGAAGAAATTTTCGAATGGACCAATACCAATCCTTACCTACAAAAGAAGGCTGAGATTGTTAACGAAATCTACCTAAACGGTAGCCCACTTGAAAAGAAAGTAGCCAGCGTTTTCCTTGAAACCTTCCTCTTCTACTCTGGTTTCTTCACTCCCCTCTACTACCTTGGTAATAACAAACTAGCCAACGTTGCGGAAATCATCAAACTGATTATTCGTGATGAATCTGTTCACGGAACTTACATTGGTTACAAATTCCAACTTGGTTTCAATGAATTGCCTGAAGAAGAGCAAGAAAAACTCAAGGATTGGATGTACGACCTGCTCTATACTCTTTACGAGAATGAAGAAGGCTATACAGAAAGCCTCTATGACGGTGTTGGTTGGACGGAAGAAGTCAAAACCTTCCTTCGCTACAATGCTAACAAGGCACTCATGAACCTTGGGCAAGATCCACTCTTCCCAGATTCAGCTGATGATGTCAACCCAATCGTTATGAACGGTATTTCAACAGGAACTTCCAACCACGACTTCTTCTCTCAAGTCGGAAATGGTTACCTCCTTGGTGAAGTTGAAGCCATGCAAGATGATGACTACAACTACGGTTTGGACTAATTCAATTATCCCAGAACTGATAACAAATATCATGGTTTGTTTAAAACAACCATGATATTTTTGTTTTTGTTTTATTTTGTTTTTTAAATTGATTGATTGAACACTTTATGATAAAATAGTAATAGAAATAGAGGTGATAACGATGTTAAAGCAGGAAAAACTAGATAATATTCTAGAAACGGTAAATACAAAGGGAACTATTACTGTAAAAGAAATCATGACTCGCTTGGATGTATCAGATATGACTGCTAGACGCTACTTACAAGAGTTAGCTGACAAGGATTTACTTGTTCGAGTACACGGTGGAGCTGAAAAAATTCGCACAGGTTCTATTTTAAATAATGAACGTTCCAATATTGAAAAACAAAGCTTACAAATCGCAGAAAAACAAGAAATCAGCCGTTTTGCAGGTCATTTAATCGATGAGGGTGAAACCATTTTTATCGGTCCAGGGACAACCTTGGAATCTTTTGCCCGTGAACTTCCAATCGATAATATTCGTGTTGTAACAAACAGTTTACCAGTATTTCTCATCTTAAACGAACGAAAACTAACAGATTTGATTTTAATTGGTGGAAACTACCGCTCTATCACTGGGGCCTTTGTGGGAACACTAACCTTGCAAAACCTAGCCAACCTTCAATTTTCTAAAGCTTTCGTTAGCTGTAATGGTATTAAAGACAATGCGATTGCGACCTTTAGTGAAGAGGAAGGTGAATCTCAACGCATCGCCCTCAATAATTCCAATAAAAAATACTTACTAGCTGACAATAGTAAGTTCAATAAATTTGATTTTTATACCTTCTATAATATCTCAGATATTGATACCATCGTTTCAGATTCTAAACTGAGCAAAGAAACGTTCGAACAACTTTCAAAACAAACAAAAATTATTCTTTCTAAACCATAAAACTGAGGATTGATAAAATTTAAAATGCGTCATATCAAGAAAATAAGAATCTTGATATGACGCATTTTTTGATGAAGATTTTTACAAAGAGTTTCCTAGATTCTTTATGATTGTTGAAACGGCATAAAATCTGAATCAAAGGAGATATTATCCCGTTCTTCAGGACTGATAAAATTTAAAAAGATATTTTTAAATTCTTCTAGCTCATAGTCTGAATGGCAAATCCATTCTTTACCGGTAGAGACATACCATTTTCCGAGACTTTTCAGTTATTCATTCGTCAAACACGGTATTTGAGAACATTTTCCGAAATTTATAATATAAACTTTTTCATAAATAGATTGGATAAAATCTTTGAACATCTTTTGCCTCACTATAATTCTATATCTAATTACTAATTCTACTAGTCTATAATCTGACTTTCTGCTACTTTCTTGTACCAGTGAGCTGATTTCTTAGGATAACGCTCTTGAGTTTCAAAGTCTACATAGAAGAGACCGTAGCGTTTTTCATAACCGTTTGACCATGAGAAGACATCCATCAATGACCAGATGAAGTATCCTTTGATGTTTGCACCATCAGCAATAGCATCAGACAATACTTCCAAGTGTTGTTTCACATAATCAATACGACCATCATCGTAAACAGTGTTATCGACGAACTCATCTTTATAACCAAGTCCATTTTCAGTGATATAAATCTTCTTGTAGTTAGGATAATCTTTCTTCACTCGCATAATTTGGTCATACAAACCTTGAGGGTATATAATCCAATCCCAGTCCGTACGTGGTACATATTCAGGAGCTACACGACGACCAACACCTTTAATTTGGTATTTAGAGCTTCCTTTCTCTCCCTTACCATTATGGATAATTTCAGTCTCCCCATCAAAGGCTTCCATCCAGTCACTCATATAGTAGTTGATTCCTAGGAAATCATTCAAGTCTTTTGCAGCTTCTAATGCTGTAAAATCTTCTTCACGTAGATCTAAGCTACCACCATTAACTAATAAGATATGGTTGACACCTTCTATGGTTTCAGCTGAATAGCGACCTAAATAAGTTGCATCCAAAATAAATTTGTTGTTAATGATATCTTCTAACTCAGCCGCACGAACATCGGCTGGATTTTTAGGATCCAAAGGATACTTTGTTGGCAGAGCGTGAACAACACCAATTCCACCTTTATAGCCTTTTTTTATCATATTTTTTATAAAAAAATAAAATCATAAACAAAATTAAGAAAACAAGTGTTTATAATTCAGAAAATTTCATATCAATTCAAAAAATCAGTACACTAATAATTCTATATTTTTTTGAAAACTCCAAACCAAAATCCATTATTTCTAATAAACAACTCATCACCAAAAGCTCTAGTATGTTTTGAACCAATTTCTAATTTTACAAGACGCATAGGAGCTAATAATTCAATTAACTCACTTTCTGTATAAACTCTTTCTAACATTGAATCTAGTTTTCTACGTATATAACCTTTTTCTAGTAAATAATTATCAGGAATTGCATCTTGAAAAATTCCATCTTTCCGTGGACAATAAAAATAATACATTCCTCCTGCTTTCAACACCCTTTTCACCTCTGAAAAATAGTTCTGTCTATCTTTTTCATCCACTATAAATGTAATCGCAGACATTATATCAAATATAGAATCGAAATGATTGTCAGGAAAATCTAAACCTTTACCTACATCTGTCTGTGCTATACGACAATTAAATTGTGGAAATGACTTAGTCAATAATTGTTTTGCACTATCAGCGGCCTCCTTTGTTAAATCTACACCACAATAAGTATCAGCATAATGATTTTCAATTAAATAGTAAAGATTCCTTCCAAAACCACAACCAACTTCTAATACCCTGCACTCATCGTTTTGAGTAACGATTTGATTTCTCAAAGAAAAAATCTTTTGAACTGCATCATTAGGAACTAAGCGTGTCTCTGTTTTTGATGATTGGGCGTGTAATTCTTCCCATTTCTTGTGATTATCTTCATTTAAAACAAATGTATCCATTGAACTCTCCATATCTCATTATCGTTTCTACATGATGAAATCCAGCACTCTTTAACATTTCTTTATTTTCAGCATGAGTGTAGTTAATCATAACTCCCTCCAAGCTCAATTGCTTAGGTAGAATTTCTTCTGGACTAAATCCATGTTCTTGCTTGAATTTAATATAATTGGAAACTATCAACTTATTTACCTTCGGATCTGTCATGATTTCTTTCTTAAATAGAATAAACGCTCCACCTTCAACTAAAGATTCATATATTTTTGATAAAATCTTTATTCTCTTGTCTGGAAGAATAAACTGAAGGAAATAATAGCTAATAATTAAATCGCTGGGTTCTAACCTGGCTTCCTCCACGGAGCTTGTTATGAATTCAAGCTCAGGAAATTTCGATTGTGCCACCTGATTCATTTCTGGAATCTCTTCTATCCCGATAAAACGAACTTCTTTTTTAGACTTGTGACGCTGGTATAATTTACCAATCAGATTACCCGTTGCAGAGCCTAGCTCATAACATAAGGAATGGTCACGAATAAAAAAATCGCTTAGATGACAAACAAGGTTATGTCCTTCATCATATAAAGGAATAGATTGTCTAACATGCTCATCAAAATGTTGAGCTACACCATTACCAAAACTCCATTGTGTTCCATTTTGAATAACAATATCATTTCCAACTTCCATAGACTACTCCTCTTCTCCCTTGACTTTCCAGTTTACTAATACCAATGCTAACACAACCATCGAACCCCCAAGAACCAAATTCAATGTAAACGGCTCATGTAAGCCCATAATAGAAAAGATAGTTGAAAATACTGGAACTAAAAACAAGAAACTGCTAGCTACTGTTGCTCCCCTTTGTCCTAGACTATAAAACCACAGTCCAAACGAACCAACAGACGCAGGAATAATTAACCATATAAACCAAACCCAGCCCCAAAATCCTAAATTTAGAAAGTTATAACTTTCATGCACAGGTATTGAGAATAAGTAAAGGAATACCCCACCTAATAACAATTGCCAAGCTGTAAATATCCATGGACCGTTATCAAAAGGAATTTTCTTGGTGACAACTGTATTGATTGACCAACAAAATGAACCAAGTAAAGCAAACAAAGCACCTAAACTAAACGCAGATACATCTAGTCCAATACAAGTAACAACTCCAGCCACACCTAATATTAAGGCACTTATCTTCTGAATAGTCAATGTATCTTTTAACAAAAAATGTGCTAAGAAAGCTAACCAAAGAGGATTCGTAAATAAGATAATGGAAGACATCGATGACGACACATCATGAGCTAGGGCAAGATTAAGAAATCCCATGGTTCCAGCTGTCTGTAAGAGCCCGATAGTCACAACCAATATAAACCCCTTTATCTTGCTACCTTGACTTTTAGGAATGATAGTCCCTCCCTTGCAAAATAAAAACGATAATACTAACATCACTAACCCAGCAATAATAAATCGAACACCCCCAAGTAATAATGGAGGAGTCTTTTCAACTACTATAAGATATTTACCAGTTGGAAAAGACGACCCCATAAAAAGTGTGGTAAGTAATATAGAAATCAAAAAAATAAAATTTGAACCTCGTTTCATTTATTTCGCCTTCTTTCAAAAGATATTGATGATATTTTTTGTCTTTTATTCTACTCTTTTAAAAATGAATGTCAAGAGATTTATCAAAAAATTCCAAGATTATTTTTTTAAACTCCTATGTATTGAGAAAAAAACAAAAAAAGACTATACTGGTAATTGTGGATAATGATTATCTTTTTATATGGAGGTACAAACATGCGATTGTCATCAGGTTGGGAACAGTCAGTCTATGTCTTACTCATGTTAGATCAGCTCCCTGAAGGAAAATATATCAATACAATTTCCTTGAGTGAACGGCTAGAAGTTTCAGATTCTTATTTGAAAAAAATTATAAAACTATTAGACAACGAAGGATTGGTTAAATCCGTTAGAGGGAAAAATGGAGGCGTTGCTCTTTCTAAACCCCTCAGCCAAATCACCTTTTACGATGTATTTGTAGCTATAGAAGGAAAAAATCGAATCTTTGAAAGTCAAAATCTTCTAAAAAAATTCTTAGGCAACAAGGAAAGTAAAAAGGCTAAAAGATGCGTCGTAACCAACTCTCTTGATATTATTGAAAATACTTTAGTTGCAACCCTGACTTCTATTACACTCAGCCAGGTAGCCCATCAATCTGAGATTAACTATGATTTAACCGATATCAGAAATTGGATCAATAAATGCCAAAACTAGCTGAAGAAAAAATTCTTCAACTAGTTTTTATAAATCCTTGACAAATAATTTTACAAGGACTATACTATATTTGAAGATATAATATATCTTCTATATCGTCAACAATGATATTTCATTGCATGCTTTTGGATAGCTAAAGAAAGAAGGTTCTTATGAAAGTTATTTTAGCTACTGACCAAGATGGTTTCCAACTGAAAGAAACCGTCAAACACTATCTGCTTCATTCTGGTTATGAAGTAATTGACCTCAACTCTACACAAGGTTCTGCGGATTTCGTTGATTCTACTGTCAATGCTATTACAGAGTTTAGAAAATATAAGCAAGCTCGTGCTATTCTTTTTGACAAGTTTGGACATTCTTTTATGCCTGCTAATAAGTTTAAAGGTATTATCTGCGCCGCTGTTTCCGATGAACACTCTGCCATGATGACTATTCGACACAATTCTACTCCAATCATTACAATTGGTTCTGGAATTACAGGCGCTATTTTAGCAGTTGAAATAGTCAAAGCCTTTCTTGAGCACAACTATGATTCTGGTCGTCACCAAGTTCGCATTGATATGCTGAACAAGCTCTGCTAGGAGGTATTCCCATGAAAATTGCTCTCGGTTGTGATCACATTGTAACAGATGTGAAGATGAAGATTTCAAAACACCTAAAAGAACAAGGTCATGAAATCATTGATGTTGGTACTTATGATTTCGTCCGTACTCACTATCCTATTTATGGTCGCTTAATTGCAGAGGAGGTCGTCAATGGACGGGCTGACTTTGGAGTCGCCCTTTGCGGTACAGGTGTTGGAATTGCTGTATCTGCTGATAAAGTGCCTGGAACTCGAGTTGTACTTGTCGGAGATGTTGCGACTGCTCGTTCCGCTCGTGAAAATCTCAATGCTAATATTGTTGCTTTCGGTGGTGCAATCCTAGGTATCAATTTCATTAACAACATTGTAGATGAATTTATCAATACCAAGTACAAACCAAGTCCTGAAAAAGAGGAATTGATTTCGAAAATTGATAAACTATCTGAAGTGAGTCCAGATGTAGCTGCCAATGATCATATCTTCGATGAAGAGAATGCCAAGTGGAATCGTGGAGAATATCACGATTAACTTGTATTCCGCCTTCTATATTTTATCTAATACTCAATGAAAATCAAAGAGCAAACTAGAAAGCTAGCCGCGGGCTGCTCAAAGCACTGCTTTGAGGTTATAGATAGAACTGACGAAGTCAGTAACCATACCTACGATAAGGCGACGCTAACGTGGTTTGAAGAGATTTTCGAAGAGTATAACCTTGAGGATAACTAACTCAAGGTTATTTTTACGTCATCAAAAAGTCTAGAGATATTTCTATCCCTAGACTGAAGTTTTTTTCGCAATTTGAGTGCTACACGCGTTCTTTCCATGAAGTCGCTGTTGTTTGAAGAACCTTGTTGAGTTCATCAATGTTTTCAAAACCAGTTGTGCGAAGCCATTCGCGAGCTGCTGTTTCACCATCTTTGATGTAAGCTTCAACTGATCCAGCCCATGTAGCACGGCCACAAAGAACTCCGTTAAAGTTTGCACCTGATTCATGAGCAAATACCAGAGTATCTTGGAAGAGTTTAGCTGATACACCAGCACTCAAGTAGATGTATGGCAAGTTCGTTGCTTCATCTTGTGCTTTGAAGAATGCTGCTGCTTCTTCACGTGTATAAACTACTTCACCTTCAGCGAAGCCTTCAACATATTTAATGTTTACAGGAACTTCTACTTTCAAGACATCAATGTTAAAGCGTGGGTCTGAGAAGACTTTCATAGCACCGATAACTTTGTGTGGTTTTACTTTAGCGTATTCTACAGAACCAGCGTCAGTAATTTTTTCATCGTAAGCAAGAATTTCAAGGAAGAATGGGATATCTTCAGCCACACACTCAGAACCGATACGTTCGATGTAAGCTTGTTTTTCTTGGTTGAGTTCGTCTGAGCTATCTACGTCATAGTAAAGCAAGAATTTAACTGCATCTGCACCTTCTTCTTTAATACGTTTTGCAGACCAAACATCCAAGCAGTCTGGCAAACGTTTTGTACTTGTTGTATCATAACCTGTTTTTTCATAAGCAAGAAGAAGACCAGCTTTTTCGTCAAGAGCTTTAGTCGCTGGAAGTCCATACTCAGGGTCAAGAAGCATTGATGAAGCGTATTTAGTCAATTCATCTGCTACTAAAACTTTAAGTTCTTCCATTTGAGCTACAGTTGGTTCTTCTGTTTGGTGTTGAGCCATGAGGCGCTTCAAAGCACCACGTTGGTCAAATGCAAGAGCTGAGATGATTCCATTTTCATCAGAAAGTTTTTCTAAGCGTGCACGTTTTTGTTCTGTTAAAGCCATTTTATACCTCTTTTACTATTAATTGTTCATATAGAGCTTGATAGTTAGCCATGTTGACATGACCAGTCATTTTTTCTTGAGCATTGAGCATACCAAGGACATTTGCCTTGATGAGTAATTCTGCATCCGATTCTTTATGAAGAAGACCTGAAGAAATCCCTGCTACAGTAGAATCTCCAGATCCGACAGGATTTACCACCTGAATTCTAGGAATATCTACCTTGTAGAAAGTGTCACCATGTTTGGCAAAAGCACCGTTGGCACCAAGTGAAACGATAATCCATTCAATCCCTGCAAACAAAGGTTCTTGAAGGACTTCTTTTAATTCATCCAAATCCTCGGAAACTTCTCTACCTAGAAGCTGGGACAATTCCTCATTATTTGGTTTGATGACTGTTGGTTTATGTGGTGATTCAAGAACCGCTTGAAGTGCTGCACCAGAGCAGTCCAAGACTACAGGCTTGCCAGCTTGATTAGCAAGTTCTACCAAGCTCGCATAGTAATCAACTGGAAGACCTGCTGGTAAACTACCTGAGATAGCTACTACTTCAACTGAGCCCAAGAGTTTTTTGAAATGTTCCAAAAAGTCTTGACCTTCTTGTTCAAGAACTTCAGGTCCTTTTTCAAGAACTTCTGTTTGATTGTCTCCATGGAGAATAGCGATACAGTTACGAGTTTCTCCCTGAATTGAGAAGAAATCTTTTTTTACTTGATCATCGATATGTTCAACCAAAAACTCACCAAGTTTGCCACCCACTAAACCAGTAGCAAGAACAGGATCTCCAAATTCTGAAAGTACTCGGGTAACATTGAGTCCCTTACCACCAGCCGTTTTGGTTACATCCACCACACGATTGACAGTATCAATCTTCAACTCATCCAAGGGATAGGAAATATCAATGGATGGGTTCATTGTGACTGTTAAAATCATAGGTCACCTCTTAGTCGTGGTATTCTCCGCGATCCCATTTTTCAAGGAATTCAGTGAAGAAGTTTGCGTCTGTTTGTTGAGCATTGTGACTTTCAACATGTTCAATTTTCGCAATCAATTTTTTATTTTCTTCAGATGGTTTGTATTCAGCATGGATGAAAGCCTCGATGATGTCACACATGAGCAATTCACCAGTAATCTTACCACCAAAACCGATAACGTTAGCGTTCAATTGTTCTTTAGCATAAAGGGCTGTTGTCATATCACGAACCAAGGCAGAACGAACACCTGGGACTTTATTTACAGCGTTGTTTATACCAACACCAGTACCACAGATACATACTCCAAGATCAGCTTGACCGCTAGTTACAGCTTCCCCTACTTTTTTACCAAAGATTGGGTAGTGAGTACGTGTATGGTCATATGTACCAAAGTCAATAACTTCATATCCTTTTGATTTCAAAAATTCTGAAACCGCCATTTTTTCATCTGTTACGATGTGGTCACATCCAATTGCAATTCTCATTTTTAACTTACCTTTCTTACTGTAATCTAATTAGCACATTTTGTTCAACATATCGACACGAATTTGGTGACGTCCACCATCGTATTTACCGTTAACAAATCCTTTAGCGATGTTTTTAGCCAATTCATCACCAACAAGTTGTGCACCCATAGTGATCATACGTGAGTTGTTGTGGCCACGAGTCATATAAGCTGAACGTTCGTCAGATACTTCTGCAGCAACCATTCCTTTGATCTTAGTTGCGACCATAAATGGACCAGCTCCATAAGCATCAATCACGATACCAAGGTTTTGTTCTTCTTTGTTTACTTCTGCAGCAACAGCAAGAGTCACATCAACAAAGTCTTGACCTTCAGCCGTAACATCCACAACGTGGAAGTTTTCTTTTTCCAAGAAGTCTTTCACAACTTCTTTCAATCTCAAACCTGCAGCATCTGCACCGATAACAATAGCCATATTGTTTCTCCTTTTTATTTTTCTAGGCTAGTAAAACCTTTTATAGTTAGCAGTTTACCTACAAAAGCTTTCTAGCAGTTTGTTGACAAATTAGATTGAATGAGATGAATGACACCTTATTCAAGTTTAGGAAAGCAGTTTCCTAGAAATAATCCTTCTCTACGAAAGAGAATATAACAATTGATTATTTGTTTGTTGCAAACATCATTTGTTGCTTACGAACATAATATACTCCTATTTTCTGAAAAAGTCAACAGTTAATGTTTGTTTTTGTGTTTTATTTTTGAATCTAAAAAATTTCGATGTCAAAACCAATTTGATCCACTTGACCAGGTTCTAGGAGACGAACATTCTTCTTATCTTCTAGACGATCTCCTTCTTCAAGGGATGTTGACAAGCCAGACCATGGTTCAAAAGCAATGAAAGGACCTTTATTCAAAGTTGACCAGATAATGAGATTTGAGAACTCTGCAAAGTGCACTTTCAATCCCTTATCATGTTTACGAGAACGAAGGGCAATTGTTCTAGATTGCAATTCATCTAAGGTGACTGCATCTGTGCTGAAAAGATCATAACTAAGATCTATTTCTTTTTGTCCCTCTAGCCATGGACTTCTATCTTGAAAATCAAGCATCCCCGTTTCTGGGAAAGGACGTGGAACAGAGCAAGTCTCTTCTTTCTCAAACTCTAAATAGTAATCTTCATAGACTTCATCATCCAGTAGAGGACAATTAAATCCTGGATGTCCACCAATAAAGTAAGGCATGACCTTGCTAGTTTCTTTATTAAAGATTTTGTATTGAGTTCGTACTGTCTTGCCAGTAAGGATATAAGTAATCTCTAGGCGAAAATGATAAGGATAGTTTTGATAGCTATTCTCATCGTCCTCAATTGCAAAAGTTACACTCTTGTCTGTCTGTTCAACTAATTCAAATTCTTTCTTACGAACCAAACCATGACGAGGAATATTTCCTTTGATTTCTTGTCCCTTCTCATCTATATAGAGAGCTGTATCCTCTCTTAAAGAACCACAAATGGGGAAGAGAACAGGAGCTTGTCCACTCCAATAAGTGGCATCCCCTTGCCACAAATACTCCAGTCCCTCAGCATCTTTTATAGAAGAAAGGGCCCCACCAAAACTGTTAAATTGAACTCTTAATTGTTCTGATTTTAATTCAATTACCATTATTTTCTCCGATTTCTTGATAGTTTATAAAAAACTAGGCTGTCACTCCTAGAAGGTATGACAACCTAGTTTCAACAATTTACACTCTGCGAAAATCAAATTCAAACTTCGTCAGCGTCGCTTTGCCGTACTTTAGTACAGCCTACAGCTAACTTCCTAGTTTGCTCTTTGATTTTCATTGAGCTTACATTTTATAGGAGCGCATTATTTTGCTTTTGCTGCGTACTCTTCGTTACGTTTGATCATTTGTTTTCTGTACCAAGCAAAGATACCGATATAGAATACAAGGAAGACTGCAGCACCAAGGATTGCTTTGATATCACCTGTTGTAGTGTTACCAATTGTCCAACCAAGAAGTTTTTCAATTGGTCCTTCAAGAGTTGAGTGAGTAATCAATTGAGTTTGACTCACACCTGCTGGGAAGGCACCTACACCTTTAGCAAGTTCTGTCGCAAATGGTGCAATAAGTGTACCTGAAAGAAGGAAGAGTGGCAACAAGAGTGTTCCGAAGATAATCATACGGAGCAATTTACCACGTGTTACAACCAAGAGAGCTGGAGTAACACCCATAGCGATGATACCTGCAAGTGGCAAGATACCATTTCCGACTTTTGAAAGAAGTACTGCTTCAATCAACATGATTGGTGCAAGTACGTTTGCACAAGCCCAGATTTCAGCACGACCAGCGATGAATGGCCAGTCAAGACCGATGTTGAATTTACGTCCTTGAAGACGTTTAGTAGCAACGTTTGTAATACCTTGTGATAGTGGTTCTACGGCTGCGATGAACCATGAACCGATAAGTGAGAAGAGTTCCAAAGATACACCAGCAGTCAAACCAAGAGACAACCATCCTTTGATAACAAGACGCCATTTATCTGCATCTTCAACACCTGCAATTGGATGTGGAGTTCCCATAATACCGATAACGATACCAAGGATGAAACCGATAAAGAATTTAGATCCCCAGAAACCGATTTTCTTGTTCAATTTAGCAGCGTCAAAGTCATATTTATCAAGTCCTGGGAAGAATTTTTCAAAAATTTTATCCAAAACCATGATAACTGGGTTCATCATGTAGTTCATGTGAGTTGATGTCATTGGTGATGAACTTGGAGCGTTAAGAAGGTCATCAAATGTAGGTTTCATCAAGTCAGAGTTGATAATTTTCAACACACCAACAAGGACGATAGCTGCTGTAGCAATCAAGAGTGAGACCCCTTGGCTCACACCATTGTTGTCAGCATACCATTTAATCAAAAGACCTGTGATAGACAAGTGCCAGATATCAAAGATATCAACGTCAAGTGTATCAGTTTTCTTCATAGCAAGCATCACTACGTTGACAATCAACATGATGAGCAAGAAGTAAAGTGTCCAAGCAGATCCCCAAGTGATTGTGGCAAGTGGCGCCCAACCAACGTCAGTGATACTCAATTGGATACCTGTGTTTTCAACGAATTTTGCAAGTGATGCTGAGAAAGCACCATTTAGCATACCGATGATGGCACCGATACCTGTAAGAGCGATGGCAAGTTTGATACCACCTTCAAGCGCTTTGGAGAATTTCACTCCAAAAAGTAAAGCCAATACTGTCAAAATGATTAACATGATGACAGGTCCACCCATATCTAAGATGGGCTTGAAAAACTTGCCGATTAGGTCAAAGATTGCATCCATAACAGTTCCTCCCTTTTTATGTTATATGAATGTTAACTAAATAAAGTATTTATTAGCTTAATCCGTGTTCTTTAATAGCTGCTTCAATATTGTCAAATACTGGAGCACTCATCGCTGGGATACGGAATAAGATTGGTCCAGCTTCAATAACTGGGATACCTGGGTCAAAACCAAGATCTGTAGCAGCAATTGGTGTGAAGATGTCATAACCTTTGATAAGGTCTTCATTAACGTCTTTGACCATTACCGCATCACAGTGAACATCAAAACCACGGTTTGAAAGTTCTTCTTCAAGAGCACTTTTAATTTGGTGGCTTGAGTTAACACCTGCACCGCAGGCAGCAAGAATTTTAATCATATGGATTTCCTCCGATTTAATATTTTTAATAGACAAGATTATGCAGTTGCTTCAGCTATATAAGCATAGATAGCTTCTGGTTCAGAAATTTTAGCCAAATCTTCCAAATGGCCATTTCCTGTAAAGAAATCCATCAACTGAGCAAGAATGTTGGTTTGACTTGAACTTGAGTTATTAATGATAAAGAAGAGCAAGGATACTTCTACTTCCTTATCTGGCGCAATCATATTATGGAAAGTCACTGGTTTCTCTAATCGAACGACCACAACTTTTTCGGCAAGATTATGAACAATATCTGTATGAGGAATAGCCACATTCGGCAAATCCTTACCCAAAAATTCCATATCTAAGCCAGTTGGAAATGACTTTTCACGCGTGATCAAGGCTTCACGATAGGTTGGAGTTACGATTTCTCGTTCTTCCAATAAAGTTGCAACCTGATCAAAAAGATGTTCTTGATTATCCGCTTCTAAGCAAAACACAAGGTTTTTGTCAAAGAAATGATCTAATCCCATAAGGTTTTCCCTTCTTTCCATTAACTTTATGCTATAAGTATAACACTATATGAAATCGTTGTCAATAATTTTCTGTTCTTTTTTGTCTCTTTTTTTATATTTTTGTTGTTTTTATAGTTCGACTTATTGAAACAAACATATAAACAAACACAGCAACATTTTTTGTTTTGGAATCAAAAAAAGCAGACCATTTAAGCCTGCTTTACTATTGATTCTTACATGATTTTGCTATTAACAAGAAAAGCAATTATGATAACTTATTCTTCATCCATACTCAAGACGCTGAGGAAGGCTTCTTGTGGTACTTCTACTGATCCGATGGCTTTCATGCGCTTCTTACCAGCTTTTTGTTTTTCAAGGAGTTTGCGTTTACGAGAAACGTCACCACCATAACATTTAGCAAGTACGTTCTTACGAAGGGCCTTGATATCAGTACGAGCCACAATCTTGTGTCCAATAGCTGCTTGAATTGGCACCTCAAATTGTTGACGAGGGATAATTTTCTTGAGCTTATCAACGATGAGTTTTCCACGTTCATACGCAAAATCCTTATGAACGATGAAGCTAAGGGCATCAACCTTGTCTCCATTGAGAAGGATGTCCATTTTGACCAGCTTAGATGGACGGTACTCTGACAATTCGTAGTCAAAGCTTGCATAACCACGTGTCGAAGACTTAAGCTTGTCAAAGAAGTCAAAGACGATTTCAGCAAGCGGAATTTGATAGATAACATTGACACGGTTATCATCGATATAATCCATAGTCACAAAGTCCCCACGCTTGCGCTGAGCCAATTCCATCACTGCTCCAACAAACTCTTGCGGTACCATGATTTGCGCCTTAACATAAGGCTCTTCAATGGTCGCAATCTTAGTTGGGTCTGGAAACTCAGATGGGTTAGAGACATCCATAGACTCACCGTCGGTCAAATTAACCTTATAGATAACGGATGGCGCTGTCATGATGAGGTCGATGTTGAACTCGCGTTCCAAACGCTCTTGGATAACATCCATATGGAGAAGTCCAAGGAAACCACAACGGAAACCAAATCCAAGTGCCTGAGATGTTTCTGGTTCAAACTGCAAGCTGGCATCGTTGAGCTGCAATTTTTCAAGGGCTTCACGGAGGTCATTGTACTTGTTTGACTCTATTGGATATAGACCCGCAAATACCATAGGATTCATCTGCTTGTAACCATGTAATGGCTCTGTCGCAGGATTGGTTGCCAAGGTAACGGTATCACCCACACGAGTGTCCTGAACCGTCTTGATAGAAGCCGCAATATAACCAACGTCACCAGTCGCAAGGAAATCACGACCAACTGCTTTGGGTGTAAAAATACCAACTTCTGTCACATCAAAGGTCTTGCCATTGCTCATAAGCTGAATCTTATCGCCAGGTTTGACCACCCCATCCATGACACGCACTTGGAGAATAACCCCGCGGTAAGCATCATAAACTGAGTCGAAAATCAAGGCCTTAAGTGGCGCCGTCACATCACCCGTTGGTGCTGGCACTTTTTCTACGATTTGCTCGAGAATTTCTTCAATACCGATACCAGCCTTGGCAGAAGCCAATACTGCTTCACTGGCATCCAAACCAATGACATCCTCAATCTCTGTACGCACGCGCTCTGGATCTGCAGCTGGCAGGTCAATTTTGTTAATGACTGGCATGATTTCCAAATCATTGTCCAAGGCCAAATAAACGTTGGCAAGGGTTTGAGCCTCAATTCCTTGGGCAGCATCAACCACCAAAATAGCTCCTTCACAGGCGGCTAGTGAACGCGAAACTTCATAGGTAAAGTCAACGTGTCCTGGCGTGTCAATCAAGTGAAAAATATAAGTTTCCCCATCTTTTGCAGTATAATTCAGTTCGATGGCATTGAGTTTAATGGTAATCCCACGTTCCCGCTCCAGATCCATGCTGTCCAAAAGTTGAGCTTGCATTTCACGGCTTGAAACGGTCTCAGTTTTTTCCAAAATGCGGTCTGCTAGAGTCGATTTTCCATGGTCAATATGGGCGATAATAGAGAAGTTACGGATCTTCTCCTGTCGTTTTTTCAATTCTTCTAAGTTCATGATTCTCTTCCTTTCAGGGTATCTATTTATTATAAATTGTTTTTGGCATTTTGACAAGACCATACCCTGCTAGGAGTACTAATCTTCAGCGACAAAGCCGTCATTTTCGATAAAGTGATGTTCTGTCATCCCTTGTTCTGTAAAGACAATCCCGTGAAGGACACCACCATAAACAGCTCCTCCATCCATTCCAATCTTGCCATCTTCTGTAGTCCAAAGCTCTGCTGTACCACGCTCTTGCTTTAACAAACCATAAACAGGTGTGTGACCAAAGACAATGATTTTTCCAGTATGATTTTCGGCTTCGTGGAATGGTTTTCTGAGCCAGACCTTTTTATAATCTGTGGTTTCATGCCAGTCGTCCAAGGTCAAATCAATACCTGCGTGAACAAAGATATACTTGTCTGTCTCTACCACAAACGGCATTTGACGAATGAATTCAACCAAATCTGCCGCTTCAGTGACAACACGATTAGCATCCTCAATCCCGTCAACTGGTGCATCCAAGGGACGACCTAGGATAGAGTTAATAGTTGTATCTCCTCCATTACGACGATAGTGATCATAGCTTTCTTCAGGGTCATCGAGCCAAGTCAGAAACATATACTCATGATTTCCTGATAGACAAATAGCCCCTTGATTGTCCACCAAGTCCTTAACCATTTCAAGAACACGGCGACTATCCTCACCGCGGTCAATCAAATCTCCTAGAAAGAGCAACTGGGTCTGACCATCCCATGTTTTGAGAAGGTCTTCTAGCATCCCAGCTTTTCCGTGAACATCTCCAATTACATAATAGTCTGTCATCTTATTTCTCCCTGTTTCTCAACAATTCTCTGGCTTGCGTCAGAGCTGCTTCTGTCACATCATCACCTGCCAACATCTTGGCAACTTCCTCCACTCGCTCTTCAACCGTCAAGAGACGAACAGTCGAAACTGTTGAATGGTCATTGCTAATCTTCTCAATAAAGAATTGATAATCCGCAATCGCAATCACTTGTGGCAAATGGGAAATAGCAAGAACCTGACCATGCTGGCCTATCTTGTGAATCTTCTGTGCAATGGCCTGAGCTACACGGCCTGAAACTCCCGTATCCACTTCATCAAAGACAATACTTGTCTTGCCCTCTTTACGAGAAAAGGCAGACTTAATGGCTAGCATGAGGCGAGACAATTCCCCACCAGACGCAACCTTAACCAAGGGTTTAAAGTCCTCGCCAGGGTTGGTTGAAATGTAAAACTCAACCATTTCATTTCCCTCACGACTGAATTTGCTCTTACTAAAACGAACCTGAAACTGAGCTTTTTCCATATATAGGTCTTGCAGTTCTTGTTTAATCTCAGCTTCGAGCTGCTGAGCCAAATCATGACGAGCCGATGCAAGCTGACCAGCCAAATCAACAAGGTTAACTTCCAATTTCTTGAGCTCTGCTTCCATGTCCTCAGACGAAAGGTTATTACCTGTCAAAAGATTGTATTCATCTGTAATTTTGGCAAAATAAAGCAAGACATCATCTACAGTCCCACCATACTTACGAGTAATGGTATGAAGGAGGTTCAAACGATTCTCGACTTGCATGAGGCGATTACCATCAAAATCTAAATCCTCAATGATTGCTTCCAAACGTTTGCTAATATCTTCTAAGACATAGTAGGTCTCAGACAGAGAGCTCGAAATTTCACGGTATTCAGGGTCATATTCTTCGACACTTTCCATGTTATTCATGGCTGAACGAACATTGGCCAGACTTGAAAACTCTTCATTGTCCAACATACTGTAAGCATTGGTCAGGGTATCCGCAATATTTTTATGGTTGAGGAGTTTATCTCGCTCTTGGTTGAGAGCCAAGTCTTCACCTGCTTGCAAGTTTGCTGCCTCAATCTCTGCCATTTGAAATTCCAACATTTCAATACGAGCCTTGTGTTCCTGTTGGTTTTTCTTGACTTCCAGAACCTGCTTGCGCATTTTTCGATAGGCATCAAAACTCGTCTGATAGGTTTCTTTCAAGTCCCAAAAAGCTACATCGCCAAATTCATCCAACATCTGGATGTGCAGTTGAGGACGCATTAACTCCTCTTGGTCATGCTGACCATGAATATCTACAAGATGTTGGCCAATAGCACGCAAAACAGACAGATTGACCATCTGACCATTTACACGGCTGATACTACGTCCATTTTGCAAAATTTCCCGACGGATGATAATTTCATCCCCAAATTCCAAACCTTGCTCATCAAAAATTTCCTGTAAAAGGCGACTATTTTCAACGGAGAATAGCCCCTCAATCTCTGCCTTAGGCGCACCATGACGAATAACATCTGTCGTCGCACGAGCTCCCAACATCATATTCATGGCATCAATGATAATCGACTTCCCTGCACCCGTTTCACCAGTCAGGACAGTCATTCCCTTTTCAAAATTGAGGGAAATAGCCTCAATAATGGCAAAGTTTTTTATCGAAATTTCAAGTAACATACAGACCTACCAATTTTTTACTTGTTCAAAGATTTCCACAGCTAGACTTTCACTTCTGGCAATGACTAAAATCGAGCTATCATCAGCCAAACAGCTAAAAATCTTGTCCGCAAAAGTCTCGGTTAACTGAGCTTTTACAAAAGCCGTATTTCCTGGAATCACTTGGAGATTGATCATCTTGTCCATCAATTCTGCCGATTCGATATTGTCTTCAGCCAGTTGCAAACTTTTTACGATTGATTTTGGTAATTCATAGACATAGGTGTTATCTCTCAAAGGAATTTTGACAATACCTAATTCTTTTATATCTCGGGATACCGTTGCCTGAGTGGCACTGATACCTGCCTCTTTCAAGTGTTCTACAATTTCTTCTTGCGTGCCGATTTGATAATCTGTCACAAATCGTCTAATTTTTTCAAGTCTCTCTTTTTTATTCATTTTTAAATTGACTATGCGCCCTCTCTATTACTTCCTCAATCTCAGCAAGAACCTGATTGCTTGCTGACTCTTCTTTTTTTAAATACGCTAAAAATTCAATATTTCCATGTCCACCTTGGATGGGGGAAAAGTCCAAACCAAGGACTGAAAAACCTTCCTCTACTGCCATAGTTGTGACAGATTCAAGGACATTCTGGTGAACCTTGGCGTCGCGAATGATTCCATTTTTCCCAATCTGCTCACGTCCTGCCTCAAACTGGGGCTTAACCAAAGCCACGACCTGACCTTGATCAGCCAAAACACGGTGCAAGGCTGGAAGAATCAGATTGAGGGAAATGAAACTCACATCAATACTGGCAAAGCTCGGTTCCTGCTCGAAATCAGTCTTTTCAGCATAGCGGAAATTGAACTGCTCCATGCTGACAACTCGTGGGTCTTGGCGTAATTTCCAAGCCAATTGATTGGTACCGACATCGACTGCAAAGACCAACTCAGCACCATTTTGCAACATGACATCGGTAAAACCACCAGTAGAAGCCCCAATATCAATTGTGGTCGCGCCATCCACTGACAAATCAAAGACCTGCAAAGCCTTTTCCAGTTTCAAGCCACCACGGCTGACATACTTGAGTTTCTCCCCCTTGAGTTTCAGCTCAGTGTCATCTGGAATTTTCTCTCCTGGTTTATCAAAACGTTCTCCATTAAGGACTGCTACGACTAGACCAGCCATGACACCGCGCTTGGCCTGTTCGCGCGTTTCAAACAAGCCCTGTTTATAAGCTAGTACATCCACTCTTTCCTTAGCCATTGATTCTCAAACTTTCTACTACTTTTACAATCGATTCTGTTTTAAAGGGAACCTGCTGGGCAATTTCTTCTAATTTGGCATTAGCTTGATCCAGAGTTTGGTTACAAAAGACAATAGCCTCTTCCAAGCCCAACAAGGCTGGATAGGTTGACTTTTCTGCCTGCAGGTCCTTTTGTGGTGTCTTACCGATTTCCTCAAAACTAGCAGTCACATCCAGCACATCATCTCGAACTTGAAAAGCAAGCCCAATCAATTCACCAACAGTTTTCAGTTTTGCTTGTATTTCAGGTGTCAATTTGGCTATGATGGCTGCCGCTTGGAAGGGATAGGATAGTAATTTTCCAGTTTTATTAGCATGAATAGTCTGGAGTTCTTCCAAGGACAAGTGCTGGTGTTCGCCCTCCATGTCCAAAACCTGTCCTGCAACCATGCCCAGACTACCTGAAGCAAGAGATAAGTTGGAAATCAAGTCCACCTTGATCTGACTTGGCAAATCTGCCTGCGCTATCAAGGCGTAAGGATCTAGGAACAAGGCATCTCCAGCCAAAATCGCCATTGCTTCTCCAAATTTCTTGTGGTTGGTCAAGCGTCCCCGACGGTAATCGTCATCATCCATAGCTGGAAGATCATCATGAATCAAGCTCCCTGTATGAATCATTTCCAAGGCCGCAGCCACCTGCGCGTGAGCAGGTTTGATGGCAATATGCAAGGCTTCCAAAACTTCTAACAAGAGAAAAGGTCGAATACGCTTGCCACCAGCATGAATGGAATAGAGAACAGACTCTCGCAAGCTAGAGGCAAACTGCTGGTCTCCATAAAAGTCTTCCAAAGCCGACTCGACAAGAGCTAATTTTTCTTGCTTCTTCATTCAAAATCACTTTCTGTTCCGTCTTCTTGCATGACCTTGACCAAGGTCTTTTCAGCCTTGTCCAGCGTAGCTTGGAGCTCTTTTGACAAAAACATGCCCTTTTGAAAGGCAGCAATCGCATCTTCCAGAGCAATTTCACCATTTTCCAAACTTTGGACAATGGTCTCCAATTCTGCTAGATTTTCCTCAAATTTCTTTTGTTTTGACATCTTTAACCTCTAATTCTACTTGACCATCTCGCATCAAAAGCGTCACTTGGTCTTTTTTCTTCAAACTCTCAACCGAATCTACTACTGATTCTTCTTTTTTAACAATAGCATAACCACGCGCCACGATTCGACTGGTATCCAACATCAGCAAGGCCTCTGAAAGTCGCTTGACCTCAGCAACCTTGGCATCATAAACCAGCGCCATTTGGCTACGGAGGAGCTTATTCAACTGTGCAAGCCGATCCTGATAACGTTGGATTTTAGTAACAGGCGATAATTGTACTAATTGATGCGTCCTTGCTTGGACTAGCTGTTTGTTATCGGAAATCTGTGTTCGCAAACTTTGTTTTAATCGCAGTTGCAGTTGATCCAAGCGTTGCAAATAGCCATCATACAAGCGCTCTGGCTGTCTAAAGATAACAGACTGACTGCATTTTTTCAAAGCTTCTTGTTTCTTAGATAGGACATTTCGGACTGCCGTTGCCATCCGTTTTTCCTGATTTTGCAAATGAGCTAATAGATCCAACTTGGTCACAGGGGTTGCCAGTTCAGCAGCTGCCGTTGGTGTTGCAGCTCGACGATCCGCCACAAAATCTGCCAAGGTCACATCTGTCTCATGCCCCACACTAGAGATAACTGGCAAACGAGATTCAAAAATAGCTCGTACCACAATTTCTTCGTTAAAGGCCCAGAGATCCTCTATGGAACCTCCACCACGACCAATAATCAGTAAGTCCAAATCGTCTCTTTGATTAGCACGCGCAATATTTCGAGCAATTTCCTCCGCAGCCCCTTCACCTTGAACCTTGGTCGGATAGAGGAGAATGTCGACACCTGGAAATCGCCTGCTGACGGTCGTGATAATATCTCGAATAACAGCTCCACTACGGCTAGTTACCACACCAATTCTCTTAGAAAATTTGGGCAGAGCTTGCTTGAAGCGTTCTTGAAACAGGCCTTCTTCTGCCAATTTTTTCTTGAGTTGTTCAAACTGAATCGCAAGCGCCCCAACCCCATCAGGCTCTGCCTTTTCAATGATAACGGAGTAGCTTCCACTTGGCTCATAGACCTGCACGCGCCCAATCACATTGATTTTCATCCCTTCTTCTAGGTCGAAGCCTAATTTCTGATAAATTCCAGACCAGATGGTCGCTTGAATGACTGCGTGGTCATCCTTTAGGGAGAAATATTGGTGAGTAGGTCGTTTACGAAAGTTGGAAACTTGACCAGTTAAATATACCCGTTCCAAGTACGGGTCTTTATCGAATTTCATTTTCAGATATTTGGTCAAAGTTGTTACCGATAAATACTTTTCCATCTCCACCTACTATTCATTTTCTTGCTCTTTCATGGGTATTATTATACCAAAAATATGCCTAAAAATCTTCATTTATGTACCATTATGAGGGAAAAATAGAAATATGCCTAAAAATCTTCATTTATGTACCATTATGAGGGAAAAATAGAAAAAGGAGGCAAGGCCTCCACATCTGTTTATTTGCTGTTTCGAGCTTCTTCCAAAATCTTTGCAATCTTGGTCGTCAACAGGTCAATAGCCACTGTATTGCTGACTCCTTCAGGAATGACAATATCCGCATAACGCTTGGTTGGCTCGATAAACTGATGGTACATGGGCTTGACCACACCTAAATACTGGTCAATAACGCTATCAAGACTACGGCCACGCTCCTCCATATCGCGCTTGATACGACGAATAATGCGCACATCATCATCCGTATCCACAAAAATCTTGATATCCATCAAATCGCGCAGACGCTTGTCCTCCAAGACCAAAATCCCCTCAACGATAAAGACATCTTGAGGCTCCTGACGATAAGTCTTGCTACTTCGTGTATGCTCTGTATAGTCATAAGTCGGAATGTCCACTGGACGCCCTGCCAACAATTCCTTCATCTGCTCGATCATCAAGTCTGTATCAAAGGCAAAAGGATGGTCGTAGTTGGTTTTGACACGCTCTTCAAAGGTCAAATGAGACTGATCCTTGTAGTATGAATCATGCTCAATCATGGAAATCTTTTCATCAGGAAAATGCGATAAAATGGCTCTTGAAACACTGGTCTTACCTCCACCAGAACCACCTGTCACTCCGATAATGATTGGTCTATTTTGCATGCTATCCTCCGTTTTTTTATCCGTCGTCTATTCTATCACATTTTTTACAAAATTTATAGTCTGATTTGGATAGTTTAGGGGAAACAATTCCAATTCCTACACTTCAATTATACTAGCTAAAAACCTTCCTTGGCTTGTAGAGATTGTCCCGTTTTTCTAGAATGGCTAGCAATTTATCGCCTTCAAAAGCAGCTAATTCTTGTTCTGTTTGTTCTAGCTCGATAAAACGACCAAAACGCACTTCTGTAGCCTCTTCTGGACTTAGGAAAACTTTGATAAGGTCACCTGTTCCAATCTCTAGAGGATGGAGAAAGTCCAGCTGACCAGCCTCTACTCTTTCAGCAATTTCTTCTAAGGTAAGAGCGTCTTCTAATTGTAAACCCGCTGCACTTGTTCGAGTCAGATGTGACATATGAGCCGCATAACCCAGCTTCTCTCCCAAGTCAACCGACAAGGTACGGATGTAAGTTCCCTTACTGCATTTCACACGAAAAGTAAAGCGCGCAAGATGACCATCATAAGAAATCGGACTTGTCCGTTCAAATTGATAAATGGTTACCTGACGTTCTGGACGCTCCACTTCCTGACCAGCACGCGCATACTCATAGAGCTTGCGACCATTGACCTTAACTGCTGAGTACATAGGTGGAATCTGAGTAATAGGCCCAGTCAAACTAACGATTGCTTCATCGACAAGCTTTTCATCCAAGGGCGATAGAACAGGTGTCTCTGCGACCACTTCCCCACTGGCATCCTCAGTCGTCGTGGAATAGCCAAGAGTGATTTCCCCCTCATAGACCTTGCCCTCGTCCTGCATAAACTCGACCATGCGTGTCGCCTTGCCAACCGCAATGGGCAAAACGCCCACTACATTCGGATCCAAGGTCCCACCATGACCAATTTTCTTGGTTCCCAAAATCTTGCGCAGTTTAAAAACCGCATCATGCGAGGTCATCCCCGCTTCTTTTTTTAAGTTGATAATACCGTTCATTTTTGCTTTCTACTCCCCCTTCAGCGCTTCAAACTTAGCTTTCATGGTTGGATTTTTCCGAGTTAGTTTTTTTACTGAAACGTCTTCCAGCTTATTGTTAGCTAGACGGAGTTGGTTTTCCGATGTTGTCAGGAATTTCTTAACTTCTTCCATGCGTTTAATGGCCTTATCGATTTCATCGATTGCCTTACCAAAGTTGGTAGAAGCTGAATTATAGTTCTTGGCAAAAGCTAGCTTGAAGGCATCCAAGTCTTCCTCAAAATGAGTGATGTCAATATTTTGCTCCCGAACCAAGGCCAGCTCTTGTTTGTATTTAAGGGAATTAAGAGCCGCATTTCGTAAGAGCCCAATCAACTGGATAAAGAACTGAGGACGGACCACATACATCTTTTCATACTCGTGGCTGACGTCAACAATCCCTGTGTTAAAGTAGTCATTATCGGCCTCAAGCATGGTCACCAAAACCGCATACTCACAGTTCTTCTCCCGACGATCCTTGTCTAATTCCTTATAAAAATCTGCATTCTTGTGCTTCTTATCTGTTCCATCCGCTTCATTTTTCATCTCAAACATAATGGAAATGATTTCGACCCCATTTTCATCACATTCACGGAAAATAAAGTCGCCTTTAGAACCACGCGCAGAGACCTTGTTATCCTTCTCAAAGTAGGCATTTGGAAAGGCAAAACTTCGTACCTTGTTAAACTCACTCTCTGCATAGTGTTCCAGACTTTCCCCAATGGCTTTTGTAGATTGTTGGGCTTTGAAATTCTTATAAAACTCGACCTGTTCACTGGCTGCCTTGAGCTGGGCTTCGTAGTTTTGCTTAACAGAAGCAAGAGAAAGCTCGTTTTCTTTTTCTTGTAAAAGAAGCTGGTTTTTAACCTGGTCTCGTTCTTTTTCTAGGTCAGAGAGGGTCTTTTGTAGTTGATTTTCATGTTCCAAACGCAAGGTGGCCAATTGGTTTTCCAAGGCCTGTACTTCCTTGTCCTTAGCCAAGAGAGCCTGATGGCTTGTCTGTTCTACCTCTTTCTTAACCAATTCTTTTTCTGTATCAAAGTTTTGGATTTGACTCTGCAATTGCGCGATTTCTTGGTCTTTTTGAGCTAGTTTTGACTGTTGCTCATTCATAGCCTTTTGCTCAGCCAAAGCCAGTTCCTGCTTCATGCGATTATGCAGTTCCTTATCAAACTCTGTCGTTCTCACTTGGGACAGAAGTTCGGCATACTGGCTTTCATTCACTGTAAAGACTTCCCCACAGTTAGGACATTTGATTTCGTTCATATCGTTCCTCTTTCTAAACTTCTTTAACCATTATATCATGCCTGAGGGAAAATCAAAAACAGTGAGTCGAAACCCGCTGTTTATCTTCTTTTTCTTTAAATTTTTTCCAAGGCCAAGCGCAAGTCTTCAATCAAATCATCTACATTTTCAAGTCCAATAGACAAGCGGATTTGGTTTGGTGTGACACCTGCTGCTTCCAGATCTTTTTCTGACAATTGACCGTGAGTGGTTGTAGCTGGATGAACTACAAGCGATTTAGCATCTGCTACGTTTGCTAGGTCAGAAAAGATTTCTAAATTATCAATTACCTTGCGAGCTTCTGCCTCCCCACCTTTGACATGGAAGGTAAAGATTGATCCCACACCTTTTGGCAAGTATTTCTCAGCCAAGGCATGATAAGGACTATCAGCCAATTTTGGATAGTTAACTTTTTCTACCTTAGGATGGTTGACAAGGAAATCAACAATTTTCTCAGCATTTTGCACATGACGTTCGACACGAAGAGAAAGGGTTTCAAGTCCTTGGAGCAAGAGAAAGGCATTAAATGGTGACAAGGCCGCACCTGTATCACGAAGCAATTGAACACGGACAGCGATAATAAAGGCTGCTGCACCCACATCCCGAGTATAGCTCAAATTGTGGTAACTTGGGTCTTCCTCAACAAATTGAGAGAATTTACCTGAAGCTGCCCAGTCAAAACGACCACTATCGACAATCACTCCTCCAATAGTCGTACCATGCCCACCGATAAACTTAGTCGCAGAGTGAATGGCAATATCTACACCGTGAGAAAAGACATTAATCAAGTAAGGTGTGGCAAAGGTATTATCCGAAACAAGTGGAATCTGGTGTTTATGCGCAATCTCAGCCAATTTTTCCAAGTCAGGAATGTTGATCAAGGGATTCCCCAAGGTTTCAATCAAGACAAGCTTGGTATTATCATTGATTGCTGCTTCTACTTCCTCCAAATTATCCACGTCCACAAAGGTTGTTGTGATCCCATAACGAGGAAGGGTTTCTTTCAAGAGATTGAAGGTTCCACCGTAAATAGTTGATGCTGCTACAACATGGTCACCAGCATGGGCAAGTGCCAAAATCGTATAAGTCACTGCTGCCATACCTGATGCTGTTGCAAGAGCTCCTACACCACCTTCAAGTGCTGCAATTCGTTCTTCAAAGGCAGCTGTTGTAGGATTGGTGATACGAGTATAGATATTACCTGGTTTTCTCAAGGCAAACAAATCGGCACCTTCCTGCGTGTCATCAAAAACAAAGGATGTTGTCTGATAAATCGGCACTGCACGAGACTTAGTTGCTGGATCCACAACTTGACCAGCGTGTAGTTGCAAAGTTTCAAATTTTAAATCACGAGTCATAAAACGACCTCCAAATAGTTTGATTAAGGATATTGTAACACCTTATGTTATAGTTTACCAATATCAGTTTTCTATATTTTGATATAATAAATAGCTATTACCTTATTTTGAAAATGAAAAAAACACGAATCAATCGTGCTCATTTTCTTAATCTACATAAGTATCTTCATTTTTATTGAGGAAGGCATATGGAAGACCCATCAAGAGGCCTCCTCCGATAAAGTTTCCAATGAAGGTTACACCCCAGTGGCGAAGCATATTTCCAACACCGAAGTTAGCAATTGAATCAGCAGCAACACTGAATTTTACAATCGCGAAAGAAGCAAAGTTCGCAGCAATGTGCTCATTTGTTAAGAATACAAACATGTAAATTGCTGATAAAACAAGCCAAAGTTTGGCACCACCATCTTTGACCAAAACAAATGAAAGAATCGCAATATTTACGAAAATATTTGCCAAAATCGCCTCAAGTAAGACTAATTCATTTGAGCGGCCTAACTTCATCTCAACAACCCCTGAGATGAAACTATCGTGTGTCAGATGTGCATAAGCTGCTGAGTGGGCAAAGCCCCAACCTGCTATTAAAGCTCCGATAAGGTTGAACAAGGTACAGTAAAGTAAAATCTCAGCTGTTTTTCTCCAAGAGATTTTTTTCAAGAAACTACCAGCAGTCAAGAACATCATGTTTGATGTTACCAACTCGGCATTCAAGAAAACAATGTAGGCCAATCCCCAAGCAAAGACAAATGGGAAGAGGAAGCGTCCACTACCTGGTGCAATTTTATTAATCAAGTCAGCCCCAACTGCACCAGCAGCTGTACTGAAGGTTAAAAAAGCACCTGCAAACATAGAACGAATCGCATACTTAAATTTGCTCTGACTATAAAGACTTTCTTTCTTCTTACAAGCAAATTCAATCTTTGAGATAAATTCTGAAGAAACCATAATAAACTCCTAAAACTTTTATTTGTGATAATTATAACATAAAATCGATATAAAGAAAAGCCTTACATGACTGTATTTTTCCCCAATTTAAAAATTCAGCAATCGTTTACATTGTTTTAATAACAAGCTTTTAGAATTTTTAATTGTCCGAATCTAGAGATTGAGTAGAATCATTTTTGTTCTATTTATTACTAAATAGAACAAAAATGATTTCTCCGCACCTCTACTCTGATTCTTCTTAATCAACATATGTATCTTCATTCTTATTGAGGAAGGCATACGGTAAACCAATCAGAAGACCTCCACCTATAAAGTTAGCAATAAAGGTTACACCCCAATGTCGAAGGATATTTGGAAGATCAAAGTGAGGTACTTGATCAGCAATCATGCTAAATTTCATAATACTAAAGGAAGCAAAATTGGCAGCGATGTGCTCATTGGACAAGAAAACAAACATGGAAATAGCTGATAAAATGATCCATAGTTTGGCAGTACCATCTTTGACTAGTATAGATGAAAGAATGGCAATATTTACAAATACATTGGCAAGAATTCCCTCAAGCAGGACTAAATCACTTGGACGCGCCAATTTCTTGGCTACAAGCTTAGGAAGGAAACTATCATGGGTCAAATGGGAAAAGGCTGACGAGTTAGCAAAGGCCCATCCAGCTACCAAGGCACCAATGAGATTAAACAAAGTACAATAGAGTAAAATAATCATTGCCTTTTTCCAATCAATCTTTTTCAAGAACACTCCGGCTGTTAAGTACATCATATTGGAAGTTATCAATTCTGCATTTAGAAAGACGATATAGGCCAACCCCCAAGCAAAAACAAACGGGAAAAGGAAATAGCCACTATTTGGAACAATATTATTTAATAAATCCGCACCAATAGCCCCAGCAGCTGTACTAAAAGTTAAAAAAGCACCTGCAAACATGGAACGAATAGCATACTTGGACTTACTTTGATTGAAAAGACTTTCTTTCTTGTGGCAATAATAATCTATCTTCGAAATAAACTCTGAAGAACTCATAAACATCTCCTATTTTTTAATATTTATTATTATAACATAAAATATTTTAATAGGTAATCATTTTCTTAAATTTATAACATTTGTATTGATTTATACTCTTCGAAAATTAAATTCAAACCACGCCAGCTCTATATGCAATCTCAAAACAGTATTTTGAGCAACCTGCGACTAGCTTCCTAGTTTGCTCTTTGATTTTCATTGAATATTAGCATTACATAGTTTGCTTATAAAGCCATAAAAAGAACCAGTAAAACTAAATGTTTACTGATTCTTTAAAAATTAATAACGTTGTTTATACGGTTGATTGAAAGCTGTTAGAATTTCTTCAGGTGTTTGTGAATAGTCTTTTGTATCTTTCAAATCACCTTTGACAATAATCCGCTCTGTCGCATCATAGTCTACACATGTTACAAGTGTGATTTCATCAACACCACTACGGTCATCAATCTCATCAACACGATCTGGAGTTACATGCTTCACTTCATGAATTACATAGGTATAGACCTTATCCTTATCAGTTAGATAAATTTTCATACCATTTTTAGCACGTGATAATGGAGAAAATAGCATCTGACTAGCATTTTCTGCTGTAAAAATGTGATGACTAGCTAGTGAATAGTTTCCTTTCCCCATCACCTGATCACGCTTCATTGTACCAGCTCCATAGAAGAGATTAACATTATCAAGCCCCTTAAAAATTGGCAAGTTGATTTCTACTTCAGGAATAGCAATTCCACCAATAACTGGCAATTTTTGCGAATTCCATTGTGAGGATAAGACAGCTTCTGACGAAATGGCTTTTACTGAGTCAAAGTCAAAATTACCTTCTGTATCTTGATTTTCTTCCAGTTTTTCTTTTGATACTTGGCTAACTTGATACTTGTTAGTATTCCAAACCATGAACATATCACGAATTTTTGAATTAAAGATTAATGCCAGTGACAAGAGGATTAAGAATCCTGCCAAGACATTGATTAGTAAATTTTTACGATTTGTTTTCTTTTTGTTCTTTTTGTTCTTTTTATGAGACATTATGCTTCACCTTCTATTTCGTTTTCTGTCCCAACTTCTTCTTTTTCTGACGCTGCTACTGTTGTAAAGGTTACAATTTTGGCATCCTGATCCAGGCGCATCACCTTAACTCCCATAGTTGATCGACCTGTTTGTGAAATATTGGCAACGTTTGTTCGAATCATGACACCTGTATCAGTGATAATCATCAAATCTTCATCGCCTTTAACTGTCAAAAGACCTGATAGAGGACCATTTTTCTCAGCTACATTAGCCGTCTTCATCCCTTTACCACCACGACCTTTTGTTGGATATTCGGTCGCAACTGTACGCTTACCATATCCTTTTTCTGTGATGATAAGAACCTCGTCCTGGTCTGTAATCACACTAGCACCAACAACTGTGTCCCCTTCACGAAGGTTAACACCTTTCACACCAGTAGCGATACGACTCATGCCGCGAACGACTGATTGATTAAAACGAACTGCATAACCAAACTTGGTACCAATGATAATATCCGTATCTTCTTCCGTCAGCAGTACATTAATCAACTCATCTTCATCTTTGAGATTCAGTGCTTTAAGTCCATTCTGACGAATATTAGCAAATTCCTTAACGCTGGTTCTCTTCACAATACCTTGACGGGTTGTGAAGAAGAGATAGGCGTCATCGCTACGTTCAGATTCAACATTGATGATGGTCTGAATACTTTCACCTTCATCCAATTTCAAAAGATTGACTATTGGTAATCCCTTGGCAGTACGTCCATACTCAGGAATTTCATAGCCTTTCAGGCGATAGACACGACCTTTATTTGTGAAGAAGAGCAGATGATCATGGGTGCTGGTTGACACTAACTCACGGACAAAATCGTCATCCTTAACTCCTGTTCCTTGAACACCGCGACCTCCACGTTTTTGAGCAGTAAATTCACCCTGATCTAGACGTTTAATGTATCCTTTGTTAGAAAGAGTGATCAAAACATCCGATTCTTCAATCAAGTCCTCATCTTCAAGACTCAAGACTTCACCGACCATCAATTCCGTACGACGTTGGTCGCCAAACTTACGCTTGACTTCATCTAATTCATCTTTAATGATTTGCGAAACACGTTCCGACTTAGCAAGAATATCTGCTAAATCCGCAATCAGAGCCAAGAGGTCATCATATTCAGACTGAATCTTATCGCGTTCCAAACCTGTCAAACGACGAAGACGCATATCAAGGATGGCCTGACTTTGACGTTCAGAAAGTTTAAACTTGCTCATCAACTCAGCTTGTGCTTCAGCATCCGTTTCACTAGCACGGATGATACGAATCACTTCGTCAATATGGTCTAGTGCGATTAAGAGACCTTCTAAAATATGAGCACGCGCTTCTGCTTTTTCCTTATCAAAACGTGTACGACGAACAACCACTTCTTTTTGGTGCTCAATATAAGCATCCAAAATCTGACGAAGAGATAAAATCTTCGGTACCCCATTTTGTATTGCAAGCATATTGAAACCAAAGTTGGTTTGCATCTGGGTCATCTTGAAGAGATTGTTGAGGATAACATTGGCAGAAGCATCGCGTTTAACTTCAATGACGAATCGAACTCCTTCACGGTTTGACTCATCACGAACTGCTGTAATACCCTCAATTCGTTTTTCCTGAACCAAACGAACAATATGCTCATGCACCTTTGTTTTATTGACCATGTAAGGAAATTCTGTTACAACGATGCGCTCACGACCAGCCTTAGTTTCTTCGATTTCAGTACGAGAACGAAGAACAATCGAACCTTTACCTGTTTCGTAAGCCTTATGGATACCTGATTTTCCCATAACAAGGGCACCAGTTGGAAAATCTGGCCCAGGCAAGACCTCCATCAAATCCTTAGTGGTCACTTCAGGATTGTCCATGACCAACTTCACTGCATCAATGGTTTCACCCAAGTTGTGAGGTGGAATATTGGTAGCCATCCCAACGGCAATACCAGTTGCTCCATTAACTAAAAGATTTGGAAAACGCGCTGGCAAGACCAAGGGTTCACGTTCATTGGCATCATAGTTATCAACGAAATCAACCGTATTTTTATTGATATCACGAAGCATTTCCAGAGCAATTTTGCTCATGCGTGCCTCAGTGTATCGTTGCGCGGCAGCACCGTCTCCATCCATAGAACCAAAGTTTCCATGCCCATCTACAAGCATGTAACGGTAGCTCCACCATTGAGCCATACGAACCATGGCTTCATAGATAGAGGAATCTCCGTGTGGGTGGTATTTACCCATGACATCCCCTGTAATACGAGCAGATTTTTTATGAGGTTTGTCTGGGGTAACACCTAATTCATTCATTCCGTAGAGAATCCGACGGTGGACGGGTTTCAAGCCATCTCGAACATCAGGAAGAGCCCGCGCTACGATAACACTCATGGCGTAGTCGATAAAGCTCGTCTTCATCTCCTTTGTCAGATTGACATTCACTAAATTTCTATCCTGCATTAATAAATGCCTCATTTCACTATTAGTAATTAACTATATTATACCACAATGTCTGCCATATTTCAGGTATCTAGAACTATTAAAACGTTTACATCAAGAACTACAAGGCATATCCGTGACAAAGCATTTTAAAAGTGATAGAATTGAAATAACTGGGGAAACCCCTGAATAAAATTAAGGAGATGTTTAGACAAATGACACTAACTAAACAACACAAAAAAGTTATCCTTGTTGGTGATGGTGCTGTAGGTTCATCTTACGCCTTCGCTCTTGTTACTCAAGGAATCGCACAAGAACTTGGTATTATTGAAATTCCTCAATTGTTTGAAAAAGCAGTTGGTGATGCTGAAGACCTTAGCCACGCGCTTGCATTTACTTCACCAAAGAAAATCTACGCTGCTAAATACGAAGACTGTGCGGACGCTGACCTTGTTGTTATCACTGCTGGTGCTCCTCAAAAACCAGGTGAAACTCGTCTTGACCTTGTAGGTAAAAACCTTGCTATCAACAAATCAATCGTTGAACAAGTTGTTGCTTCAGGTTTCAATGGTATCTTCCTTGTTGCTGCTAACCCAGTAGATGTCTTGACTTATTCAACTTGGAAATTCTCTGGATTCCCTAAAGAACGCGTTATCGGTTCAGGTACTTCACTTGACTCAGCTCGTTTCCGTCAAGCACTTGCTGAAAAAATCGGTGTTGATGCTCGTTCAGTCCATGCCTACATCATGGGTGAGCACGGTGACTCAGAATTTGCTGTTTGGTCACATGCTAACGTTGCTGGTGTTAAATTGGAACAATGGTTGCAAGCAAACCGTGACTTAGATGAAGCTGACCTTGTGGAACTCTTCATTTCTGTTCGTGACGCTGCTTACTCAATCATTAACAAAAAAGGTGCAACATACTACGGTATCGCTGTAGCCCTTGCTCGTATCACAAAAGCAATCCTTGATGATGAAAATGCAGTACTTCCACTTTCTGTATTCCAAGAAGGTCAATATGGTGTTGAGAACGTCTTTATCGGTCAACCAGCTATCGTTGGTGCACACGGTATCGTTCGTCCAGTAAACATTCCATTGAACGACGCAGAAACTCAAAAAATGCAAGCATCTGCAAAAGAATTGCAAGCTATCATTGATGAGGCATGGAAAAATCCTGAATTCCAAGCAGCTTCAAAAAACTAATTTAGCTATAGACAACTCCTTGAATCATCAGGGAGTTGTTTTTTCTGTATTTAAACTTAATATCTGTTTTACATTTGCTTCTACAAGACAGCATAGTTTGTGTAAGCCATAAAAATATTAAAACAACAACTGTAATCTACACTCACATTACAAATGACATGAAACAAGCACTGATTGATTCACTTGATACTGTCTCATTAAATCGAAAGTAAAAAGTTTTGCCCCCTTTTTGCCCTCAACACAAAAAGAGCCCATCATACAGGCTAAAAAGCTTGATATGATAGGCTCTTTTTATTTTAATTAACGTACTGTACGAATACGCATTGTGTTTGTACGTACAGCTTCTCCAACTGGTACACCAGCTACGATAACGATATCGTCACCAGATTGTACAAGACCTGCTTCAACTGCTTTACGTTCAGCAATTTCGAACATATCGTCAGTTGAAGATGGAGCATCTGTCAACATTGGGATAACACCCCAGTTCAACATCAATCCACGTTCTGTCAATTCGTCAAATGTCAACGCCAAGATGTCAGCATTTGGACGGTATTTAGAAATCAAACGTGCAGTGTGTCCAGTCTTAGTAAGAGTTACAACCAATTTAATGTCCATTGAGTTAGTAGCATCTTTAACAGCTGAAGCCATTACTTCTGTCTTAGAGTTACGTTCGAATGAATCTGAGTTCAAACGTCCGTATTCGTTAAGAAGAGTTTGAGCGTTCTTGTCGATTGTTGCCATTGTAGTTACTGACTCAAGTGGGTATTTACCGTTTGCAGACTCACCTGAAAGCATTGTAGCGTCAGTTCCATCGATAACAGCGTTAAATACGTCTGATACTTCTGAACGAGTTGCACGTGGTTTTTCAGTCATTGTTTCAAGCATGTTTGTTGCAGTGATAACAACTTTACCTGCAGCATTGACTTTCTTGATAATCATTTTTTGGTAAACTGGAACCATTTCGTATGGTACTTCGATACCCATGTCACCACGAGCGATCATGATACCATCAGCAACTTCGATGATTTCATCCAAGTTGTCGATACCTTGTTGGTTTTCGATTTTAGCGAACAATTGAACGTGTCCGTTTCCAGTTTCTTTACAGATTGCACGAACTTCGTTTACGTCTTTTGCAGTACGTACGAATGAAATAGCGATGAAGTTGATACCTTGTTCAAGACCAAAGCGAATGTCATCGTTATCACGTTCAGCAAGGGCTGGGAAAGGAATTTTAGTGTTAGGGATGTTCACACCTTTTTGTTTAGCGATGATACCATCGTTTTCAACTTCAACTTCAAATTCACGAGCTACGTCGTCTTTAGCAACAACACGAAGACCAAGTTTACCATCATCAACCAAAACTTGACGGCCAACTTCAACATCATCATAAATATCAAGAGCACCAGCAACGTTCAATGCAATCACATCACGAGTTGATTTGATTCCTTGTTTAGTTGCAACACGGATTTTCTCACCAGTTTTGTATGAGTACTCTTTTGCATCTCCTTCAAACAATTCTGTACGGATTTCTGGTCCTTTTGTGTCAAGAAGGAAACCAACTTTTTTACCTGCAAGTTTTTCAGCAAGTTTAACAGTCGCCATACGGTCACCTTGTTCTTGGTGGTCACCGTGTGAGAAGTTGAAACGGAATGTGTTAGCACCAGCTTCAATCAATTTAGCAATGTTTTTAGCTGAAGCTTCAACATCAAGTTTTTCACCCCAGTATCCGTCATCACCGAATTTTTTACCACCACGGATTTCTACCGCAGGTCCCAAAGTTGCAACGATTTTTACACGTTTGTTCATGATTTTTATGACTCCTTTATATATATGACCTTTTTTGGTCTTATTAACTAAATTATAAATTATGACAAGCTCTTATTCAAGCTAGATAGTTCAAGGTCAGCCTTGTGTGGATTGTTAACCACAATCTTACCATCAGCAGTCAAGCTGAACAATGCTCCTTCTTCTGCAGTACCAAGAATTGGGTTTTCAACCATTTTCTCATTACGGATACCAACCGCAACACCACCGATACCTTCTTTAAGAAGTTTAACGGCATGAGCACCCATACGTGACGCCAAAACACGGTCACGCGCAGTTGGAGAACCACCACGTTGAATATGACCAAGTTCTGTCACACGAAGGTCGCTTGTATCTCCAGCTTCTTTAAGTTTTTGACCAAATTCAGCCGCTGACATCACACCCTCAGCCAAGACGATGATATTGTGTTTTTTACCACACTCATAACCAGCTTTGATGCTTGCTACGATATCTTCCATCTTGAAGCCTTCTTCAGGGATGATGATTTCATCAGCACCAGTTGCAATACCAGCCCAAAGAGCGATATCACCAGCGTTACGTCCCATAACTTCGATAACAAAAGTACGACGGTGACTTGATGATGTATCACGAATCTTATCGATAGCGTCCATAGCAGTCGTAACCGCTGTGTCAAAACCTATTGTGAAGTCTGTACCAACGATATCGTTATCGATTGTACCTGGAAGACCGATAGCTGGGAAGCCATGTTCAGTCAAACGCATAGCACCGTGGTAAGATCCGTCACCACCGATAACAACTACACCTTCAATCCCGTGTTTTTTCAATTGCTCAATCCCTTTAAGTTGCCCTTCAAGTTGAGCGAACTCTGGATAGCGAGCTGAGTGAAGGAAAGTACCACCACGAGAAATGATGTCTCCTACTGAAGCGGCATCTAATGGATGAATTTCACCAGCAACCATACCAGCATATCCATCATAGATACCAAATACTTCCATTCCTTCTGAAATTGCTTGACGAACAACTGCACGGATGGCAGCATTCATACCAGGGGCGTCTCCACCACTAGTCAAAACAGCAATACGTTTCATATTGGTTTATGCTCCTTTTTCTTTTAACATTCTTATTGATTATACCACATTTGATTTTAAAATTCTTCTATTTTCCGTATTTTTAGCGATAAATCGTTTTCATAACCATTCCATTCAATTTCGCTTCTAATTCATCAGATTTAGTTACAAAATGACGAGGAGATACAATCGTTCTCTGTTCCTCTTCATACCTGATGATGACTGGAATTGTGCCTTTATATTGCTCTAAAATACGTGAAATCTCCTGATCAGATTCATGATTTTTCACTTGAATCCAAAAGCGTTCAGCCACTGCTTCTCTTATTTCTTGTGCAATCATTTGCAGACGGCCATCACGGGACTGGACTTTCCCTCTGATATAGTAGAAGGCTCCTTCTCTTACTTCCTGCCCAATCTGTCGATATAAATCTGAAAAGAGAGTGACATCCAATTTTTTCTTACTGTCATCTACCTGTAAAAAGGCCATATTTTCACCCTTTTTGGTGCGAATGGTTTTAATTTTTTGAATTTCTACCAAGATAATGGAGTGACTATTTTCTGACAAATTTCCGATTGGTGTAATCGGATAAATAGCCTTACTTGCAATAGCTTGTAGGGGATGTTTGCTAACTCCTACTCCTAAAAGCTCTTGTTCCATATAGAATTTTTCTTGTTCCGTCCAATCTTCCGATTCCTGCCAACTATATATCGTATCACCGAACAAGCTTCCTAACTCTTTCACAAATTCAAATAGATTAGCTAAATTATTGAATACTTTTTGACGATTTTTCTCAAATGAATCGAAAAGACCAACTTTTACTAATGGTTCTAGCAGAGGAAGTTTCAGATAATTCTCAGGTAATTTAGCTATAAAATCTTCAATGCTAGAATAAGGTCTATTTTCAATAATCCAGAGAGCCAAATCATTGCTGACCCCTTTAATTGATTTCAGACCTAGATAGATGGACTTGTTAGCAATTTTATCGTGATAGGGGATGGTATTGATAGATAACGGTGCTACTTCAAAGCCTGCTTCAAGAGCATCTGTTAGATAATCACTGTTGGCAGAATTTAACATGACCTGATAAAAGATGGATGGATAATGTGTTTTGAAATAGGCCAACTGGAAAGCCAAGGCTGAGTATGCATAGGCATGAGATCTATTAAATCCATAACCTGCAAACTTTTCCATGACATCAAAAACCTGCTCTGCCTTTTTCGCAGTATGACCAGCTTCTAATGAACCTTGAATAAAGGAAGCCCTCATCTCATGCATGGCAGAGGCATCCTTTTTCCCCATAGCCCGACGCAAAATATCGGCCTTCCCAAGACTAAATCCAGCAAAACGCTGAGCAACCTGCATAACCTGCTCCTGATAGAGCATGATGCCGTAGGTTGGAGCCAAAATATCCTCCAGCACTGGATCCAGAACTGTCACTTCTTCCTGCCCATGCTTTCTTGCCACAAAATTATTGATGTAGTCACTTGCACCTGGTCGATTTAGAGAAGTAGTTGCTACGACATCTTCAAAACAGACTGGTTGAACACGCTTGAGTAGGCGAATGGCACCAGGTTGTTCAAATTGAAAGATACCTTTTGTATTTCCAGAGGCAAATAAAGCTAGAGTGTCGTTGTCTTCTAAATCGATTTCTTCAATTTTAAGGTGAATACCTTCTGTTTCAGCAAGCAATTCTTGCATCTTCTGGACAAAGGTCAAATTTCGTAATCCCAGAAAATCCATCTTCAAAAGTCCACTGGCTTCAACTCCATGAGCATCATACTGAGTCAGTGGGATTTCGTCACCATGCTTTAGAGGGATGTAATTGGTCAAGTCTTGGTCACTAATGACAACACCAGCCGCATGGACAGAGGTTTGTCTTGGATAGCCCTCAATCTTACAGGCAATTTCAAAAGCTTTTTGGTATTCTAACTTACTATTGATTTGCTGACGAAACTGTAGATTTCCCTCATAGGCTGACTTGAGATTATCACGAAAACTGATTTTCTTGGTAATTGCGGACAATTCATATTCTGGCACACCAAAGCGCTTCAAAACATCACGTAAAGCTTGCTTGGCTCCAAAGGTAGAAAACGTAACGATTTGAGCAGCATGTTTACTGCCATATTTATTGCCAACATATCTGATAAAATCTGGACGATAAATATCTGGGATATCAATATCAATATCAGGCATAGTATAGCGTTCACGATTGAGGAAACGTTCAAAAATGAGATTCTTCTGAACTGGGTCAATCCCTGTAATGTCTAAGGCATAAGAAACCAAGCTACCAACTGCAGAACCTCGTCCCATTCCCATATAATACCCATTCGAGCGTCCAAAACGCAATAAATCCCAAACAACCAAGAAATAATCATCAAAGCCCATATCATGAATAACAGCCAATTCTTGGTTTAGACGGTCTTGATATTCTTTACCAGTCAATCCCTTCTGAGCAAGCCCAAGCTCAGCGCGTTCTCTCAACTCTTCTACTGCTGGTCTAGCTGGGTTAAAACGAGGCAGTTTCAAACTAGTATCCAAATCGTAAGAAATACCTGAAATAAGCTTTTCTAAATTGTCTAAGGCTTGAGGAAAACGTTCTTGGAATAGTTTCTCTAAAGAACTTGCAGATAAAAGCACATCTTGTCGTGAGCGCAAGGGAACTTCTCTAAGTGGTAGATTTTCTTTAATCGCTGTTAACACTTGCAAAACTTCTCTATCCCTGCTTTCAAAGGCATTGACCCGATAAAGGGGCAAGATTGGATGATGAAATTCGCTTGCCAGTGTTTCTGGATAAACTCCAATATAGTAATCATATCCTATATTTAGCGACTCAATCGCTTCAAAATAAGGCACAATGACCGCGATATCCTCCAGGTACTGGGACAGGACTGACCAAGTTTTCTCCCCCTGCATCTTAGCTGTTGAAAGCTTCATCAACTGCTGATAGCCCACACTAGATAGAGCTAAAAAACGCAGATTCAAATCCTTATCATCTATAAGTACATTCATTTCAAGCCCTAATAGAGGATGAATGCCGTATTTTTTTGTAACCTCTAGAAATTCAAAAGCACCATAAAGATTATCAATATCCATCATAGCCAGATGAGTGTAGCCATAGTCTTTAGCTGCTCTCACATACTTGTCTATCGAAATAACGCTCTCCATAAAACTATAAACTGTTTTTGTATCTAGTTGTGCGATCAATTTACACTTCTCCTCTATCGTTCTCACTATATTATACCATTTTCAAAAAGAGAAAGACAAAAGCATTGAATCCTGTCTATATTTTATCCTTAAAGTAAGATTTTTTGAATGAAAAATTAAAAATACATTTAAAGAATCAAATACTCCGGTAATTTTTTTACTTTTTTATCCCAAAAAGTGAATATATCTTTTAAAAGAGAAAGATACGTTCAGTTAACTTGTTTGCTATAATAACTTATTTCGGCTATAGAATAGTACCTGTTTTTCCATATAAATTGTATTCATTATTCTTTAATTAATTTCTTTATCATTTAATGATTCCCTTTATCCTATTTTTTTGATATAATAACCTTAATTATTTTTTATTTTATAAGGAGGTTATATGCGCTTTAATCAATTCAGCTATTTATCACTTCCAAGAAATACTATTTTATATGAATTAAAAAAGTATGGATTTGATTTCCCATCTGAGATGGCAGATAAAAAGATGTTAAAGATTTTTTTAAGTCGTTTCTTTTTTACTTATCAAGACATCAATTATCCATTCTCCATCTTAGCAGTTGATAAAGAAACTGACTTACTGACTTTTTTTCAGTCAGATAAAGAGTTGACTGCAGATATTTTCTATACTGTAGCCTTTCAACTCCTAGGTTTTTCTTATTTGGTTGACTTCGAAGACAGTGAAGTTTTCCGTAAAGAAACTGGTTTTCCCATCGTATATGGTGACTTGATTGAAAATCTCTATCAGTTACTCAATACTCGAACCAAAAAAGGAAATCTCCTGATTGATCAACTGGTAAGTGATGGTCTCATCCCTGAAGATAATACCTACCACTACTTTAACGGCAAGAGTTTAGCAACTTTTTCTAGCCATGATGTGATTCGAGAAGTCGTTTACGTTGAGTCTCGTGTCGATACCGACCAAAAAGGGCTACCAGACCTAGTCAAGGTTAGCATTATTCGTCCTCGTTTTAATGGACAAATACCTGCTATCATGACGACCAGTCCCTATCATCAGGGAACAAATGATAAAGCCAGCGACAAAGCTCTTTACAAGATGGAGGGAGATATCGAGGTTAAACCTGCTCACAAGATCGAGCTAGAGGAACCTCAACTAAATCTCGTCCAACCTAAAGGTCAAGCTGAGCTTGTGTCAGAAGCTGAGGAAAAGTTGACACACATCAACGCTAGCTATAGTCTCAACGACTACTTCCTTCCACGAGGGTTTGCTAATCTCTATGTCTCAGGTGTTGGTACCAAAGACTCTACTGGTTTCATGACTAACGGGGACTACCAGCAAATCGAGGCCTATAAAAATGTCATCGATTGGCTCAATGGTCGTTGCCGTGCCTTTACTGATCACACGCGCCAGCGTCAAGTCAAGGCTGACTGGTCAAACGGAAAAGTAGCCACAACTGGACTTTCCTATCTAGGTACCATGTCAAACGGTCTTGCCACTACTGGTGTAGATGGTTTAGAAGTAATCATTGCCGAGGCGGGTATTTCCTCATGGTACAACTACTACCGTGAAAACGGTTTAGTAACTAGTCCAGGTGGTTATCCTGGTGAGGATTTTGACTCGCTTGCTGAGTTAACCTACTCTCGTAATCTCTTAGCTGGTGACTATATCCGTGGTAATGAGGCTCACCAAGCTGACTTAGAAAAAGTAAAAGAACAACTGGATCGCAAGACTGGCGACTACAATCAGTTTTGGCATGACCGCAATTATCTGCTAAATGCCCATAAAGTAAAGGCAGAGGTTGTCTTTACTCATGGTTCTCAGGATTGGAATGTCAAACCACTTCATGTTTACCAGATGTTCCATGCTCTTCCATCTCACATCAATAAGCATCTCTTTTTCCATAATGGCGCCCATGTTTATATGAACAACTGGCAGTCCATTGACTTCCGTGAATCTATGAACGCCTTATTGACTAAGAAATTATTGGGGCTAGATACAGATTTTCAACTTCCGACTGTTATCTGGCAGGATAATACTGCTCCTCAGACTTGGTTATCTCTTGATAACTTTGGTGAGCAAGAAAACTTTGAAACCTTCTCACTCGGTCAAGAAGAGCAGGTTATTCAAAACCAGTATTCAGATAAGGATTTTGAGCGTTATGGTAAGACATACCAGACCTTCAATACGGAACTCTATCAAGGGAAAGCCAATCAAATTACTATTGACCTTCCTGTGACCAAAGATCTCCACCTGAACGGTCGTGCACAGCTCAATCTTCGTATCAAGTCCAGTACAAACAAGGGGCTCTTATCAGCTCAACTGCTGGAACTTGGGCAAAAGAAATACCTACAGCCTTATCCAGCTGTTTTAAGTGCTAGAACCATTGACAACGGTCGCTATCACATGCTGGAAAATCTCTGTGAATTGCCATTTAGTGCAACTACACAACGAGTCATTACAAAAGGCTACCTCAATTTACAAAATAGAAATGATTTACTGTTAGTAGAGGATATCAAGGCAGGTGAATGGATGGATGTCCAGTTTGAACTGCAACCAACTATTTATAAGCTAAAAGAAGGTGACACTCTCCGTTTAGTCCTCTATACTACTGACTTTGAAATCACCATACGTGACAACACCGCTTACCACCTGACTGTTGATCTTGAACAGTCTACTCTTACCCTACCTTGTCAAAAGATATAATATCAGACTTTCAGTGTTGAAATTTTCCAAGGAAAGCTTAATTACGTGACCATTTGCCTTCCTATAATCAATAACCTCCACTTGAACAGTCGAAAAAAACTACAACTTGGTATCAAATCCAGTCCAAATAAAGGCTATTAGAAGCCCTACTACTGGAGCTTGAACAAAAGATACCGCCCCATAACCAACATGTGTGACCCTCTATCATACACGCTACCACACCACATGCTAGTCAATCTCTGTGAATTGCCATTTGGCATAAATTCACAACAAGTCGTGACAAAAGGCTACCCTAATTGAATGATTTACTGTTAGTAGAGGACACTAATGTCAATAAACGGATAGAGAGCCAATTCATCTCCACCCAACTAGTGACAAGTTAAAAGAGGGAGATGCCCTCCATCTAGTTCTTTATACTACTGACTTTGAAATCATCATACGTGACAATACCGCTTACCACCCGACTGACGATATCGATCAGTCCACGCTTTCTGTACTTTGTACAAGGAGTAAATTTTATGAATAAATCTGAACACCGCCACCAACTCATACGAGCACTTGTAACCAAAAACAAGATTCATACTCAAGCTGAGTTACAAGCTCTTCTTGCTGATAATGATATTCAAGTTACACAAGCTACACTTTCGAGAGATATTAAAAGTATGAACCTCTCAAAAGTACGTGAAGAAGATAATTCTTACTACGTGCTAAATACTGGTTCAATTTCAAAATGGGAAAAACGCTTGGAGACTTATATGGAGGATGCTCTTGTACTGATGCATCCTGTTCAACATCAAGTACTTTTGAAAACTCTTCCTGGTTTGGCTCAATCCTTTGGTTCTATCATTGATGCTTTGAGTTTTCCTGACGCTATCGCTACGCTCTGTGGGGACGATGTCTGTCTGGTCATCTGTGAAGATGCAGAGGCTGCACAAAGTTGTTTTGAAGAATTGAAAAAATTCACACCACCATTCTTTTTTGGTGAATAAAAAAAAACTCCGTGTCTGATGTTAAGGCACGGAGTTTTTTATCTTCTTTACTGAGATGGATTTTCTTTTTTGGTTCGTGCCAATCTCAGGGCACGATTTGGATTGAGACGATTAAATAGTTCTTCCAATTTCTTTTCATTCCAAACATCTGCGGCGGAAACGAAATTGCCATCCGCATCTCGGAAAGATATCGGTTTATCTCCCATGCTAGTCTCCTAGTCTACAAATTCAAATTCAAATTTACCAATGCGGACCAAATCCCCATCCTTAGCACCACGCGCACGAAGGGCTTCATCAACCCCCATACCACGTAATTGACGAGCAAATTTCATGACTGATTCGTCACGATCAAAGTTGGTCATATTGAAGAGTTTCATGAGTTTTTCACCAGAAAGTACCCATGTTGCATCATCGTCACGACTAATTTCAAAGGCTTTTTCTTCCTCGTCAAAGCCGTAGTAGGCTTCTTCTTCCATATCGGAATCATCATAAAGCAAGAATTCTGGTGTCTTGTCTAACAATTCAGCTGTAGCATCCAAGAGCGTTGCCAGACCTTGCTTAGTCAAACCAGATATTGGGAAAATAGCTGGTAACTCTTCAAATTCATCGTAGTTTTCAGCCAATTTTTTCTTGAATTCTTCAAGATTTTCCTGACTCTCAGGCATATCCATTTTGTTAGCTACAATAATCTGTGGACGCTCCATGAGGCGAAGATTGTATGACTCCAACTCTTTATTGATGGCAAGATAATCCTCATAAGGGTCACGGCCTTCGCTAGCTGACATATCAATGATATGGAGGATGACACGTGTACGCTCAATGTGACGGAGGAACTGGGTTCCCAAGCCAACACCTTGACTAGCACCTTCGATCAAACCTGGTAAATCGGCTACTGCAAAGGAGTCACCCGATTGGGTACGAACCATACCTAGGTTTGGCACAATGGTCGTAAAGTGGTAGGCACCGATTTTAGGTTTAGCTGAAGTGATAACACTTAAAAGGGTTGATTTTCCTACAGATGGGAAACCTACTAAACCAACATCTGCCAAGATTTTTAGTTCCAATTGTAACTCACGTTCCTGACCTGGCTCTCCATTTTCAGAGATTTCAGGTGCAGGATTTTTTGGTGTCGCAAAACGGATATTTCCACGACCACCACGACCACCGTGGGCAACGATAAATTCTTGACCGTGTTCAATCAGATCTGTTAAGACCTTGCCAGTCTCTGCATCACGCACAGTCGTACCTTGTGGTACTCGAACTCTAAGATCCTCAGCACCACGTCCATGCATTCCTTTGGTCATTCCTTTCTCACCAGAATCAGCCTTGAAATGGCGATTGTAGCGGAAATCCATCAAGGTACGTAAACCTTCGTCTACAACGAAGACCACATTGCCTCCACGACCACCGTCACCACCCCAAGGACCGCCATTAGGGACATATTTTTCACGGCGAAAGGCAACCATGCCATCGCCACCATTACCAGCCTTGACCTTAATCTTGGCTGTATCTAAAAACATACTCATTATTTCTTCTCACTTTAAAAAAGGGCTGGGAAATCCCAGTCACAAAATTTTCTTAAATCTATTTTATAGATTACTGAGGGCACCAATTGCAGTTGCAAAAATACCCAAAATACTTACTACTAACATGATAATTACAATAAACAAGGTTAATTTCTCAAACATAGTTTTTTTACGTTTTCCATTATCTCCAAATGCCATTTTTCTCTCCTTCGTTACATTCTATTTTCTATTATCTTAGCATGAATTGAGCTAGTTTTCAATAGTCACTTGCTACTGGTGCAATAATCCATAAAATGATATAGGCTACAATTCCAGCTCCATAACCAAAAGCAAGAACACCCCATATTACACGAACAATAGTTGGATCCATATCAAAATAATTAGCCACTCCAGCACAAACACCTGCAATCTTTTTATCATGACCACTTCTCATTAATTGTTTTTTCATAGCTGTTCCTCTTTCTATTCTTCACTGTCTTTCCAATAATCTCTGATGCTGATTAACTGTGTTTTTGAAGCTTTCAGCATGCGTCTAGAGCCTTTTACGGGTACAGCAACCACCTGTTGTGGTAAATACAAAACTGTCTTAAAGATACGCTGACTGACCGTATCATCTTTGGCTAAATCTTTCTCGAAATTATTTGAAATAATGGCATCCAGATAAAATTCATGAACCCGTTTTCCAAAATTCTCAGCTGAAATCTCATACAATTTTTCTGATAAGGTATGCTCATCCATATCTGGCGTTGCAATAAGGGCTTCTAAAATAGCTCCAGCTAGATCATGTTCACCGTAATACAAGGTTCCAAACATTTTATCACTGATAAGATTGTCCAGATAAGGATTTCCGTGAGCAATGACAGGCGTCCCACTAGCTAAGCTTTCCAAGTAGGTCAAACCTTGGGTTTCACTTGTCGATGCCGAAATGAAGAAATCTGCCGCCTTATAGTAAAGAGCCGTCTCACTAGGAGCAATCATCCCTGTAAAGACAACAGAGTCTTGAATCTCTAGTCTCTGGGCTTGCTCTTTGAGATCATCCAGATAAGGCCCGTCCCCAGCAACTACCAGTTTAACCTTGTCTTCCTCTTTCAGAACTTCAGCAAAGGCTACTAAAACTGCTTGAATATTTTTTTCATAGGAAATTCTGGAAAGACTCAGCAAGATCTTTTCATCGTCTTGAATCCCTAATTTACTACGCAGTTCTTTTAAATTTTCTTGCTTGATTTCTGGACGCTCAAACTTGGCTAATTCAATCCCAGTTGGAATGACCCGTTTTTCAACCTTAACCTTATAGTCAGATAGCAAGTTACGGACAATCTCACTCGGACAAATAACCCCATCCACATCATGCAAGAAACCTCTAACCAGATACTTGACCATACTAGGACGAATCAACATCCCCTTGGCAATATAGTGTACATAATCTTCGTACTGGGTGTGATAGGTATGGATAACGGGAATTTTCAGTTCATGCGCAATCCAAATCCCCAACAAGCCTAGAGAAAATTCTGTCTGAGTATGGATAATATCTAGCTGATACTGCTTGGCAATTTCAAGCGCCTTGCTAAAACCTCGATAGGCAAAGCGGCGATCCTTAAAAGCAAAGAAGGGAACACTTGGAATGCGGATGATTTGCCAATCTTCATAGCGATTGACATCCTTATCTGTCGTTGTAAAGATAAAAACAGCATGTCCCTGCTTTTCAAGTTCTGTTTTCAAGGTTCGAATACTGGTCGCAACACCAGAAACCTGAGGAAAATAGGTATCTGTAAATAAACCAATTCGCATAGATTACCTCACTTTTTATTTTCTCCCTAAAGCAGCCTGTTTCTCATAAAAGTCCAACCAAATTTGTAACAGATGCTCTTCTGAATACTCTCTGGAAATATTCTTAGCTTTTTCTTTGAGGTCTTTTAAGGCAGCAGGATTTGCTTGATATTCTAAAATAGCCTCTTTCATCTCTTCTCTATCTGCTGTCGCCCGATAATTTCCCTCTAAAATCACCTTATAGAGATCCAAATCACGTAGCATAATAGGAGCTTCACAACTAGCAGCCTCTAAAATGGTCATAGGAAAGAGCTCATTATAACTAGGCAGCAAGAAAAGATCCGCTAGGGCATACAATTCGCGCATCCGCTCTGGCGACACAATGCCTGGAAACATCAAATTTTTGGGAGGATTGTCCATAATTTTCTTGTAGCGTTCATAACCATCTGTCATGCCACCAAAAGAGAAACCACCCGCCCAGATAAAGGTAATCTGAGGCAATTCCTCAGCCAGACGGATAAAATCATCAATCCCTTTGCGTTTCTGGACTTGACCAGCACCTACTACGATAAACTGATTGTCACTAACACCAAGTTCTGCTCTCAGTCTCGCTACCTCTTCTTGTGGAAGGGGATGCCATTTTTCCTTATTGACAAAATTAGGAATATAGGTCACTTTTTCACGTGGAATACCAGCTGCCACCAAATCCTCAATAAACATAGGATTAACCACAACCAAATGCTCCATCCGGTTGTAAAAAGAAAATACATAGCGTTTAACAATTCCCTTTAAGAAAAATGGAATTTTCAAACTCCCCTCAAGTGTATCTGGCAAGAAATGCACATAGCCAATTTTCCTCCCTGAGCGTTTCTTTTGGAATGTAGATAAATAATAGGGGAAATCAATCGTATGAAAGTGAGTCACATCTGCCTCTATTGGAAGATTTTCTGTAACAATCAATTGATCCTTGGCATCACGGTGAAGAAGACGAACTAATTCACGATAGGCACCTGAGACTCCCTGCCCTGCTACTTTCTCACTTGAACTCAACATATTGATGCGTAATTTCTTTTTTTCCATAACTACTATTATATCATTTTCTTTGAATAAAATCAGCAAAAGAAAGGAGAGACTAGAGGAAAAGAAAGGGAAATTTCCTCGCTTTTCCAATGGTCTCTCACATCCTTTTATTTGTTTACTTAATGCCTAGGGCAATGCGGGCATAGCGACTCATTTTTTCAACGGTCCAGGCTGGATACCAGACTAATTTGACCTCAGTATCCGTTACTTCTGGTACCTCTGTCATAGCATCATAAATCTGGTCCGTCAAAAGGTCTGCTAGGGGACACCCCATGGTTGTTAAAGTCATATCAATCTCTGTTTGACCTGTGTCGCCGTCAAAACGAATCTCATAAATCAAACCAAGATTGACAATATCGATTCCCAACTCAGGGTCGATGACTTCTTCCAAGGCTGTTAAAATTCGTGTTTTGATGTTTTCAATTTGCTCTTCTGTATAAGCCATATTCATCCTCACTCTTAGTCTTCAATAAAATCACGAAGCGGTTTGCTGCGACTTGGTTGGCGTAGTTTTCTCAAAGCCTTGGCTTCAATCTGACGGATACGCTCGCGAGTCACGTTAAAGACTTTCCCCACATCTTCAAGGGTGCGCATTTTTCCATCATCTAGTCCAAAACGTAGACGCAGAACATTTTCTTCACGGTCTGTAAGAGTATCCAAGACCTCATCCAACTGCTCACGCAAAACGATACGAGTTGTATAGTCCACTGGATTTTCAATCACTTCATCTTCGATAAAGTCTCCAAGGTGGCTATCATCCTCTTCACCGATTGGAGTTTCAAGGGATACCGGTTCTTGAGCAATCTTCAAGATTTCACGAACCTTGTCAGGTGTCATATCCATACGTTCAGCGATTTGTTCTGGCGTTGGATCTTGTTCTAATTCTTGAAGGAGATTACGCTGTTCGCGAACCAATTTATTGATGGTTTCAACCATATGAACTGGGATACGAATGGTACGAGCTTGATCCGCAATAGCACGAGTGATGGCTTGACGAATCCACCAAGTTGCGTAAGTTGAGAACTTGAATCCTTTAGAATAGTCAAACTTGTCAACCGCCTTCATCAAGCCCATATTTCCTTCTTGAATCAAATCAAGGAACTGCATACCACGACCAACATAGCGTTTGGCTATAGAAACAACCAAACGAAGGTTGGCTTCCGCAAGACGTTGTTTAGCTTCGATATCGCCAGCTTCAACTGCTAGTGCTAAGTCTTTTTCCTCTTCATTGGTCAAAAGAGGAACGACCCCAATTTCTTTCAAGTACATACGGACAGGGTCATTGACCTTAGCCGAAGTTGAACCAATCAAGTCCTCATCGCTGAGTTCTGGTTCTTCTTCAGCACTAAGAACACGTGCACTTGGATTTCCTTCGTTATCTGTGATCGAAATCCCTGCATCTTGAATCCGTTGCAAGAGATCTTCAATCCCATCAGCGTCCAAGGTAAAAGGAAGGACAAGACTAGCATTGATTTCATCGTCTGTTGCTGTCCCTTTTTGCTTATGATTACGGATAAATTCTGCTACTTGTACGTCAAATGTTGTTACTTCTTTTTGTTTTGTTGCCATTATTACTCCATTCTTCTCTTTTGGGAAATTAAACGTTCTAATTCTTCTAAGGCTGTGTCTGTATCTCCTACATGGCTAGCTTCCTGCACCTTCTTTTTGATTCTCATATTGTCCTGATTCAAGAGAGCCCTGTTTCGAGTCATTTCTACTTCACTAAGTTCCTGCGGCGACATCTCAGCAGGCAAATCCTGAGCTAAGACTTGATACCAGGCTCTTTCAACTTCCTCTGCCTGTTCTGCTAAAACTTCTGGAGGAAGATTTCCATACTGGCCAAGCAAGTCATATAAGACCTGAAATTCAGGTGTAGCAAATGCAAAGTCTTCCCGCAAACGGTAATCGTTCAAAACAAGAGGAGATTCCATCATCCGATAGAGTAGATGGGCTTCTGCTCTCATAATAGCTGATAACTGCTTGGTGACAGGCATAGTGATTTGCGTCGGTCTGGAAATTCCTTCCATGCGATTCTGCCTTTGAGCCTGACGACTCTCATTAACAATCTGCTCAATCTGGGCATAATCAAAGGATGCCAGACTGTCAGCTAAAATATGAATATAGCTGTTTTGAGCAGTGATAGACTTTTCTTGAACAATCAAAGGAGCTATTTTTTCAATAAACTCAATCTGGGCCTGCAGATTTTCACTGTTTTCAGGCTTGTACTGGTGAATGTAAAACTCAATCGGACTAATACGAGTTTTCGTTAATAGATAGGCCAAGTCTTCTGGACCATTTTTTTGTAAATACTCATCTGGATCCAAGTTATCAGGCATGCTGACGATTTGCACAGGTATATCACAAATTTCATCCAGCGCTTTCAATGTAGCGGCTTTCCCAGCCTTATCGCCATCGTAAACAAGCACCAACTTCTTGGTTAACCTTTTCAGATGCTCAACATGCTCTCGACTTAAGGCTGTTCCCATAGATGCGACAGCATTTTCGATTCCAGCCCGATAGGCTGCAATGACATCCATGAACCCTTCCATCAGGTAAATCTCACTGGCTTTTCCAGAAGATTTTTTTGCCCTATCCATATGATATAATTCGTAACTTTTGTTAAAAATTGCAGTTGATCGGCTATTTTTATACTTAGAAGTTTGTGAATCCGTTTTCTGCCAGATACGACCTGAGAAGGCAAGCACCTTTCCCTGATCATTTGTTAGGGGAAACATGATGCGATTGTGAAAGGTGTCTACAAATTGATTAGCATCTGAGAGATAAAACAGTCCTGAATCCAGTAAATCCTCTTCACGATACTGATCAGACAAACGTTGATAGAGATAGTTTCGTTCTGGAGGTGCTAAACCAATCCGAAAATGTTTGAGCACTTCATCTGTCAAACCACGCTGATAAAGGTAATTTCTCGCCTCTTCACCCATGGTTGTTGTCATGAGAATAGCATGATAAAATTTGGCTGCATCTTCGTGCATGTCATAAAGAGCTTGGTGAGGCGAAATTGGCTTCTGTTCACTATAAAGCGTTTTTTCAATCTCAATCCCAACACGCTGACCTAAGATTTGAACAGCCTCCATAAAGGGAACCCCTTGGTACTCCTCTATGAACTTAAAGACATCACCTGAGCGACCACAACCGAAACAGTGGTAAAACTGCTTGTCCTCTACAACGTTGAAAGAAGGTGTTTTTTCACCATGAAAAGGACAGAGCCCTAGATAGTTCCGTCCTGCCTTTTGTAAAGAAATCACATCTCCTATGACTTCCACAATGTTGGCATTGTTTTTGATTTCTTCAATGACTTGTTTGTCAACCATACACAATACCTCCATGTTATCATAGTTTACTTTATATAGTATAGCTTATTTCTGAAAAAAAGTAAACCATTTCATACACTTTCCGTGATTCTCTTTGCTTCATTTTTTAAAATTTCAAGAGAAGATAAAAAAAACTCAGAAACACTTCCATGCTTCTAAGTTTTTCTTCTCTATTTTTTAATGAAAATAAAGTTCATCTATTCAAATAATTGATAGTAGTCTGAGATTTTCATTTTTGCCTTTTCTTCTTGGTTCAAATCTTGGATAATCCGTCCTTCTTTCATGACAATTAAGCGATTGCCATATTTGAGAGCATCTTCCATATGATGAGTAATCATAAGGGCTGTCAGCTGATCTTTCTTGACAAATTCATCTGTCAATTCCATCAAGGCCACACTGGTCTTTGGATCAAGGGCAGCAGTATGCTCATCTAACAAGAGTAATTCAGGTCGCTTCAAGGTTGCCATTAAGAGACTCAAAGCCTGTCTTTGCCCACCTGATAAGAACTCAATCGGTGTATTCAAGTGTTTCTCAAGACCATTTCCTACTTTTTCAATGGTTGCCTGAAATTCATCCTTATAATTAGTCAAGCGTCGTGGAAAGAGACCACGCTTTTCACCACGAAACTTGGCAATCAAGAGATTCTCTGCCACTGTCATACGAGGAGCAGTCCCCATCTTTGGATCTTGGAAAACACGAGACAGATACTTAGCGCGCTTCTCTGGTGAAAACTTGGTAACATCTTCACCTAAAATACGGATGGTTCCACTGGTTAATGACAAGCTTCCTGCAATAGTGTTAAAGAGGGTTGATTTGCCAGCACCATTTCCACCTAAAATCGTGATAAAGTCCTGTTCAAAAATTTCTAAGGAAACATCATTTAAAATAATCTTTTCTTCATCAAAGCCATTTTTAACAACTTTGGTTGCATTTTTTAATTCTACAATTGCTGTCATTTGCTTAACTTGGCTCCTTTCAAGATTGTTTGCTTAAATGTTGGAATCATAAGGCAAACTGCTAAGATCAAGGCACTGTACAAACGAAGGTAACTTGTATTAAAACCAAGCGCGATGACAGCCCACACTAAGAATTGATAGGCGATAGAACCCACAACGATGGCAACCAGACGCTCTGCCAGGCTCAAACTCTTGAAAATAACTTCCCCAATAATCAAACTTGCAAGCCCCACAACGATAACCCCGATTCCTCGAGATACATCAGCATAACCTTCTTGCTGGGCAATGAGAGCACCTGCAAGGGCAATCACACCATTTGATAAGACCAAGCCCATGAGCTCCATGCGTCCAGTATGAATCCCGAAACTTCTAGCCATATCAGGATTGTCACCTGTAGCAATATAGGCCTGTCCGAGTTTAGTGTCCAAGAAAAAGAGCATGAGAGCAATGACAAGACTGACAAAGATAAGACCTGTCAAGAGTTGATTCAAATCCGAATCAAAAGGCAAAACATCCTGAATTTGCTTGGTTCCAAGCAATCCTAAATTTGCACGTCCCATAATCAAGAGCATGATAGAGTGACAAGAAGTCATCACCAAAATCCCTGAGAGCAAGGTTGGAATCTTCCCTTTTGTATAAAGAAGTCCTGCTGCCATTCCAGCCAAACAACCTGCTCCAACAGCAATAAGTGTCGCTAAAAAGGGATTTACACCTTTGGTTATCAGAGTGACAGCAACAGCTCCCCCAAGAGGGAAGGAACCTTCTGTCGTCATATCTGGAAAGTTTAAAATCCTAAATGTCATAAAGATTCCCAGACCAAGAATAGCCCAAACAAATCCTTGAGAAATAATAGATAATATCATCTGTTTCTTAACCTTTTTCTATACGATTTCTTTTGTAAAAAATTGGAGGAGATGTCCCCAACTCCTCCATTGTAGATTATTCAATCACTTGTCCTGCTTCTTTTAGAACAGACTCAGGAATAGTAATACCTAACTCTTGTGCCAATTTTTTGTTGATCACTGACTTACCTGTTGAAAAGACATTGACTGGAGTATCAGCTGGTTTTGCACCTTTCAAAACTTGTGCAATCATTTTACCAGTTGCCACACCAAGGTCATGTTGGTCAACTACAACTGATGCCAAACCGCCCGCTTCTACCATGGCAGTTGCACTTGGGTAAATTGGTTTTTTAGCTGATTGGTTGCTTGATACAACAGTTGAGAAGGCTGAAGCAATAGTGTTATCAATTGGAACCCAGATGGCATCGACCTTGCTAGTCATAACATTAACCGTTGAAGCAATTTCATTTGTTGAAGGAACCGCAAATGTTTCCACTGTCAAACCTGCTTTTTCAGCATAAGCCTTAAATTCTTCGACCTGTGTTTTTGAATTGTCTTCGCTGCTTGAGTAAAGAGCTCCGATTGTTTTCACATTTGGTGTAAGAGCCTTAATGAGTTCAACTTGTTGTTGAGCTGGATTGTGGTCAGACACCCCTGTAATGTTGCCGCCTGGTTTTTTCAAATCTTTGACCAAGTTAGCTCCGATTGGGTCTGTAATAGCGGCCATGATAACAGGTAGGTCTTTTGTGGCGCTTGCCAAACCTTGAGCAGCTGGTGTTGCAATACCAACCACAAGGTCATTGCCATTTGCAACCAATTGTTTACTCATTGTCGCAACCTTACTTTGGTCACCTTCTGAGTTCATAAAGTCGATTTTAACTTGATCATCTTTATAGCCTTCTTCTGCAAGTCCATCTTGAATCCCTTTATAAATCAAGTCAAGAGATGGATGGCTTACAAACTGAAGAACACCAACTTTAGCTACTTTCTTTTCATTCTTAGCTTCTGGTTTATTCATTGAAGAGTAAATCAAGCTTCCTGCGACTAAGACTGCTAATGCAGCGATAATTCCAATTAAACGTTTATTTTTCATTCTATTTCTCCTTTTTTATTCCTTTAAAATACTTCACTTATCTAATACTCTTCGAAAATCTCTTCAAACCACGTCAGCTTCACCTTGCCGTAGCTATGGTTACTGACTTCGTCAGTTCTATCCACAACCTCAAAGCAGTGCTTTGAGCAACCTGCTGCTAGCTTCCTAGTTTGTACTTTGATTTTCATTGAGTATAAACAAGCGACGCCATCGTTTTCTTTCCATACTAACCTCCATCAAAAACGTCCTCACACAAAAAACTTGTGTGAGGACGTCGATGCGCGGTACCACCTCAATTATAGGGAATTTCCCTATCGCTCTGTCTCGCAATAACGAGATGCACTGTAAGGTGTGCTCACCGAATTTTTATGATTTCAAATTCTAAATAACATTCAGCCCAATTTTCATCATCACCACTTATCTGTTTTCAGCTACCACAGACTCTCTAAAAAGTTTGAATGATTACTTTTCTGAATGTTTAAATTATATCATTTTTCAATTACTTGTCAAGACTCTTTTGGTATTTTTTTGAAATATTCAAAAACTTCCCCTATAGAAAAGAGGAAGTTTGAAAGGTATCAACCCGAATTACGCAATCCTGTCGCAATTCCGTTGATGGTTGTATGAATTAATTTTTCTTGATCGCTTGATAATTCTCCTCGGCGTTGACGTTTAATCAACTCCAACTGGATATAGTTGAGGATATTAAAGTAAGGCATACGATAATCCAAACTTGCTTTTAGATATGGATTTTCAGCTAATAATTCGTCATACCCTTCAATCTCTAGGATAACATTTTTAGTTAATTGCCATTCGTCTAAAATAGTATCATAAATAGCCTTCACTTGATCATCTTCACATAACTTAGCATATTCAAAAGCAATATTCATGTTCGATTTTGACAAGACCATATCTACATTTGAAAGGAGAGACTGGAAGAAAGGCCAATTTTGGTACATATCTCGTAAGATAGCGATATTCTCTGGATTTTTATCGATGAATTCTTTGAAACTGGAACCGACCCCATACCAGCCAGGGAACATGACACGGCTTTGTGACCATGAGAAGACCCAAGGAATGGCACGCAAACCACCGATTTCTGTAATGGTCTTACGGGCAGCTGGACGCGAACCGATATTAAAGCTGGAAATAGCCTTGATTGGACTTGACTCAAAGAAATAATCATAAAAATGGTCATTTCCAAAGACTAAATCTCGATAAATATCATAACTACGGTCCACTACTTGGTCCATAATGGCTTCATAGCGATTTGAGGTATTAGTATCACTCTTCCACTGAGTAATCATGCGGTTAATAGCTGCTGAAACTAACATTTCAAGGTTATAATAGGCAGCATCTTTATTACCGTATTTATTCCCAATCACTTCACCCTGCTCCGTCAAGCGGATACGATCCTTGATAGACTTGAGCGGTTGAGATGTGATAGCTTCATAAGTTGGTCCACCACCACGACCGACAGTACCACCACGGCCATGGAAGAAGGTAACCTTAACACCAAATTCATCTCCAATAGCAGTCAATTGTTGTTGAGCCTTGTAGAGAGTCCAACATGATGATAAGTAACCACCATCTTTATTACTATCAGAATAGCCAAGCATGATTTCTTGGTAGTTATTACGTGAAGCAATCCATTTCTTAGCGAGAGGAAGAGAAAGGTATTCTCTCATAGTTTCTTCTGAGTGGTCCAAGTCCTCAATTGTTTCAAAGAGAGGAACGATTTGGACACGGGCTCTTTCTTTATCAACTAACCCTACTTCTTTTAGCAAGATAGCCAATTCCAACATGTCTGATACGCTGGTTGCATGTGAAATGATAGTCTGACGAATAACATCATCTCCCAACTTATCTTTCAACTTACGAGCAGCCTTAAAGATGGCCAATTCTTTTTCAAGTAACTCTGATTTTTCAACATGAGTAGCAGAAAGAATACGTGGATCTTCCTCCAATTCTTTCAAAAGAAGCTGGCATTTTTCTTCTTCACTTAGTTCACTATAATGCGAATGAATTCCTGCTGATTTCAAGAGTTCAGCTACACAGGCTTCATGAACACTAGAATCTTGACGCATGTCAATAGATGCCAAATAGAAACCAAAAATTTCAACTGCCTGAATCAGCTCAACAAAATCACCAGAAATCAGTGCTTCACCCTTATTTTCCAAGAGGGAATCACGAATGGTAATTAAGTCCTTATAAAAATCATTAGCTGTCTCATAGCGAGCTCCAACTTCCTTATCCTCAATCAAATAAGCTTTTGTCGCTTGGATTTTTGATTGAATATCAAACAAGGCGCGGCGGTAAAGCTCTTTTTCACGGTAAATCGAGTTATCCTTGGATTGACGAGCCATTTCTCTGACTTGCTTGCTGACATTGACGATACTGGTTGAGAGGGAGAATTCACGATAAAGTTGGTAAATCTTTTCATCATAGTAGTTCATGATGACTTCACACTGGGTCATGGCAGATTGTTTCAAGGTATCTGCGGTCACAAATGGATTCCCATCACGGTCTCCACCAATCCACATTCCCATGGTAATCGGTTTAGGATGTTTCAACTCCAAGCCATGTTTTTTAGCCAGGCGCTTGTACTCAGCAGTCAAATGAGGAACTGCCTTCAGGAATGAACTATTGTAGTATTCCATAACATTCGTGATTTCATTGGTTACTTTCAATTTCTTTTCACGAATCATATCTGTCTGCATGATAATCTCAATGTAACGACGGAGATCATTATGCCATTTTTCCTTATTAATCAAGCCTAATTTCACATCACGGTACTTACGCAAGAGGGTGTGGATATGGTTAGTCAAATCCAGCATACTCTTACGTTGCACTTGTGTTGGATGGGCTGTCAAAACAGGGACAACATTCAAGTGTTCTAAAATTTCAACCGCATTTTCTTTTTCTGCAACCATTTTAATCGTTGCTGATAATTTCCCAAGATAATCTTGATCGATATTATTTTGGTGGTTGATTTCATAAGCCAAATCCACGTCTTCTGAAATATTAATCAAAAGAGGCAAGATAGAGAAGTAGCGTGAAATATAAGCCATTTCATCATTTGTCAGACTAGTAACTAATTGGTTCAAACCTTGATAATCTTCTTGAGTTGACAATTTCTTCAACTGCATGATTTTTTCAAAAGTCTCTGGAGCAAGCATATTTTTAGTGATATCTTCTAACAATTCTGTTAAAATCAATACTTCTTCTTGCACGACAGCTTTATTACTATAGTTTTCTAATTTTTGAAGAGACATAGGTAATCCTTTCCACTATCAGCTCTACATATAGTGTGATGAGTGAGCTTCTAACTCCTCATATAATTGGGCACGTTTTTCACTTGCATCAATATTTAAGACAAAGGCGATGGCTACAGATAAGACCAAGAGACTGTTCCCTCCTTGCGATAGGAAAGGGAAGGTTACTCCTGTCGAGGGAATAATACCAGAAATTCCACCGATATTGACAAAGACCTGTACCAACATCATCCCCCCAACCCCAATCGCCATCATGGAATTAAAGGGATTCTTAGCACGAATTCCTACTAGGATAATTCGCAAAATAAGGAAAAAGACAAGTGCCAAAATCAAGCTGGCTCCCACAAAGCCAAATTCTTCAATGACAATTGAAAATACAAAGTCTGTATGGGCTTCTGGTAGATAGCCACGTTTTTCGATTGAATTTCCTAAGCCTAGACCAAACCACCCACCATTGACCATGGCAAAGTAGGAATTTGCAAGTTGGTGGCCTGCTCCTGCCAAATCAGCAAAGGGATTAAAGTAGGCGCTAAAACGCTTGGCCACATATCCAAATACTGGAACTTTTGAAAACTTATCAACCCCTATCATATCAATAGCTGTTAAGGAAAGGGCTGAAACTCCAAACAATACACCGATAAAGGCTATGAACCAACGATGAGCAATCCCACTAACTGTGTACATAATCAAGGCAACCAAAGCTAGGATAGTAGCATTCCCCAAATCTGGGAAAATAGCCAAACTTCCTATCATGACTAGTAGGACAAAGCGCCAATCATTAAAAGCACGAGGAATCCATTGATTTTGAGTTAAAACTTGGAAATCGTAAATACCAATTTCATCCTGTTGTTTTGAAAAACGTTGAGCCAAGTACCAGACGATGATGATCTTCAAATACTCCGCTGGCTGAATGGTCAAAGGTCCTACTGAAATCCAACCATAGGCTCCATTGACCGGCGTACCAATTAAGCGAGCCAGAGCCAAAAGAATCAGCTCAACAAACATAACAATAAATAAAAGTCGTTCTTTTCTTAAAAAATTCAGTTTCAGCTTATATATCAAGGCAATCAATATTAAACTAAATACCCAAAACATTCCCTGACTTCGAACCAATTGGAGGGCACTTTTACCTTCTTCGATAAGAATGGCACTGGTTGTAGAATAAACTACAATCAAGCCCAAAATAGATAAAAGTAAGTAAGGAACTAGAATAGAATAGTTTAATAGGTGCCTCTTACTAATCTTCATAGTATCACCAATCTAATGAGAATAAAAGAAATTATTCCCAAATTCCGTTTATTTTCTAGTTTTGATTGCTATTATACCATTTTTTCCGAAAGAAAAAAACTCTTATCCTTAAGATAGAAGATTTTCTCGTAAGAAAAAGAGCACTTGGCTCTTTTCTGTTTTATTCTTTTGATGAACTACTTGAGCTTGAATCTCCACCACCGATATATTGAGTGAAAATATTTTGGAAGGCTTGGTCTTTAACCTTGATATTAGCTGCTTGCAATTCTTTTCCGATAATGCTTTGAACAAATGTTGCGTCGTTTTGTTTTTGAGTTAAGATAACAGTTTTTAATTTTTCTTTATAATCATCGATATTAGATGATTTTTCTGTTTTCTTAGTAAGTTTTACAATGTAATATTGGCTACTATAGGCTTGTGTGCCAGTGGCTTTAATCACATCAGAAACACCATTTACATCTAGAGCAAAAGCAGCTTTTTTAACTTGTTCTGGTACTTCTGTTGAAGCAGAATCAAAGGTGATTTCTCCACCATTCGCTTTGGTTTTCTCATCAGTTGAGTTATCTTTTGCTAATTGAGCGAAGTCTGCTCCACTTGCCTTAGCTTTTTCAAGGACTTCTTTCGCTTTGTCCTCATTATCAAGACGGATGATTTGAGCCGTTACATCTGGAGTGTACTCATCAAAGGCTTTCTTATAAGCATCATCTGTCAATTCAGCTTCTGCTGCCTTCTTAACTGCCAACTCAACCAATTTACTTGTACGAATTTGAGCTTTACGTGTTTCAAGGGTCATGCCTGCTTGTGACAAGACACGTTGGTAGTTCTCACCATATTGTTTTTCTTCTTCGGCAATAGTGTCATTGACTTCTTTGTCATCTACCTCTGAACCGTATTGTTTCTCAAATACTTTTTGAATGGTCAAGTTTAACAAGACTTGTTGAGCTGAAGGATTGCTTTTCACTTGCTCATAAAACTGATGTTCAGTGATAACATCTCCTTTCATGCTAATAAGGTCTGCTCCTTCTGAACCTTTGGAACAAGCTGCTAAAGTTGCTACTGATAATAGTGTAATGGCACCTGCCAATAGTTTTTTCTTCATGTCTACTCCTTTGAGATAAGTGTTACCCTATCTATTTTACTATATTTTCTTAAATTTTTCTGAAAATTATTCGCTGTCAGGCAATTGAACATCTGCTAGATTTTTACGAAGCATGAGAATACCGTCTCCCAGAGGGACTAATGTTGCGGTGAGTCCTGGATTATCTAAAGTTGCATCAAATAGTCTTTGAAGGCCTCTGTATATAGTTCGCTGACCACGACGAACTTCCATAATGTCCTTGGCAACATCACCACCTTGGAAAATATCATCCAAGACAACCACACCTCCAACGTCCAAGTGTTTGAGGATTTCTGGCAGAAAGACGATATATTTAGACTTGGCAGAATCCATAAAGACAAAATCATAGGACTCTGTCAGTGTAGATAAGATATCTACCGCATCTCCTTCTAGGAGCGTAATTTGCTTGCGACTGTCAAACTGGGCAAAATTTTCCTTGGCAAAACCAATCATTTCTGGATTGCGGTCAATGGTTGTAATCTTGGCATTTGGTGCATGTTCTGCCATCAAGAGGGCTGAAAAACCGATAGCCGTCCCAATTTCCAAAATGTTTTTAGGTTGTATGGTTTCCATGAGAAAACGGAAGTAAGCAACCGTTTCATGGGGAATGATAGGAATGTTTTCCTTGCGAGCAAAATCTTCCAATTCTTTCAAAGAGCCTATGACTTGCTTTTGACGCTGGCGCATCAAGTCTACAATTTCTTCCTTGACAACAGGACGACGCATGTTATGGTTAGCATTTTTACTATACGAATCAACCATCTTATGCCAATCCCAATTTTTCAACAAGGGCTTCAAACTCATTTAAACGGCGTTCAAAGACTGCAAAGGCATCGTTGAGATAGTCTTCCTTCTCCATATCAACGCCAGCTTTTCTCATGACATTAAGTGGATAGTCAGACTTACCTGCCTTGAGGTAGTCGATATAGCGGTCACGGTCTTCTTGACTACCATGGACAATCTTTTCAGCCAGAGCTGAAGCTGCTGCAAAGCCTGTTGAATATTGATATACATAGTAGTTATAGTAGAAGTGTGGAATGCGAGCCCACTCGTATTGGATTTCAGGATTGTCTTCCTTACTCAAACCATAATACTCTTGGTTCAAGTCTGCGTAGAGTTTATTTAGGAAATCGCTTGTCAAGACTTCCCCGTTTTGGTCTGCTTGATGAATCGCGTGTTCAAACTCAGCAAATTGAGTTTGGCGGAAAACTGTTCCACGGAAACCATCTAGGAAGTTATTGAGAATCGCAAAGCGCGTTGCGTCGTCTTCCACTTCTTCCAATAATTTCTCCGTCAAGATATTTTCATTGGTCGTTGAGGCAATCTCAGCCAAGAAGATAGAATAATCTCCGTAAACATAAGGCTGCGTTTCACGAGTATAGCTTGAATGCATACTATGACCTGTTTCATGAACAAGGGTAAAGAGATTGTCTAGATTGTCCTGCCAGTTCAGGAGCATGAAGGCATTGGTATCATAAGAACCACCAGAATAGGCCCCCGAACGCTTGCCTTGATTTTCGTAAACATCAATCCAACGCTCGCTGAAGGCACGTTTAACACGGCTCAAGTAATCCTCACCCAAAACTGCCAAGGCATCTTCTGCTTTTTTCAAGGCTTCTTCATAAGTAAAACTGTATTCAACAGATGAAAGCGGTGTGTAGACATCGTACATCTTGAGGTCTGAAATCCCCAAAATCTTTGAACGAAGCTCAAGGTAACGATGCAAGAGTGGCAAATGCTTGCGAACTGCTGCTACCAAATTATCATAAACACTTTCTGGAACAAAATTTGCTGCGAGAGCTGCATGACGAGCACTCTTGTAGTTGCGAACTTTTGCACGATAGTTTTGAACTTTAACATTTGTTTGCAAGGTTTTAGCATAAGTATGTTGGAATTGCTCATAAGTTGCATAAAGGGCTTGATAGGCACCACGACGCACCTCACGGTTTTTAGACTCCATCAAGCGCATATAAACGCCATGTGATAATTGTACTTCGTTACCATCTTCATCTTTAACAAATGGAAAGACAATATCTGCATTATCTAAAATAGCGAAGGTTTCACTTGCCGAACCAAAGATTTCCCCAGCTCCAGCCAATAATTCTTCTTCACGTTGTGAAAGAACGTGATCCTTGCCTTGCAAAAGCTTGTCAAAATAGTGTTGATAAAGCTGCAATTTTGGTTGAGCTCCTAAAAAGTCAGCATACTGCTTTTCACTGATTTCCATAAATTCAGGTTCATAGAACGAAAAGGCTTGGTCTAGCTGGCTGTAGAGTGTCATGGCCTTGGCATAATACTCTTGGTACTTGGCTTCACGTGTATCCTGGTCATTTTTCATATGAGCATAAACGTAAAGCTTCTCCATCTGGCGTTCCATTTCAAGAGAAAATTCAGTGATTTCTAGAAGGCTATCCGCACTATCTAGGAGATGGCCTTCATATTGGGCTACTGTCTCCAATTGTTCTGTTAAATCTTTTAAGGCTTCTTCCCAAGCCTGGTCAGTGGGGTAGATCGTTGATAGATCCCATGTATCTTTTTCATTTATTTCATTTCTTTGTAATACCATTAGATTCCTCCATCCTTTCTATTCTACCATATTTTTCAAGAAATATTGCTGATAAAAGGCTGGTGGATAGAGCTTTTGCCAATCATTTTGAGAATTTTCTTGGTAATAGGTGTAAAAGTGCTGATAATAGCTATTCAAGTCTTGTTCAATCTGGGAAAATTTGCCCACTATTGGTCGAATTTGTGGATACCATTCTTTGAGCCCATAAGTCAGAAGATTTTCTCCCTTTTGATAGGCTTCTGCTTGTTCTTTCATCCAAAAGGGATTTTGATAATAAAGCTGTTGTCGGATATAGCGACAGATGTCCTTGTCCTCAGAAACTGTAAAATGAGATATTTTTTGTTTCTTATAGGGAAGACGTAATATATCCAGTAGACTATCTTGACCATAGGGAAATTCTTTAATCTGATAATGGAGTTTGCCTCGAAGATCCTGGTGTATGAGATATTTAAGCCTTAAAAGCTGTTTTTCCTTGTCTACTTCCCAAACATAAAAGCCCATATTTTGACTGAAATAAAGAAAACCTTGTTGCAGACGGGTCAAACGCTCCTTGAGCCACAGTTTTTCTCCCAGCAACCACAGTACTTGGTATCCCTGACTACGATAGCCCTCACTACGTTCTTTAAGAATTTTTTGTGGAAAGGTACTACACTGAACCTCTAAAGCTAGATTGCCATTTACAAATACATCTGCAATCTGTTTAAGCTCTGGAAGCGGGTATTCTAATTGCACCTCTGCCTCTGTTTTCAACCAGTTATAGAGGACTTCCTTATTTGTCAAGTGTTCTGGACTTTCATTTTCAAAGGAATAATCACAGTCTTTTAAGGATTTATGAGCAAAATGGGTCCGTACACTTGGTCCTTGACGCAAACGGAGCTGACCTCCACAAGCTGGGCAGGTATATTCTTCCTTCTCAAGCTTATCCTCTAACACATTTACCAACTGTCCCCTAGCATCTCTCGCAACAAACATGATTTCCCTCCTTTTCTATATTATTCGTAAAAATTAATAATCGTATTTTTAATTATAGAAGAAAAGTATAGTAAATTGAAATAAAATATAAACAAATTGATTGGGGAATTATAGTATATTGAAATAAGATGTGAACAAAGAGATTAGGAAAGTCAAATTATAATCAATGAAAATCAAAGAGCAAACTAGGAAGCTAGCCGTAGGCTTTACTTGAGTACGGTAAGGCGACGCTGACGTGGTTTGAAGAGATTTTCGAAGAGTATTAATTTCTAACAATGCTTCAGAAGTCATGTCCTACTATTCCAGTTTCAATACCCTATATAATTGACAAATAACCAAAATCTCCTAGCAATCAATGGACTACTAGGAGAGTTTTTTTAAGGAATTCTATATAAGCTATAAAATCAAATACAAATTTTACTAAAAGATTAGATTAACTCATATATAAATTATGCTTCTTCGTCTTCTTTACGACGACGGCCTGCAAGAGCAAGTCCAAGTACTGCACTTGCTGCAGCTGCTACCATAGCTACTGTAGAGTCTGCTGTACCAGTATTTGGAAGTTGTCGATCTTTATTTATTGTAGTTTCAGATACTGGAGTTCCATCTGACATTTCATTAGCACTGCCGTCCTTATGTGGCTGAGCTGGCATTTCTTCTGAAATACCATTCACACTACCGGCTGGGACTTCTGCTGTTGGTGGCGTAACTACCTTGCCGTCACCAGCTGTACTGCTTGTGCCTACTGGTTCTGTATAAGCTGGGACTTCTGCTGTTGGTGGAACAATAACATGGCCTTCACCATCTGTACTACTTGTGCCTACTGGTTCTGTATAAGCTGGAACTTCTACAGTTGGTGGAATAATAACATTTCCTTCACCATCTGCACTACTTGTGCCTACTGGTTCTGTATAAGCTGGGACTTCTACAGTTGGTGGTGTAATACCGTTTCCTGCGCTATTCGTACTGCTTGTACCTACTGGATTTACTGCTTCAATTGCTTTAACTCCTGTAGTTTGAGCGCCGTCCACTCCTGCTTGATCCTTCGCTTCATTGATAGCATTTACGGCTGCGATGGCGGCTTGCGCTACTTCAGCTTTCGCTGCTGCTTTTTCATCGTCTGACAATTTAGCGTTCTTATCAATTGAGGCAATCT
>NZ_WIJP01000009.1 GCF_009496155.1 Streptococcus mitis
GCTACAAAAGCGATGAAATCAAGCATTAGTAAAACCAGTGGAACTTACCCTGAAACGGATTTCCACTGGTTTTTACGATTTTTATCAGACTAACTTCCACTTCTACTAGCGGTGGAACTTAGTTTGGAAATTTACCATAGGAAAGGTACTTGCTTGCTTCCTTGATACTAAGGTCAGCCATTTCTCCAATATCATTTTTGCATATCTGTTAAAACTCCTCCTGCCCTACCAAATGATGCTGAAAGGCATAGACTGCAGCCTGGGTACGATCGCTGACTTCAAGTTTGGCAAGGATATTGGACACATGGGTCTTGACCGTCTTGAGAGAGATAAAAAGTTCATCAGCGATGCGCTGATTTTCGTAACCCTTGGCAATCAGTTGGAGTACATCTCGCTCACGCGCAGTCAAATCCTCATGTAGTTCTATGTGATTGCGGTGGTATTCGACCTTCTTGCTGACCTCCTGCTCAATGGCCAACTCCCCAGCAGCCACCTTACGGACGGCATGGAGTAGTTCGTCTGCACTAGAAGTCTTGAGCATATAGCCCCGAGCACCAGCATTTAAGACAGGCATGATTTTTTCATTGTCCAAGTAAGAAGTCACAATCAAAATCTTAGCTTCAGGCCATTCTTTGAGGATAGCCAAGGTCGCATCAATTCCATTCATCTCAGGCATGACGATATCCATGACAATAACATCTGGACGCAATTCCAATGCCAAGTCAATGCCTTGAGACCCGTTGGACGCTTCCCCTACAACTTCTACATCGTCTTGGAGATTAAAGTAGCTTTTCAAGCCCAATCGAACCATTTCATGATCATCTACTAGTAAAATTCTCATCTTTACTCCTTTATCATTCCTTATCTAGCAAGGGAATACGAATATCAACTGCTAATCCTTGCTTGGGAGCTGTCAATAACTGAACCGTCCCTGCCATATCTTCAACCCGCTCCTTGATATTGCGGAGTCCATAACTCAGGTCATCTAAACTCCCCAACTGGAAACCAATCCCATTGTCCACCACCTTCAGCTGCAATTCAAAATCCGTCTGATAGAGATAGACATCCAAACAGGAGGCTTGGGCATGGCGGAGGGTATTGCTAATCAATTCTTGCAGAATACGGAAGATATGCTCCTCGATTTTCTTAGGCAATTTCGTCACATTTTGCTTGAAACTAACCTTGAGATCACTCTTGTCCTCAAGCTCTTTTAAGAGGATTTGGATTCCCTCAACCAGACTCTTTTGCTCCAGTTCAACTGGTCGCAAATGCAAGAGCAAAACCCGCAAATCCTTCTGGGCGGTTTCTAAAATAGCTGTGACACTCTGCAACTGAATTTGCATCTTTTCTCTATCCAATTTCAAAGCCTGCTGGCTGACACCTGACAAAATCATGTGGGCCGCAAACAACTCCTGACTGACCGTATCGTGCAAATCCCTAGCAAGCCGCTTCCGTTCCTTCTCGATGATTTCCTCTTCCTGATCAAGACTGTGATTTTCAGCTTTTTGAAGAGCTTCTATCAAAAGGTTAAGTTTACCTGATAAGGACTTGAAACTGGCATCCAAGTCTGGATCTGCAAGCTGAACCACTTCTTGCCCCGCCAATAAACGCTTGAGATTAGCCTGCATTTTTCTGAGAGAAAGCTCTTCGACACCTCGCCAAAACAGGGCCAAGAGACAGGTCATGGACATGCTGAATACCAACAACAAAAAGACAAATTTTTCTGTTTTTTCGACATCGTGCAAGAAAATAGACCAGTCAAAGTCAAGAATTTCCAGCAAGCTGTGGGAGAAAAATAAGACAAACAAGATAGAGGTGAGAGTAATGATTACATAAGCTTGTTTTTTCATCCTCTGACCACCTCCACATCCCCAATCATAGTGGTCAAGAAAATCTTGACACTCTTGTTACTCTTGAGATAGTCTTTAGTTTCTTGATGATAGTGTTCATTACGGAGGGCTCGCTTGGGCTGACTGAAAAAAGTCAAATCCCCATATAGACAATTAACGCTGAGACTGACTTCCACATCTACAGGTACAATAATTTTGGTCGTTCCTACCATCTTTCTGAGAATAATGACATTGTCATGATTGGTTAGGATGACCCTCTCCAGATGAATAGTGTCCTTACCCATGAGGCGAAAGAGATTGATAGCATCAAACTGGCAAGTCTGGTAGCTTGAAAAATGATGGAGATTTCCAAACCAACGATTTTTCTCCTTCTTAACCGTCACCACCTCTTCAAAAACCAAATTTGTCTGCTCTTTTTCCTGATTCATCATCGGATAAAGAAGAAAGAGGCTGTAGATGACCGCAACAAAAATAGCTATAATCACAAAAGGATTAAGCATGACGATGAAAAAGAAGAGAATGCTTGCCACGACTAAAAGAAGGTTATTGCCCTCCTTACCAGTGTAATAGCGAATCAAAAGCAAAAAGAGGAATAGAATCAGCAGAAAACGTGAAAAATGCTCTGATACCATCAAAATCAGAGCTCCTGTCAAAAGACAGGCTTCGATAAATAAAAAGATTTTAAATTTTCTCATAGGTTCATCCTCTCTCTTCTATTTTATCACAATTCAAAAAAGTCGCCTCAGTCTGAGGATGGAAAAAAAGGCGGTGGTTACGCCTTTTTCATCTGATCTTTTGCTTCTTTTAATTTTCCATAAAGAAGATAGTCTACTTTTTGCAGATCTGCTATGGTTGCACAATTAAGGGCACACATGATCAAGCGTAGATCTGCTTTCCAGCCTTGGATAATGCCGATCACTTCTTCAATCGTATAGCTTTCAACCAATTCCAGAACTGTTCGAGACAGTCCCACGGCTTTGGCACCAAAGACCAGGCACTTAATCATATCCAGCGGATTGCGAACGCCTCCACTGACCAAGAGTTGGACCTTGTCTTTCCAGTCTTGGGCATTGATAAGGGCTTGCATAGTGGATTGCCCCCATTGATTGAGGTAATCACGCTGGCCACTGCGACGGTTTTCGATATAGGCAAAGCTGGTACCACCACGACCCGATAGGTCAAAGGTTCGAACGCCCAATTCATAGGCTCTCTCAATGGTCTTGGCATCCATTCCAAAGCCGACTTCCTTTAAAACGATTGGAACGGGGATTTGCTTGCTATAGTCTGCCAGATGCGATTGCCAGCTTCTGAACATTCTTTCTCCCTCAGGCATGAGTAATTCCTGCATGACATTGACATGCACCTGTAGAAGAAGAGGATTCATCTCTTCTACAGTCTGAAGACCGAACTCAACAGGCTTGTCCAATCCAATATTGGTTCCAAGGAGGAGATTTGGATGGCTAGACTTGACAGAAAACGAGGCATCTGTTGGATCCTTGAGGGCTGCACTATATGAACCCGTTACAAACAAAATTCCACAGGTTTCCGCCACCTGAGCCAGCTTTTGATTGATTTCTCTTCCCTTATCGCTTCCACCCGTCATAGCATTGATATAAAAAGGAAAGTCCCACTTTCGACCAGCAAATTCTGTAGACAAATCAATCTCATCCAGATCGTAAAGAGGCAAGGAAGAATGAATCAACTCCACCTCATCAAAGCTATTATAGGAACTTTTCTGCTCAAGAGCATAGCGGATGTGCTCATCCTTACGATTTGTCGTCATGTCCTATCCTTTCTTGGTATAAGAGCTCAATCCCCAGATCGGCCCAACGATTTTTTAAGGTTTCAGTTGATTGTACATCAAAACTCAAGGCAATGCCACAGTCACCACCACCCGCACCGCTACTCTTGGCAACGGCCTGCAAATCTTGACTGGCTTCTTTCAGCTGTCTGAGCGAAGGCGTGTAAATATCTGAGCTCAAGCCTTCTAAGAGATTGCTTGCCACTTCTACTTGCTCGATAACTTTTTCGGCTTTCCCCTGCTCCAAAGAAGCTACCAAAGAAGCTACCGTTTCTTTTGAGGAATTTAAAAAACTCTGATTGATATTTTGCTTGATTTGTTGAACCATGTAACTCGATACAGCCACTTCCTTGGTCCATCCCACTAGAAAATCACATTCTAGGGCTGGTTTCACTTGTGAGATAGAAAAGCCCCAATCACGCTCCAAAACTGTTGCCAAGTTTTCTTCTTCCAACCAAGCAGCCACCTTCTGGCGATCAAAAGACTGGTAGACAACCAAATCCTCTGCCACAATACAGGCAAGGTCCCCCATAGAACCATTGTCTCCTCGTTTGAGCAAGACAGCGCTGGCTAACTTGAATAAGAGTTCCTGATCAACCGCAAGATCATAGAGAGCCAGCAGAGCCTTGACAACCAAGACAACGACGCTACCGCTAGAGCCTAGACCAAACTTTTTCCCTTCTCTTTCCATTTTTCCTCGGATTTCCAAAGAAAAAGGTCGCAAGGTCTGCCCACGATAAACGAGAAAATCTTCCACTAAAGCAATCGTTTCTTGAATCAAACTATAGTCAGGATTTGGCGTTAAATCCACTTCGAAATCAAACATATCCGAATAAATAAGGTAACTATCAGAAAAAGCAATCTCAGCCCTCATATAGATGGGAATAGCCTTTATCAAGGCTAACTGCCCTGACTCTAAAATAGCATACTCACCTGCCCAATAGAGTTTTCCGCAAGTTTTAACAGCAATCATCTTGGCTCAAATCCTTTGTTTTTGACACAATCAAACGATAACGTTGACCGAAGATTTCTGATAAATGCTCCAAGTCTTTCTCCTGACAGAGGACCTTGACATTGGGACCAGCATCCATGGTAAAGTAGCAGGCTTCCCCTTGTTCACGAAGCTGGCGGACAAAGTCCATGGCTTCATAAGTCGCATTGGTCAGATAAGAAAAGGCTGGTGATGCTGTTTTGGTCGTAGCGTGCATAGCCAGGGCATTTTTCTCAGTCAATTCCCCAACTTTGGTAAAATCATTTTCCTTGAGATAAACCAGCATATCCTGATAGTCTTTCTCAGACTGACGCACCCAGTCGTCAAAAGTAGTCGAAGTTTCCACACAAAGTTTCATCCCATCACGGCTAGAGATTGGTTTTTTCTTGTCTTCTAGCACCAACATCATCATAGCTAATTTCAAGTCTGTCTCTACAGGGTAAATTTCTCCACTATCCTTATCCCAAGCACCTAGTGGTCCATAAAAACTCCGAGAGGAAGAACCTGAGGCAAACTTAGCCTCCTGTGCTAACTGACTTCTATCCAATCCAAGCTTGAAATAGGCATTGCAAGCCTTAACCAAGGCGGACAAACCACTAGAACTTGAGGACAGGCCCGCTGCAGTCGGCATGTTGTTTTGAGTATCGATACGGACAAAACCCTCACCTTCTGGACGGTAGCGGTCAATAATCTTGCTCATCTTGGCATGCTCCGCCTCATTCTGGAGCTGACCATTGATATAAAAGGCATCAGCTGTCGCATGGTCTGGCAAAGGTGACAAGGTCGTCTCCGTGTACATATTTTCCAAAGTCAGAGAGATGCTGCTAGTTGCAGGTACCATCTCTTTTTCTTGTTTCTTTCCCCAATATTTGATAATAGCAATATTTGCGTAAGAACGTACTGTTACAGGCTCTCTATCCATGTCTGAACAGCTCCTTTCTCTTCTAATCTTTCTGCTAGTTCTTGTGCGTGTGTTAAATTGTCTGCCAAGGCTATGATACAACCTCCTAGCCCACCACCGCTCATCTTGGCACCTAAAGCACCATGGCTAAGAGCCGTTTCAACCAAAGAGTCTGCCTCAGGGCTACTGACACCAATTTCTTTTAAATGTAAATGCGCTTGACTGAGGATTTGTCCCAGTCCTTCAACATCTTTTTGTGAAATCGCATCTTCTGCCCTCTGGGTCAATTCTCCTAAGGCATGCAAAAACGGTAGGGCATCCTTGCCCTTATTTTGAACCACTTGGATGGCTTCACGAGTATGACCATAAACGCCCGTATCCGCAATCACCAAATAGACGGATAAGTCCATCTCAAGCTCTGTAAATCCTACATTTTTAATAAAGCGAATAGGCTGGTCACTAAGACAGGTCTTGGCATCCAAACCACTAGGATTCATATGGGCAATCATCTCAGACCTATTGACCAAGATTTCTAGTACATCATGAGGCAGATCAGCCTCATAGTAGTCAAAAACCGCACGAATAGCCGCTATGCTGATAGCCGCTGACGAACCCATTCCCCGTTTTTCAGGGATAGCCGAGTCAATCTCACAGCGAATGCAAGCTTCTTTGATCTCCAAATACTCCAGTGAAGCATAAACTGCCATGGACAAGGTATCTTCCTCATAGAGGCGCCAAGGACTCTCTGCAGGAACTACCTTACAAATCACCTCCACCTCCAAAAGAGGCAGAGAAATGGCAGGATAACCGTAAACGACCGCATGCTCTCCTATTAAAATAATCTTACTATGTGCCTGACCGACACCAATTTTTTTTGTCATTTTTTCCTTTTACTAGACGAAAAAACCGTCTCATCTTTTCATACAAGTATTTATTCTCTCCTATCTATTTTATTATATTTTCACAAAAAAAGCGATTGTTTCCATTCACAATCGCCTCTTTCATTATTGAACCCATTCACCATTATAGTTGACGTAGTAGCCATCTACAGTGGTATTCACTGCCAAAGCACCTGAGCTGTAAGCATAGTACCATTTGCCATTGACCTGGAACCAGCCTGTCGTCATATCACCATTTTTATTATCTAAGTAATACCATGTTGATCCATCTTGATACCAACCAGTTGTCATAGCTCCTGATGAACGGAGATAGTACCACTTGTTACCAAGGTATTGCCAACCCGTTTTCATATCACCATTTTTATTATCTAAGTAATACCAAGTTGAACCATCTTGATACCAACCAGTTGCCATGGCACCTGATGAACGGAGGTAGTACCAGTTATTACCTAGATATTGCCAGCCTGTTTTCATATCACCATTTTTATTATCTAAGTAATACCAAGTTGAACCATCTTGATACCAACCTGTTGCCATAGCTCCTGATGAACGGAGATAGTACCATTTATTGCCAAGTTGTTTCCAACCAGTTTGCATGATACCAGTTGTTGGATCTAGATAGTACCATGCTGAACCATCATTTATCCAACCTGTACGTATTTCACCACCAATATAGTCTTCTCCAATAATTTCTGTTTTAGCTAGGTAATACCAGTTAGACTGGTCATAAAGCCAACCTGTCTTTAAAGAATGATCTTGATTAAAGTAATAGTTCGTGTAAAAACTCTTCTCTTCTTTATCTTCCGGATTTGTACGTTTTTCCCCATACTTTCTTCCAACGTTGTCTTTAGTTTTAACCTCTAATGCTTCCCAACCAACAAACTCTTGTAGCACTCCATTTTTGTCAAAGTAGTACCATTCTGGCATTGGGGAACCTTCTAATCTTATACCATTAGGGTAAGGACCAATTGTATATCCTTTAACTGGCATTGGAATGTACTGCCAACCAACAACCATTTCGCCATTATAATCAAAATAATAGGTCTTGCCATCAATCACTCGCCAGTCCGTCTCTTTGATGTCACCCTTCTTGTAGTAGGTTCTACCATTTTCTTGGACAAACTGCCATCCTTCAGAATCATCTGCAAATACTACATTTGTAGCTAGAAAACCAAAGAATATTGCTGCTAATCCAACTTGAATAGTTTTTTTCAAAAGTTTCATGTATATACCCTCCAATATTAAATCCACTCACCAGATGAGGCGAAATTATAAACTTTACCATCGATAGTTTGGCTACCTGTAACCATTGCTCCAGAGGAATTAAGATAATACCAGTTTTCTCCTACTTTTATCCAACCTGTTTTCATGTCTCCATTAGTAGGATCTAGATAGTACCATGTTGAACCATCTTTATACCATCCAGTCTTCATATCACCATTTTTATTATCTAAGTAATACCATCTGCCTCGAACATATTTCCAACCTGTTGCCATCAAACCAGAAGATTCAAGGTAATACCATCTTCCGTTTACTTTTTGCCAATCTGTAAGCATCTTACCTGAAACATCTAGATAATACCAAGTATCATTTATTTTCTGCCAACCTGTAAGCATCTTACCTGAAGCATCTAAATAGTACCAAGTATCATTTATTTTCTGCCAACCTGTTTGTTTCGTACTGTTCTTATAATAATACCAAGTACCACTAATCAATTTCCAACCATCAATAGAATGTCCCTCAAGGATGGAATAGATAAAGGATAGGTTTTGTTCATTTAATTTTACTGCACTATTAACTTGATTATCTTCATCCCCCAAAGTATGCACTCCGACTACACGGTGTCTGGCATCATAAACTGCAGATCCACTTGACCCCTCCAAAGTATCAACTTGATAATCCAAAAAAGTACCATCATCACTTAAAACTTGTTTTTTATCTGTATACATTTGATGAATTTTAAAAGCATATGATGGATAACCAGTAATTGTTACAGGTGTTCCCGCCAAATTTTTCTGACTATTTGGAAGCCCCAGTGTTCCCAATTTTGCGCCAACAGGCTCTTCTAGAATTAATAGAGCCAAGTCATATTTCGATGCATCTCTAGAATTTAAAGTTCTAAATTCTTTCAAATAACGAACTTCCTTAACCTTGATCTTTCCAAATGGTTCCTGATCTGGACTAGCTGCTGGAAGTACATAAATAGCATCCGCTTCTTTTCCATATTTATGACTGTAGAAGTTATGAGCTGCTGTAATTAAAACATTATCTTTAATAAAATTCGCGCTTCCTCTTCCTTCTATATTCCTTCCATTAGATACACCATGGTACTCAGACAAAACCATAGCTGAAGTTGAATACGGATATTGTAGAGTATTATCAATTTTAACCAAATCATCATTACCGATAATTACTTCTGATTGTTTTTGGTAGTATGAACCATAAGTCGGTGAAACATCGGGAAGTGAAAAATTATTAGTTCCTGGACTCTCTTGTAATGTTTCACTTACCTCATACTCCTCGCCTGTACTTGAAATAACAGTCAAAGCAGATACTGTCGGTAGCTGACTAGCTAACAAAGTACTAGCAACAATTGAAATAACCAATTTTTTATAAAAGGTTTCTTTCATTATTTTATCCTCCTAAAAAACTTATAACACATTTATTCGTTCCTGTCAATACAAAAAAAACATCCCTTTCTCCATTTGAAAAAAGCAGTTACAAAACTGCAACTGCTTTTCTATTCTTGCATGGTGTAACCGACACCACGAACGGTTTTAATGTAGCTTTTCTGACCTTTTACATCAAGCTTGCTACGTAGATAACGGATATAGACATCCACGATATTGGTCTCTGTCGCACTTTCATACTTCCAGACACTTTCCAACAACTGCTCACGAGTCAGAACTTTCTTGCTTCCCATAAGAGTAGCCAAAAGGTCATACTCACGACGCGTCAGAGCAATCATCTCCTCGCCACGATAAACGGTATGATGTTCTACATCCATACGCAGATTGCGGTAAGACGTTGGAACCTTCATCTGACTACAGTGTTGATCGATAAAGTCCCGACCTCGGAAAATCGCTGAAATACGAGCCACCAGATTCTCAATAATAACTGGCTTATAGATGTAAGAAACGGCAAAGCGTTGGATTGTCTCAATCTGATCTTGCAATTCTTCACGATGATCCAAGACCATGATGACTGAGGCTGGCTTAGTCCGACTCAGCTTATCTGCAAAATCCTGGGCTGTCATATCCCCCAGATGAGCATTCAATAAAATCAAGTCATAGTCTGTTTGAAGAGCCATGGAGAGGGCTTTTTGCCCCTCCTCAACCTGATCAACTCGGTATTGCTCTTTTTGGAGTTCCAAACTTAAAAAATGAGCTAGATTTCGTTCTTTCTCAAGTAATAAAATCCGTTTCCCCATGGCAGACCTACTTATTTTTCGTCATACCAAGAGTAGTGGAATGTTCCTTCTTTGTCTTTACGTTGGTAAGTGTGGGCACCAAAGTAGTCACGTTGCGCTTGGATCAAGTTAGCTGGAAGGTCAGCTGAACGGTAGCTATCAAAGTAAGTAATAGCTGCTGAGAAAGTTGGCACTGGCACACCAGCTTGAACAGCAAGAGCTACGATATCACGCACTGCTTGTTGGTACTTAGCAGTAACATCCAAGAAGTATTCATCCAAAAGAAGGTTGGCAAGATCTGCATCACGGTTGTAAGCATCTGTAATCTTTTGCAAGAAACGAGAACGGATGATACAGCCATCACGCCAGATAGATGCGATGTCTGCAAATGGCAAGTTCCAGTTGTTTTCTTTAGAAGCTACACGCAATTGAGCAAAACCTTGTGCGTATGAAATGATTTTTGAGAAGTAAAGGGCTTGACGAATCTTTTCAATCAACTCAGCCTTGTCTCCCTCAAATTTGAAGGCAGCTGGTTTTGGAAGAACCTTGCTAGCATGCACACGTTCTTCTTTGTAAGTAGAGATGTAACGTGCAAATACTGACTCAGTAATCAGTGACAATGGCACACCAAGGTCAAGTGATGATTGGCTAGTCCATTTACCAGTTCCCTTGTTACCTGCAGCATCAAGAATGTAGTCTACGATTGGTCCATCTTGACCTTCATCGTCTTTACGGCTCAAAATATCAGCTGTGATTTCAATCAAGTAGCTGTCCAATTCACCCTTGTTCCACTCAGTAAAGATTTCAGCCATATCTTCTGCAGAAAGACCTAGCAAGTGTTGCATCAAGTCATAGCTTTCTGCAATCAATTGCATATCCCCATACTCGATACCGTTGTGAACCATTTTCACATAGTGACCAGCTCCATCAGGACCGATGTAAGTCACACATGGCTTGCCATCTTCTGGTGCTTTAGCTGAGATTTCTTCAAGAACATCCGCAACTAATTCGTAGGCTTCTTTTTGTCCACCAGGCATGATAGAAGGACCTTCTAGGGCACCTTTTTCACCACCAGAAACCCCAGTACCGATAAAGTTGATACCTGAGTTTGCCAATTCTTCATTACGACGGATTGTATCTTTGTAGAAAGTATTTCCGCCGTCAATCAAGATATCACCTTTGTCAAGGTGTGGAAGAAGGGCTTGGATAGTAGCATCTGTACCAGGTCCAGCTTGAACCATCAGCATGATACGACGAGGTTTTTCGATTGAGTTTACAAAACTTTCAACGTCATAGCTTGGTACAAAGTTCTTTTCAGGATGGCAAGCAATCACATCTTCCGTTTTTTCTTTACTACGGTTGTAGATAGCAACTGTGTAACCACGAGATTCAATATTAAGGGCAAGGTTACGACCCATTACGGCCATACCTACGACACCAAAGTTAGCTTTTGTCATTTGACACTCCTCTTGTTTGATTTGTTTTATTTTATCATTTTTACTTTTGAAAAGAAAGAATTTTGTAACGACTACTTAGTAGTCCAAGTCATCCGCATGTCCAGAACCATTTCCAACAAAGTATCCTGTCTTACAGTTAAGGGTAAAGAGATAGGTTCCATCTGGCTTATAGAGGTTGTAATAACCATTACCATTAACGATATTGACACGTTCAAGGATGTATTGGTTGCCAGTGATATAACCACGTGAACGTGAAGTCGCTAGAATTTGTTCTAAGACACCATCAGCGAAATCCCAGGCAGAGTTGTTACTATCATCAATAGCTGATTGGTTGTAAGAAACACGACTGGCACTTCTTTGAACAGCAACTCCTGCACTTGATACACCCATATTGACTTCACCACGAGAACTTCTAGTCTCATTTGAAGTCGCATTTGAACTACTTGAGCCTGTCTCACTAGTAGTATTTGAGCTGGCTTGACTTGAGTTTGAACTGCTATTTTGACTTGAACTTGAAGCACTTGTTTGCTGGCTCTTTCCTAGACTGATAGCCTTATCTAGCACTTTATCAAGCTCCGTATTGCCAGTTTTAATATCTGTAAATTTAGCATCAGATTTGGCTTTGGCATTGGTATCCAGAACACCATCAACAATAGCTGGTTTCTCAAATTGAGCATTTACATCTTGAATAGCCTTGATTTGCGTTGCTAGGTTATCATACTTAGATTTGGCAAGAGTATGTTCACGACTACCTTCCAGCTTATCAAGCAGGGTCTTCAGTTGGCTCAGTTTATCAAACTGGCTATTTTTCAAAGCCGTTTTATTGCTATCTGTATAGAAGGCATCATATAAAGTATTAAATTCTTCCACTTCTGCCTGTGAGTTTGTGGTTGATTGAGAAGTCTGAATTTCCTTAGTCGAACGAGCCACTTGACGATAGACATAATAAGCAGTTCCAAGGATAAGAACCGATACGGCTGCTAGAATCCCATAAACCAACCATTTCTTCTTGCTTTTACCATCTTCACTATCCGTAACTCGAGAAAATGTTGGAACTTCTTCCTCTCCAAATAATTGTACTTCTTCTGTCTCAACTTCTTCGACAAGCGGAGCTTCTGGTTCGCGTGTGAATTCTACATCATCAAACTGACTCAATTCATCTTCAGGAGCTGGAGAAGTTACTCCTGTTTCCTCACGAAGCTCTTGAAGTAAATTATCCAGAGTCTGAGTCTCCCCTACCTCTTCTTTTTCAACTAATTCATCTTTGCTAAACTGACGCGTTTCAAACTTATCTGCCTCAATTTCATCTTTATGTTGCTTCACATACTTGTCTAAGATAGAATCTCCAGGCAATACACCTGCTTCCACCTCTTCATTTTTTCGCATAGCTTGTCCAACCGTTAGCTCTTTGGCATCATCAAAATCAAATTGCGGTTCTTGATCTTCATTTTTATGACGATTCCGTCTTTCCTTAGTCATGAGTTTACCTTTCTACTTTACTTCTTGGCGTTTGACACGCTGCCCAAAATATTGATACAGATCCACTTTCAAGGTTCCGTTGTATAACTTACGCTTCTTGTCTGCTTGACTACCGTACTTGGTCTCAAAGGATTCATCACTAGTTAGGATAAACTTGCTCCAAGTTTTCAACGGTGCAAATACTTGCCCCATTTCAGCATAAAGCTTGGCAACCCCTGCATCATCTGACAAACGTTCTCCATAAGGCGGATTAGAGATGATCACTCCATTGATTTTATCGGAACGCAAATCCTGCACGCGCATCTGCTTAAAGGTAATATCTCCTGCAACCCCTGCCAGCTGGGCATTTGCCTTAGCAATTTCCACCATACGTGCATCGATATCACAGCCCATGATATCCAGTTCCAGTTCACGATCCACTTTCTTAGCTGCTTCTGTACGCACTTCTTGAATCAGTCGATCGCTGATCCAGTTCCATTCCTCAAAGGCAAAGGAGCGACGAAGACCAGGAGCCATCTTTCTAGCAATCATAACTGCCTCGATACAGAAGGTTCCTGAACCACAGGTCGGATCAATCAAAGGCTTGTCTGGATACCAATTAGAAAGTTGCAAAATGGCTGCCGCCATGTTTTCCTTGATCGGAGCCCCACCTTTTTCCGTACGATAGCCACGTTTAAAAAGGCTAGACCCTGTCGTATCAATCATGACAGTTGCCGCATCTTTGAGAATAGAGACCTCAATTTTAAACTCTGGCCCATTCTCCATCAGAGGAACACCTTCTGGACGGGCATAGTGTTTCTGCAACTTCTTAACAACAGCCTTCTTTGAAATAGCCTGTACACTGGGCTCATTGTGAAGTTTAGATTTAACACATTTGGCTTTTGAAATCGGGAATCGAGCTCCAAGTGGTAAATAATTTTCCCAATCTAGGGCAAATACTCCCTGAAACAGCTCCTCAAAAGTCTTAGCAGGAAATGTTCCTACAATAATCTTGATACGGTCTGCTGCCCGAAGCCAGAGGTTAGTTTCGATGATAGCTCTTGCATCTCCTTGAAAACAAACACGACCGTTTTCAACCTGACAATCATAGCCCAACTCTCTCACTTCTCGTCCCACAACAGCTTCAAGACCCGCTGCAACAGTAGCGATTAAATTAAATTCTTTTTTCATTTTCAGTCTTATAAGACCTTTCTATATGTCCACTTTAAAAAATGAGGTTGAGAAAGTTTTCTCAGCCCCAACCTATATGCAATTTTCTATAAGCCATGTTTTGTTCCAGAAGTGACTAGGACCACTTCCTTCGATAATCATCTGTCTACCACTAACAGCATAGAGCTGATAGCAGTCAGAGTACTACGTTCGTTTCCGTGCACTCCATGCCCCGACCAAAATTTGGGTTGCTAGCTTGAGGGGTTTACCGCGTTCCACTCTCTCCGTTTCCAGAAAGACTTCGTCACTGTGGCACTTTCAAGCCTACTCTGACCTATCCAAAGACTTAGCCATTTCAACTGCCGTAACGATTTCTCGTCCCTAGGCTTATGGTTTCGCCTAGCACAAACACTACAGGCATCACAGCCTGTGCTAGCATGGACTTTCCTCATGAAAAGAAATTCTCTTCATGCGATTATCCAAAAATTGCATTTTTCAAATAAGCTCTTATAAATCAGAGTTATCCAAAATTTGTTTACCAAATACTTCTTTTTCGAGACGATTCAAGCGTTTCAAAATATCAAAATTCGTCATAGAACTTGTAGTCGCCACTTCAATAGGCTCTGATTGAACTGGTGAGGATTTCGGTTTACGAGCTAATTCTTCTTTCAACTCAGCAATTTCTTGGCGGAGAGACTTGACTAGGGCAGCATAAGTTTCATAGTCCTTGATGACATCGTCCAAAAATTCATCAACTTCAACCTTACTATACCCACGAACTTCACGTCCAAACTCTTGCTCAAAAATATCTTTTGCTGAAAAAATAATACCTGCCATCTCTCTCTCCATTCTCAATTTCTAATAGTATTATTATATAAAAAAAGGCAAACAAAAATCAAGGTCAAAGGCTTACTTTTCAGAAAAATTTTCTACCAGCTCATTTAAGTCTTCAAAGGTTAGCCTTTTTATACGATAGCCTTCCTGATTTGTCATCAGCTTGTCCATAAATTTTAATTTGGTCTCATTTTCTGGGTCATAGAAAAAATAGGCTAAATCAGTATTTTCCAGTAAAAATCGTTGGTAATCACGTAGTTGCCCCTTGTTTTCATACTTGGGATAGGCATATTTAACAAAATCTACTTGCTTGAATTGGCTAAGTTTAAGCTGATTCGCTTCATTCCAATTTTCCCCGTGCGTTTCAAAATCAAAAATAGTCGCTAGGCTGAAATCATACTCATCTTTCATTTCATTTGCGACATCAAGAACCCAGGATTCAAATCCCAAGCTCCCAGTAAAGACCAGCCATTTAAGCCCCTCTTCTGCTAAGTTTTCTAAATCCCTTCGAATCGCTTTCTTTATAACTTTTAATCTGATATCCTTTTCGTTAAACAAACCCAAGTCGAAGTTAGAATAGCCCATAATTAAAGCTGTAGTCATTTTTGCACCTTTCTTTATACTTTTATGGTATAATAGAGTGATGTTATTGTACCAATAAGGAGAAATATGGTCAACTATCCTCATAAAATTTCATCAAAAAAAAGCCAAACATCTATTTCTCAACCAAAAAATTTCGCAAATCGAGGAATGACTTTTGAAAAGATGATTAACGCTACTAACGACTATTATCTAATGCATGGCATGGCCGTTATCCATAAAAAGCCAACGCCTGTTCAGATTGTTCGAGTAGATTATCCTCAACGGAGTCGAGCCAAAATTGTAGAAGCCTATTTTAGACAAGCTTCCACAACGGATTACTCTGGCGTGTATAGAGGACATTACATTGACTTTGAAGCCAAGGAAACACGACAAAAGAATGCTATCCCAATGAAGAACTTTCATCTTCACCAGATTCAACATATGGAACAAGTTCTAGAACAGCAGGGTATTTGCTTCGTACTGCTTCATTTTTCTTCTCAACAAGAAACTTATTTGTTGCCGGCACTTGATTTGATTCGCTTTTATCATCAAGATAAGGGTCAAAAATCAATGCCACTTGGATATATTCGGGAAAACGGATATTTAGTGAAGCCAGGTGCTCTCCCTCAAATTCCCTATCTCGATATTATCAAAGAACATTTACTAGGTGGTAAAACAAGATGAACAAACAAACTATCCTGCGAATAGCTAAGTATGTAAGTATCGGCTTCTTAACTATAGTCATCGCAGCTATTGTCCTAGGCGGAGGGCTTTTTCTCTACTATGTTAGCAAAGCTCCAGCCTTATCTGAAAGTAAATTGGTTACGACAACTTCCAGCAAGATTTATGACAATAAGAACGAACTGATTGCTGACCTTGGATCTGAACGTCGCGTAAATGCTCAAGCCAATGAAATTCCCACTGATTTGGTTAAAGCTATCGTCTCAATCGAAGATCACCGCTTCTTTGATCATAGAGGTGTTGATACTATTCGTATCATGGGAGCTGCATTGAGAAACCTCCAAGGACAGGGGGGACTCCAAGGGGCTTCAACCTTGACCCAGCAATTGATTAAATTAACTTACTTTTCTACTTCAACTGCTGACCAAACCTTGTCACGTAAAGCTCAAGAAGCTTGGCTAGCCATTCAATTAGAACAAAAAGCAACCAAGCAAGAAATCCTGACCTACTACATCAACAAAGTCTACATGTCTAACGGTAACTATGGAATGCAAACCGCAGCCGAAAATTACTATGGAAAAGACTTGAAGGATTTAAGCCTGCCACAGTTAGCACTCCTAGCTGGAATGCCTCAGGCACCAAACCAATACGATCCATATTCCCACCCAGAAGCTGCTCTAGAGCGTCGTAACTTGGTACTTTCAGAAATGAAGGAACAGAAATATATCAGTGCAGAACAGTATGAAAAAGCAATTAATACTCCTATCACTAACGGTCTTCAAAGCTTGAAGTCAGCCAATAGTTACCCAGCCTATATGGACAACTACCTCAAAGAAGTAATCGACCAAGTCGAACAAGAAACGGGCTACAACCTTCTTACCACAGGTATGGAAGTCTATACTAATGTCGACAAAAATGTTCAACATAGACTTTGGGATGTTTATAATACAGATGAGTACGTTGCTTATCCAGATGATGAACTTCAAGTAGCATCCACTATAGTGGATGTAACAAATGGTAAAGTCATTGCTCAATTAGGTGCTCGTCACCAATCAAGTAATGTATCTTTCGGCATCAACCAAGCTGTTGAAACCAACCGTGACTGGGGTTCTACTATGAAACCAATTACTGACTATGCTCCCGCGTTAGAGTATGGAGTTTATGACTCTACTGCAACTATTGTACATGACGTTCCTTATAATTATCCTGGTACTGATATTCCCGTCTACAACTGGGACCATGGCTACTTTGGAAATATTACAATTCAGTATGCACTTCAACAGTCACGTAATGTCACAGCGGTTGAAACTCTTAATAAGGTTGGTTTAGACAGAGCAAAAACCTTCCTCAATGGATTAGGTATTGACTATCCAAGCATACACTATGCCAATGCCATTTCAAGTAATACACCTGAATCCAACAAAAAATATGGTGCAAGTAGTGAAAAAATGGCTGCTGCTTATGCCGCCTTTGCTAATGGTGGTATTTATCACAAACCAATGTATATCAATAAAATCGTCTTTAGTGATGGTAGTGAAAAAGAATTTTCTGATGCTGGTACACGAGCTATGAAAGAAACCACTGCCTATATGATGACCGAAATGATGAAAACAGTCTTGGTCTACGGAACAGGACGTGGAGCCTACCTACCATGGCTTCCACAAGCAGGTAAGACAGGTACTTCTAACTATACTGACAACGAAATTGAAAAGTATATCAAGAACACTGGCTACGTAGCTCCAGATGAAATGTTTGTAGGTTATACTCGCAAGTATTCTATGGCTGTATGGACTGGTTACTCAAATCGTTTAACTCCAATCATTGGAGATGGTTTCCTAGTTGCAGCTAAGGTTTATCGCTCAATGATAAGCTATCTATCAGAAGATGACCACCCTGGAGATTGGACAATGCCAGAGGGCTTATATAGAAGTGGAGAATTTGTCTTCCAAAATGGAGCAAGAAATAGTTGGAATACTCCAGCAACACAACAAACGCAAACAGTAGAGAATTCCTCTACAACAACTGAAAGTTCTACTACACAGACAAGTACGACAGTTGGTCAACAACCCAATAATGCTCCAGCAACTAATCCTAATCAAGGACAAGCTGGGCAGAGTGTCCAACCAGTACAACCAACACCACAAAATCCACAAGTTCAACAGCAACCACAACAGTAAGATGAAGAAAATCCTGAGAGTAGAAACTCAGGATTTTTTCTACAAAAATTAGCTTCATTATCTCTGAAAGTGAAGATAGCCATCAATTCATTTTCGAGAAACCAAAAGAAGTTAGCCAAAACTAACTTCTTATTTGATCTATTTCACATGTTTTGCAAGTTCTTCTTGCGCTTTTTTATTGGATTCTGCTTTTTCTTTCATCCATTTTTCTTGCGCTTTTTGGTATTCATCTGCAGTGACTGCCTTGTCTTGAATTTCAAGGTATTTATACAAGAGTGGCTCACTTGTACCTTTATTTCCTGACAATGCAAATGGTATTGTAAATGGTACCATCTTAGACAAGATTGGACGCCCTGTACGAGATGTAGTTGGAATAATCAAGGCACTGTCTGTCAACCAAGCTTGGGCTGCAGCGTATTTATCATATCGTTTAGCAACATCTGTAGCCTCATCACCAGCTTCAGTAACCAATTTTTCGTAGTCATATAGACCTACTTTTTTAGCGGCTACATTATCTTTCCCTGAGTCAAACCCTAAATATGTTTTAGTACTTTCTCCTACAGAAGGTTTGATAATATCAAGGTAGGTTGATGGATCGGCAAAGTCTGGACCCCAACCGACATTATCTGATAAATCCCAGTCCTCGCCAGCAGCATTTTCAGCAAAATATGTAATATTATTTACTTCGTCTTTTTGCAATTGTTGGATATCAATAATGACATTATCAGTTCCTAAAGTTGCTTCCAAGGATTGTTTCATAGATTGGACACGTTGAACTTTTGTAGTTGCTGTCTGGTCAACTGGCATATCCAAATGAATTGGGAAAGTCACGCCTTCTGCTTGTAAAGCTGATTTAGCTTTGGCAAATTCAGCCTTGGCTTTTTCTGGATTGTAGAGACCATCTTGGGCATCAGCAAGGTTCACATCCTTCCATTCATTACCATAAGTCACCAATTTTTCTTTGACCATATCGCCAAAGTTTTTCCCATCTGCTTGAACAAATGTTGGTGGAACAAAAATATTACGTAAGATTTTGCTTGCTCCAGTTTGTCCATTCAGCTGAGAAGCATAAGCTGTACGGTCAAAGCCAAAGGCAATAGCCTGACGGAAATCCTTGTTCAATAATGCTTTTTTAGTAGAAGTCTTTTGTTCTTCGCTAGTCTTGGATGTGTATTTATAAGATTGACGATCAATATTTGTTCCCACTAGATACGTAGTAGAGTCTTGTTGCGTATAGACAATATTGTCCTTCATCTCTTTCTCAAGTTCTGCGAAACTTGCACTTGTTGGATAGAGACGAGCTGCTGTAAGGCTACCATCTTTAAAGTTTTCTGCAGGTTTACTAGTATCTTGACCATCCCAGAATGACAATTTAACTTTGTCAATATGTACATTGTCTTTATCCCAGTAGTTAGGATTTTTCGCAAATTCGACAGAGGATTTGGTCACAATAGATTTCAACAAATAAGGGCCATTATACAATAGGCTACCTGGATCCGTAGCTTTAGCAAAATCATCCCCTTTTGAATTCAAAAACTCTTCATTGACTGGCGCAAGTACACCCATAGTTGTTTTAGAATTCCAAAAACTTTCAGGTTTGTTCAAGGTGTATTGGACTGTTTGATCGTCAAGCGCTTTAATCCCGACTTGAGCAAAGTCTGTGATTTCACCTTTTGCATATGCATCCAGACCTTTGATTGAATCCTGTACCAAGTAAAGGGCTTCTGCTTTCTTATCTGTTGCATATTTAAGACCCGTAACAAAGTCCTGAGCCTTAACAGGAGCATACTCTTCTCCCTCAGATGTATACCACTTGGCATCCTGACGAATCTTATAAGTATAGGTCAAGCCATCCTTAGAAACTGACCAGTCCTCTGCCATTGAGGGAATAAGGTTCCCATATTTATCATTTTCAAGCAATCCATCAATCACATTACTAGTAATGTCAGCAGTCGCTGCCTTACCAGTTGTCAAATAGTTGAGATTATCTGGGTGTGTCTCGTAGGTAAATGCAAAGGTCTGCTCACCTTTAGCGCCTGAGCCCCCTGAACAAGCAGCTAAGACACCTGCTGCTAATAAAGTTACTCCCGCAAGAGCCAATACTTTTCTTGTTTTCATAGTACTCTCCTTTGTTTTTCTATTCATTATAGACCCTTTTTCAAACCTTGTCAACAGAATTTTCAGAATTTTTGAAAATTATTTTTTAAACAATTTATTTAAAAAATATGAATAATATCAAAAATCCCTCAACTACATTACATAGTCAAGGAATTATTGATCATATTTGTAAATAGCATCTGAGAAACAGTTTTAATTCTTTAATCTAACTCATTTCTTACACACTGTAACGCTGCTCCAATTACTTGGTGCATATCGTAATAACGATAGTGTCCTAAACGACCACCAAAGATAACATTCCCTTGCTCATCAGCCAATTTTTTATACGATTTATACAAATGATTATTACGATCATTATTAACTGGATAATACGGTTCATCACCTTTTTCCCATGTTTTAGAATGTTCTTTAGTAATGATTGTCTTTGCTTGATTTCCAAACTCAAAATGTTTGTGTTCAATAATGCGAGTATATGGAGTTTCAGCATCAGTATAGTTGACAACTGCATTTCCTTGGTAATTCTCCATATCTAAGGTCTCGCTTTCAAAACGAAGACTACGGTACTCTAGTTCACCTAACTTATAGTCAAAGAATTCATCAATCATACCAGTAAAGACAATCTTAGGGTAGTCCTTCATATATTGTTCTTTATTCTCAAAGAAGTCAACATTTGTTTCTACATCAATGTTTTCATGATCCAACATTTTTTCAACTATTTGAGTGTATCCACCAATTGGAATTCCTTGATAGGTATCATTAAAATAGTTATTATCATAGGTCAGGCGTACTGGCAAACGGCGAATGATAAAGGCTGGAAGTTCCGTAGTTGGTTTGCCCCACTGTTTCTCAGTATAATCTTTAATTAATTTTTCGTAGATGTCTGTACCTACAAGAGAAATCGCCTGTTCTTCCAAATTTTCAGGAGTTTTGCCATTTAAAACAGCACGTTGCTCATCAATCTTAGCTTGTGCTTCTGCTGGCGTTACAACTCCCCAGAGTTTATTGAAGGTATTCATATTAAAAGGAAGGTTATAAATCTCTCCCTTATAATTTGCAACAGGAGAATTTGTATAGCGGTTAAACTCTGCAAACTGATTTACATAATCCCAAATCTCCTTGTCAGAAGTATGGAAAATATGGGCACCATACTGATGAACTTGAATTCCTTCCTCTTCACGGGTATAAATATTTCCCGCGATATGATTTCGTTTTTCAATGACTTTTACTTTTTTTCCTTTTAAGGCTGCTTCATGGGCAAAGACTGCACCAAAAAGACCAGCACCAACGATAAGATAATCATACATACGATACTCCTTCAATTCAAAACATACTAAATTTCAATCAAGTTATTCCTAAAATAAAATAATACTAAGTAAAAACCAGCTAGCAAACTAAAGTGATCTCTACAGTCAGCTCAAAAAATACTTTGAACTTCTATACAAAACTAATAAAGTTAATAATAGACTTACAATGACAAGACAATATTTACATAGTTTTTAATAGATTTTCAAACAATATCAGCAAACCTAGAAATACTAATCAATTCTAGCATAAAGCAATGATTTTTTCAGCTACCAATATAATGAATAAGTCAAATCAAAAAGACAAGCATCAAAAAATGATGATTGTCTTCATAGAATAATTTTCTTTTCGGAAAAACTAGTTTATCTTATTTAACATGATTTTCTGCTTCTTTTTGGGCTTTTTCGATTGCTTTTTTGCTTTCTTGCTCCCATTTTGCCTTAGCTTCTTCATACTGTTTGGTTGTAACAGTATCTTTTTGCAGCTTCATGTACTTGTAGTTATAACCATCCCCCTTGATACCGACTAATGAGTATCCTCTTGTAAATGGTGTCACTTTTGTCACAGAAGCAGTTCCACCTCCTGACATAGCAGACATAATAAGAGAGTTATCAATCATCCAAGCCTGCGCTTCAGCATATTTCTCGTAACGTTTAGCTACATCTTTATTTTCGCTATCTGCATCTTTAAGCATCTTAGTATAGGTATCAAGACCCAAGCTAGTAATCTTCGCTTTATCTTCCTGAGCATCTAGACCAAAAATCTTGAGGTAGAATCCATCCTCTGCATTGAAAGGATTGAGATAAGTTGATGGATCTTGGTAGTCACCTACCCAACCATCAAAGCTCAAATCGTAGTCTCGATCAGCTGGTGTTGGTGCTAAGAAGGCTACGTTATTAAAATCGTCTGTTGAAAGTTGCTGAACATCAATGACAATATTATCAGCACCCAAAACTGATTCAAGAGTCTGTTTTACAGAGTTCATACCTGTCACAGCATTCTTATTCGTCTGATCAACTGCCACATCCAAGTGAATAGGGAAGGTCACACCTTGACTTGCCAATTCTTTTTTAGCATCCGCAAATTTTGCTTGGGCTTTTTCTTTATTAAAATAGGCATCTTGAGCATCTGCTAGGTTCATATCTGCCCACTCTGTGCCATAGTTGACCAATTTAGAAGCGACTACTTCTCCAAAGGTCTTGTCTCCAACTTGGACAAATGTAGGAGGCACTAGGGTGTTACGAAGGGTCTTGCTAGCTGCTTCTTCCCCATTTGACTGAGCAGAGTAGGCTGCACGATTCAAGGCAAAGTTTACTGCTTGACGGAAGTTTTTGTTCAAGACAGCTGTCTCAGTTGACTTCTTCTGCTCATCTGTCGTTTTAGCCGTATGGTTGTAGACCTTACGATTGACATTGAAATTGAAATACCAAGAAGTCTTGTCCTGCAAACTATAGACGATATTATCCTTATATTTCTCCTTGGTCTTAGCAAAGTTAGAACTATTTGGATAAACCCCAGCGATTGAATAGGCTCCACTTTCAAAGTTACGGATGATCAATTCTTGGTCTGAGCCATCAAAATAAGCCAATTTCACGTGTTCAATCGATACTTTGTCATGATCATAGTAATGCGGATTTTTCACATACTCGATCGATGATTTTGATGTAAAATCTTTTAACAAATACGGTCCACTGTAGAGAATGCTATTTGGAGATAGAGTCCCAAAATCTTTCCCTTTTGAATTTAGAAACTCTTCATTTACTGGGAAAAGAATACTGTTCGTTGTTTTTGAGTTCCAGTACGGTTCTGGGCGTGTCAAAGTATACTCAATAGTCTGGTCATCAATAGCCTTCACCCCAACCTTAGAAAAGTCAGAATCCGCTCCTGTAATATAATCATTCAAGCCCTTGATCGAATTTTGAATCAAGTCAATGGCCTGTGATTTATTATCCACTGCGTACTTGATACCTGTCACAAAATCCTGTGCCTTGACTGGGGCGTACTCTTCACCGTCAGCTGTGAACCATTTGGCATCTTTTCTCAATTTGTAGGTATAAGTTAGACCGTCGCTCGAAACAGACCAGTCTTCTGCCAAAGATGGAACTAGATTCCCATAATTGTCATTTTCAAGCAAACCATCAACTAGGTTAGTAATAATAGCTGTATTATCAGCGTAGTAGTCTAATAAATAGTTAAATGTAGTTGGATTTCCACTAAAGGTTGATGAGTAAGTTTTTGTATCTGAACCTGATTGACCGCAAGCAGCTAAAAGCAAAGCAGTCGCAAAAGTCAATCCTGTACCAAGGACACGCTTTTTTGTATTCATCTTCTTTCTCCTTTATGTTAGTTTTTATAACATAAGCTTATTTTACCAAATTAGTGAGGGTTTGTAAAGTTAATTGAATTTCTAGAATGGAAGTTTATAAACTCTAGGCATTAAAAAACAAAGGATTTCTGTCTTTCATACAGTCCTCCCTTGTTTTTATGCGATTTAGTAATTAAAAATTATTTGTAAAAACAAGCCTAGACTCATTTTACGTGTTTTTCTAAATCCTTTTGATACTGAGCATTCGATTCTAGTTTTTCCTTTTGCCACTTTTTGAGAGCCGCCTCATACTCTTTCGTTGTGACAATATCATTTTGAAGTTCCATTCCTTTAAAAATAAATGGATCTCCTTTGATACCAACTTGTGAATAAGCTTTAGTAAATGGTACAGCACGACTTACCATAGGAGAACCTCCTGAAGACGCCACTGGAATAAGGAGAGAACTATCCGTTACCCAAGCTTGAGCCTTAGCATATTTCTCATAACGTTTGTCAAGATTAGTGGTCTCAGAGGCAGCTTCATCCAAGAGCTTCTTGTATTCATCCAAGCCAACTTTCGCCATAACTTCAGGATCCTTGCCCTTTGTTATACCTAGATGTTTCAAGGCAGAACCCTTCTTAGCATCTAAAATATTGAGATAGGTTGCTGGATCTTGGTAATCTGGTCCCCAACCTGTTCCGTTCAAATCATAGTCTTTTTGGGTTGGAACTTTCGCTTGAGAAGTGATACTTTCCTTCTCATTGTCTGTCATTTGAAGAACATCTACAATGACATTCTCCGTTCCAAGCGTTTCTTCAATTGATTGTTTTAGCGAATTGGTTTGTTGAACCGCAACTACATCTGTCTGTTCTACTGGTACATCCAAATGAATCGGGAAACTTACTCCCTTAGCTTGCAATTCTGACTTCGCTTTTTCAAATGCAGATTTAGCCTTTGTAGGATTGTAAATTGTATCCTTACCATCTGTGAGAGTCACATCTTTCCACTGTTCTCCATATTTCAGTAGTTCATCCTGAGCCAACTGTCCGAAGGTCTTACCTGCTACTTGAACATAATTATCTGGCACTAGACTATTACGAATAATCTTATCCGCACCTTCTTCACCGTTTAATTGGGCCGTATAGGCGTGGCGATTGAAGGCAAAATTAATTGCTTGACGAAAATTTTTATTCAGCATGGCTTCTTTTGTAGAAAGCTTTTGTCCTTCATCTGTCTTGGCTGTTTTATTATATGATTGACGATTTACGTTAAAAGTAAAGTAATAACTAGTTGCTTCCTGAGGGCTATAAATAATCTGATCTCCATATTTCTCTTTGGTAGAAGCAAAACTTGAACTATTTGGGAAAAGTCTCGCTGTATTGTATGCTCCTGTAGCGAAACTACGGATAAGGGATTCTTGGTCTGATCCGTCATAGAATGTTAATTTTACATTATCAATCTTGACATTTTCCTTATCCCAATAGTTAGGATTTTTTTCATATTCAATCACAGATTTAGAAATCAAAGATTTCAAAAAATATGGACCATTGTAAAGAATACTTGATGGAGTTGGTGCTCCGTAATCCTTGCCTGTTGCATTCAAAAACTCTTCATTTACAGGAAGCATGGTTGCTGTTGTTACTTTCGAGTTCCAAAAACTTTCTGGTTTATTAAGGGTATATTCTACCGTATAATCATCAAGAGCTTTAACACCTACAGTTGAAAAATCATTGGTCTCACCACTAACATAAGCCTCCAAACCTTTGATTGATTTTTCAATCAAAGAAAGACCATCTGACTTAGCATCTGCTGCATGTTTCAGACCTGTAACAAAATCCTGCGCCTTAACTTCTGCATACTCCTCTCCTTCAGAAGTATACCACTTCACCCCCTTACGAAGTTTGTACGTATAGGTCAAACCATCAGCTGAAACAGTCCAATCCTCTGCTAAAGACGGAACAAGATTCCCATATTTATCATTCTCTAAAAGACCATCAACAACATTACCAATCACGTCAGAGGTCGAACTTTTACTCGTAATGCTATAATCCAAGGAAGACGGATCTACTGCATAAACATAAGAAAAGCTCCTCGGGGCATCTGCTTTCTTATCACTTTTCCCACAAGCTACCAAAAGAAGGGCTGCACTCAAGGTTACTCCCGCTCCTAAGAGCCACTTTTTCGATTTCATAGGCAATCTCCTTTAATAATATGTTATTTCCACCATTATACTCTATTTTATTCTAAATGCAAGAGCTTTCGACAGATTTTTTAGAAAATTCTAACAAATGTTTTTAAAAGAGTTTTCTAAAAAATTTTTAGCAAAAAACCTCAAACTCTATAAGCTTGAGGTCCCCACTTTTTAGTCAGTCAATTCCACACAGAAAGCATCCCATGGAGCTAAGATTTGTTTTTCAACCACTTCTTGAGCTGCGGTGTTTTCAATCAAGACAGATTTGACGTTTCCTTCTACTGCCAAGCCTTGCTCTTCATTGGACAAGTTGGCCACAACTAAGAAACGACGGTCGCCATCTTTACGGATATAAGCAAAGACTTTGTCAGCTGTTTCAAGGAGCTCAAAATCAGCTCGAATAAGCCAACTATTCTCCTTACGGATTTGAACCAACTTCTGATAGGTATAGAAAATAGAATCTGGATTTGCCAATGCTTCTTGAACGTTGATTTCTTGATGGTTTGGATTCACTGCCAACCAAGGTTGACCTGTTGAGAAACCAGCGTTTTTGCTCTCATCCCATTGCATTGGAGTACGAGCATTGTCACGTCCAATGACACGGATACTATCTATGATTTCTTCCATCGGAACGCCTTTTTCAAGAGCCTCACGCGCATAGTTGAGGGATTCAATATCTTCTACTTGATCCAGTGTTTCAAACGGATAGTTGGTCATCCCAATTTCCTCACCTTGGTAGATATAAGGAGTCCCTCTCATGAGATGAAGTAAAATTGCAAAGGCTTTGGCAGATTTTTCGCGGTATTCTTTGTCATTTCCCCAGATTGAGACGATACGAGGGAGATCATGATTGTTCCAAAAGAGCGAATTCCAGCCGTCCTCAACGCCTAACTCTGTCTGCCATTTGTTAAAAATCTCTTTCAACTTAGGAATATTCAGCGCTTTTTGATAGTGCCACTTAGGTTGCCCTTCCTGATACTGAAGACAAATGTGTTCAAACTGGAAGACCATAGACAATTCTTGCCCCTTTGGATCAGAGTAGAGTTTAGCGATTTCTGGCGTCGCTCCCCAGGTTTCCCCTACTGTCAAGAGATTCTTATCGCCAAAGGTGACCTGATTCATCTCCTTGAGATAAGGGTGGAGCATAGGTCCATTATTGACTACCTTCTCATCAGGAATTTTGCCAATCATGTCAATAACATCCATACGGAAACCGCCAATACCTTTATCAATCCAGAAGTTCATCATCTCATAAATTTTCTGGCGAAGTTTTTCATTCTCCCAGTTGAGATCAGGCTGTTTCTTGCTGAAAAAGTGAAGATAGTATTGACCTGACTTTTCATCGTATTCCCAAGCAGAACCACTAAAGATAGAATCCAAATCATTGGGTTCATCCCGCCAGATATAGTAGTCACGCTCAGGGCTATCAGGATTTTCACAGGCCTCGACAAACCAAGCATGTTCATCCGAGGTATGATTGACCACCAAGTCCATGATGATGCGAATATCACGCTTCTTGGCTTCCGCGATTAGTTGATTCATATCCTCCATGGTCCCAAAAATAGCTGCAATCGCTTGATAATCAGCAATATCGTAGCCATTATCGTCCATAGGGCTGTCATAAACTGGAGAAAGCCAAATCGCTGTAATCCCTAACTTGGCTAGATAGTCCAACTTACTGGTAATTCCTGGCAAATCGCCAATTCCATCTCCGTTGCTATCCATAAAACTCTTTGGATAGACTTGATAGACTACGGCATTGTGCCACCATTTTTCTTGCATTTTCTTACCTCATTATTTTAATAATCTACAGTCTATGATAGCGCTTTTCAGAGTTTTGTGCAAGCGTTTGCCTAATCTTTTTGATTTCTTTTTTAACTCGATAGTTTCCTAACTTCCAATTTTTTATTATAATAGAGGTCAGAGGTAAAAAAATGAAAAAACAAGCTTTTAGTTCTGAAAACTATTTGAATCTACAACGCGACCACATTTTGGAACGCATTAACCAATTTGACGGCAAGCTCTACTTGGAGTTTGGTGGCAAAATGTTAGAAGATTTCCACGCTGCTCGTGTCCTTCCTGGTTATGAACCTGACAACAAAATCAAGCTCTTGCAGGAGTTAAAAGAGCAAGTCGAAGTTGTGATTGCCATTAATGCTAGCAACATCGAGCATTCCAAAGCACGTGGCGACTTGGGTATTTCTTATGACCAAGAAGTTCTTCGTTTGATTGACAAATTCAATGAATTAGGGATTTTCGTTGGCTCCGTTGTCATTACACAATACGCTGGTCAACCAGCTGCAGATGCCTTCCGAAACCAACTCGAGAAAAACGGAATTGATTCTTATCTTCATTATCCAATCAAAGGATATCCGACGGATATGGATCACATTATTTCTCCTGAAGGTATGGGGAAAAATGATTACATCAAAACCAGTCGCAACTTGATTGTCGTAACCGCTCCTGGACCTGGTTCTGGAAAATTGGCAACTTGTATGTCCAATATGTACCACGACCAAATCAATGACATCAAGTCTGGTTATGCCAAATTTGAAACCTTCCCAGTATGGAACCTTCCACTACATCATCCAGTTAATTTGGCTTATGAGGCAGCCACAGCTGACCTTGACGATGTCAACATGATTGACCCCTTCCATCTCCAAACTTACGAAAAAACAACGGTCAACTACAACCGTGATATAGAGATTTTCCCAGTGCTCAAGCGCATGTTAGAACGTATTCTTGGTGAATCTCCATACGCTTCACCGACAGACATGGGTGTCAACATGGTTGGTTTCGCTATTACAGATGATGAAGCTGCTGTCGAAGCCTCTAAACAAGAAATCATCCGCCGTTACTATCAAACTGTTCTTGATTTTAAAGCCGAAAAAGTTGGCGAATCTGCTGTTAAGAAAATCGAGTTGCTCATGAACGACCTCGGCATCACACCTGCAGACCGTAAGGTTGCTGTCGTTGCGCGTCAAAAAGCAGAAGAAACTGGCGGACCAGCCCTAGCCCTTGAATTACCAACTGGCGAAATCGTGACTGGTAAAAACTCAGAACTCTTTGGCCCTACAGCCGCTGCTCTTATCAACGCTATCAAGAAATCAGCTGATATTGCTAAAGAAGTGAAACTAATCGAACCTGAAGTTGTTAAACCGATCCAAGGTCTTAAAATCGGTCATCTCGGTAGTCGTAATCCACGCCTGCATTCAAATGAAATCCTGATTGCACTTGCTATCACAGCTACAGAAAATCCTGATGCTACTCGTGCTATGGAAGAACTTGGCAACCTCAAAGGAAGCGAAGCCCACTCAACTATCATCTTGACAGATGAAGACAAGAATGTCCTTCGTAAATTGGGTATCAATGTAACCTTTGACCCTTACTACCAATACGACCGCTTGTATCGTAAGTAACGATTTGAACCTCTCCACTCTCGGAGAGGTTTTCTCTCTGTCTCAGGAGCCAGCTTTATGATATAATAAAAAAAGAAAACTGAAAGGATTTACCATGTCAAAAGAAGTTATTGTCGAAAGTTTTGAACTTGACCACACCATTGTTAAAGCACCCTATGTTCGCTTGATTGGAGAAGAAACAGGACCAAAGGGAGATGTCATCTCCAATTATGATATTCGTTTAGTGCAACCCAATGAAGACTCTATCCCTACTGCTGGCCTTCACACCATTGAGCACCTCTTAGCAAAACTCATCCGTACCCGCATTGACGGCATGATTGACTGTTCACCATTTGGTTGCCGTACAGGTTTCCACATGATTATGTGGGGGCGCCACACTAGTGCCGAAATCGCGGCCGTTATCAAGGATTCGCTCAAGGAAATCGCTGAGACTACTACTTGGGAAGATGTTCCTGGAACAACCATCGAATCTTGCGGAAACTACAAGGACCATAGCCTCTTCTCTGCTAAAGAATGGGCAAAACTCATCTTGGAACAAGGGATTTCAGATGATGCCTTTGAGCGTCATGTCATCTAAACGTAAAAAAAGAACCAGTTTTTTTCAGCTGGTTCCTTCTTTTTTTATTCTCAAAATTTTGTCTTATACTCAATGAAAATCAAAGAGCAAACTAGGAAACTAGCCACAGGCTGTACTTGAGTACGGCAAGGCGACGTTGACGTGGTTTGAAGAGATTTTCGAAGAGTATTAGGCTTTCTCACGAATAACTAAACCACCATCTTCCATATCTGCTTCTAGGTGTTTGGCATCTAAATGATCCAAGTGGAAGTCTGTCACCTTATCACGAATTTCTTGTTCAACCACGCGACGGAGAGGACGAACACCCATGACTTCGTCATAGCCTTCTTCAGTGATATAGTCCTTAGCCGCTTGACTGACTACCAAATCAATGTCTTTCTTAGCCAAAGTTTGGTTAACTTCAGCCAACATCAAGTCTACAATCTTAGAAAGGTCTTCCTTCGTCAAGTGTGAGAACTCGATAACTGCATTAAAGCGGTTGAGGAACTCTGGACGGAAGAATGGTTTCAAACGGTCCATCAATTCTGGTTTGTCCGCATCTTCTGTCAAGTTGGCTTCATAGCCAAATCCAGCATTTGAGGTCGCAATAATGACAGTGTTCTTGAAGTTTACTGTATTTCCTTGACCATCGGTTAAACGACCATCATCCAATACTTGGAGGAGAAGGGTAATGACTTGAGGATCAGCCTTTTCAATTTCATCCAAGAGAATGATAGAGTAAGGATTGCGACGAACACGTTCTGTCAAGGTATTGCTATTATCATCATAACCCACATAACCTGCTGTTGTACCAATTAGCTTAGAAACGGCTGTGCGGTCACTGTATTCAGACATATCCAAACGAATGATTGCATCCTTGGTACCAAACATATCGAGTGCCAATTGCTTAGCAAGTTCTGTCTTACCAACCCCAGTTGGTCCTACAAAGAGGAAGCTACCAATTGGGCGATTGCCTTCATCAAAACCGGCACGGTTACGACGGATAGCACGAGCTACTGCTTCTACCGCCTTGTCTTGACCGATTACCTTATCTTGCAAGCGATGAGCCATATCTTTCAAACGTTCGATATCAGATGCTCCCATTTGTGACACTGGAATACCCGTCATTCGTTCTACAGATTCAGCCACATCATTGACAGTCGCAGTCACTTTCATATCTTCTGTGTGGTTTTCGATTCTCTTTTCCAATTCTGCAATGCGTGTTTTATAGTTTAGAGCTGCTTCAAAATCTTCTGCCTCGACTGCTTTTTCTTGCTTGTCTTTTTCTGCTTCAATTTCACGTTCAACAGCATGCACATCTGTTACAGGATGTTGAGCTGCCAAGTGAGCCGCTGTTACATCGACAAGGTCGATAGCCTTATCTGGCAAGCTACGTTGAGGAATATACTGAACAGAATAATCTACTGCTGCTTTCAAGACTTCATCTGGCAAGATGACATTGTGGTGTTGTTGATAAAGGTCACGAATTCCTTGAAGGATTTTAAAAGTATCCTCTGCTGAAGGAGCATTTACCTTGACTTCGTTGAAACGACGAGCAAGAGCTGCATTCTTCAAGATGGTGTTACGGTATTCGTCTTGAGTTGTTGCCCCAATCACTGTCAATTCCCCACGAGAGAGGGCTGGCTTGAGAATGTCTGCAAGCCCTTTAGATCCACTATCTCCACCAGTGCTACCAGCGCCGAGAATTTGGTGAATTTCATCAAAGAAGAGGATAATATTCCCTGCTTCTTTCACTTCATTGACCAAATTTTGAACGTTTTCTTCAAAGCTACCACGGTATTGAGTACCAGCTTCAAGACCTGAGATATCAATGGAAATGATTTCCTTATTCTTAATGGCAGCTGGGACATCTCCGTTCACAATGGCTTGTGCCAAACCTTCGACAACGGCTGTCTTACCAACACCTGCGTCTCCGACTAGAACAGGATTGTTCTTGGTACGGCGTGAAAGAATTTCAGATGTTTCTTGAATTTCCTTGTTTCGTCCGATAACAGGATCCAACTTGCCCTCACGCGCTTCTGCTGTCAAGTTTCGACCTAGTTTAGCAAGGACACCGTCTTGTTTCATACCTGAAGCCTGTTGTGGCATTTGTCCATCAGTTTCTGCATTTCCTGGCAATTGACCAGTTGCACGATAATGAGCAAATTCCTCTGGTGTGACTTCGCGTCCATTAATTAAGTAACGGCGATTTTCAGAACTGTATCCTCGCATACCACCCATCAATTGGTTAAATAAATCATCCATGTTGTTAAAATTATTAAAGTTGTTGTTCATATTCTTTACCTCTTTTTGTTTACTTAGTTATGATTACTGATATTGACTATCTTTGACCTTTGTCTTAAAAAATTTAGACTAGCTAAATCGCTACTCTAGGTACTATTTCTGGTTTTTCTTTTTCAAGTAGGAGTAGACTATCTTTACTTCTGAAGATTTCTAGATTAAACATAGACCCCACCTCTTTCTATTTCACTTTAAATAAGTATTCTAGTAAGGCTTTCATTTACCTTACGTTTATAATATACTACATTAGTCAGAAAAGGTCAAGAGATTTGACTTTAATTGACCAATATTTTTTAAACAGCAAAAACACCCTGAAACATCAGGGTGCCATTCTTACATCAAATATAAAATTGCTAGGATCAGGAGACTTGCTAGAAGTCCCACTCCCCAAAAGAAGAAGTCAACCTTCCACTCACTCCAAGGATTTCCTTTACCAGACAATCCTCCAAGCTCAAAATGGTGATGCACAGGCGTCATACGGAAAATACGTTTGCCACCAGTCATTTTGAAGTATCCAACTTGCATCATAACCGAAGTTGTTTCAAAAACATAAACAATTCCGATAATCAAGAGAGTCCATTCTTGGTGGAGCGCCATAGAGATAGCCGCTAACATTCCACCTAGGGCCAAACTTCCCACATCCCCCATAAAGACCTTGGCAGGCTTATGGTTAAAGACGAAGAAACCGAGCAAACCACCAATCATGGCAAGAATCACTAGAAGAATATCCATCTGACCTTGAACATAGGCAATCACTCCATAGGCAGATAAGCTAATCACAACGGAAATACTAGCTAGACCATCAATTCCGTCTGTCAAGTTGACCGCATTTGAAAAACCGACTAGCCAGAAAAGAGCGAATACAATATAGAAAAATCCCAAATGAACTGGATAACCAAATACAGACAGGATATCGCCCCCACGCTCATAGAAAAGATAGAAGATAACTCCACCTAAAAGCTGAAGAGCCAATTTCTGCTTGGGGTTTAGCCCCTCATTGATCTTACGGAAGACCTTGAGGAAGTCATCTAAAAATCCGACAAGTCCATAAAGGACCAAGATGAACAAAATCATTCCCACATTATTGGTCAATTGTTTTGAAAAAAGAGCGACGAGGAAACTCACCACAACTGCAGCCATGAGGAAAACAAGTCCCCCCATAGTTGGAGTTCCAGCTTTTGCCCGGTGCTGTTTGACATCCTCATGCATCTGCTGGCCTGTAATTTGCGCCTTTCTATAAAATTGGATAAAGGCCGGAATTCCTACCAAAGTTAGTAAAAATGTCACAATTCCAGCACTGATGGAAATAAACATATTAGTCTCCTAAAGTTAATGTAATTTTTTTAATGTTTTTGATAGCTGTATTGGTCCGAACATCTTGCTTCTGAACGACGGAACCTGAACCTTCAAATTCCAACTCAATATCTAACCATTTGGCAAAGGTCTCAGCAGTCACTTTTTTCCAGCCATACATGTCTGGAATTTCTTCTACCTTATCCGATAAAAGGATAACTTGTTGGTTTGGTGCAAGATTGGTCCCTTCTTCCACAGATGATTCTTTAATTTTTGTTCCAGTACCAACAACGATTGGTTGCACAATATTTCGGCGTAAGGATTCCGCCAAATCACCAGGTGAAATATCCTTGATGCTAGGCATTGCATAAGAAGATTCTGTCGTCACTTGATCTAAATTCTTAGCTGATGATTGAAGATTGAGAGAGTCTTTCATAGCTGACGCCCGCTCCAAGATAGGATTGGCAAATTCTCCCAACTGGATTCCTGAATAATGTTCAGGCTGTTGAACCGTTACATACAAGATAAAATCAGGATTTTCAGCAGGGTTCATGGCCACAACTGAGAAAATGTAGTTGGTAGAACCAACCAAGTAGCCTCCATTTTTCTCGTCTGCGATTTGGGCTGTACCAGACTTAAGGGCTACATTTTGACCTGGAACATTGACAGTTGCTTTTCCTGTACTATGATTATACATAGTTCCATATGTAGGATCTGTTCCTACCAAGACCATGTGAGCCCGAGTTTGACTAGCCGCATCTTTCGAAACTGGATTTCCTACAATTTCTTTTTGAGATTTACGAACAGTTTGATCATTTGGATCATACAAGGCCGTAATAAATTTAGGCTCCAGCATAACTCCATCATTAGCAATAGCTGTAAAGGCACGTAGCATCTGGGTCTGCGTTACAGAAATCCCCTGACCAAATGCACTCATGGCAATATTAACAATATTATCTGCAGGCAATTGACCTGAATACTCATCAGTCAGACCAAAACGCGTCGGCACCCCAAATTTAAAGCGGTTTAGATAATCCAACCAAGTAGCATCTCCCATTTTTTGTTCAAGTAGACTCATTCCAACATTACTGGAGTGAGCGAAACCTTGTGAGAAAGTCATCATCCCACCAGTCGTCAAACCATCATTAACATCCCAATCTCGAATCGTCGCATCCGCTATTTTTAATTCACTGCTATTGAAGTATTCTCCACTTGGGAAGGTATTATTATCAATAGAAGCAGCTAACGTCATGACCTTCATGGCTGATCCTGGTTCATAGTTACTTTGATAAAGAATGTCACGCCAAACAAAGTCCTTAGTGATTCCTTCTTTAGTATCTGCATTAAAGGTAGGTCGTTGGGTGGTAGCGAGAATTTCACCGGTCTTTGCACTGACCAAGGTCGCGGTCATATACTTACCTTTTACTTTTTCTAGAAAGGCATCCATCTGAGTTTCCATGAAAGATTGTAGCGGACTAGACAATGTTGTATAAACATCCTTGCCATCTACCGTTTGCTGGGACACTTGTTCCGTTCCGGGGACAATATTACCCAGACGATCTTTTTCATAGGTAATAATACCATCTTTCCCTGCAAGAATACTGTTCAAGGAACTCTCCATCCCAGAAGTTCCCAGCAAACTCTTGCTCCCATCTTCATTTTCATGGAGTTGAGCTAAACCAATAAAACTAGAAGCGAATTGTCCATTTGGATAGCTTCTGTTAGGGCTAGTTGTAAAGTCAATTCCTTCAACACTAGCGTCTTTCAAATCCTTTTTAATAGCCATCATATTGGCATAAGTAATCCCATTTCCTTTTGTACCAAAGGAAACCTGAGTCAGATTTGGTTGAGCCAGTTGCTCTTTCACATAAGCTTCATCCATATCCAAATACTTATGGAAGACTTCAGCTACCTTATTAAACTGCGAATCCTCTACATAAAGAATTTTTCCAGTTGCTGACTTGTATTTTTTATCAATAACAGCATATACGTTATAAGAGGTCGCATCTTCAGCGATGGGTATACCATTACGGTCATAGATAGTCCCACGCTTAGCAGGGACTGTGCGAGTTGTTTGGTGAACCTTCTTAGCTTCTTTTACCAAGTCAGTACCAAATTTACTACCACTCCCGATAATAACAGCAAAATTGACCAAAAAGATAGCGAAAAGTACGACAGCTAACAAACTGATGTACTTGCCGACTATTCTACGGTTTTCTGCTGGAGATTTACGATTTTTTACCGCAAATCGGGTTATTTTTTCTGTCCATTTCATATCTTACTCCGCTGTTCGGATATTTTCATTATTCAATTTCAAATCTTTTTTATCTGCAATTTCTTTCAAGCGCTCTGAACGAATCAATTCATTCACTTCCTGCTTGGCATCGTCCAGCTCTGTCTTCTTCTCCTCTATCTGGGCATTGATTTTTGTCAAATCACTTTGCACTTGCAAGAGTCGTGTCTGCATAAAGATAATGCTCACTGCTAAAACGAGAGCCGTAAAAGCGATGGAAAGATAAAAAGCCTTCTCCACACGTGAGAATTTTTTTATACGATTTTGCAAGAATTGACTGGTTGTTTCTTTCTTATCTACCATTTTTTCCTCTTACTTGTGAATTTTTCTGGCCACGCGCAACTTGGCTGAGTGCGAGCGGTTATTGGCTTCTAATTCTTCTGCACTTGGCAAGATTGGCTTACGGGATACCAATTCCATCTTGGGCTTGAGATCATCTGGGATGAAAGGCAAACCTTTGGGAACTTCCACTGTTGAAGCCTCCTTGAACAATTGCTTGGTCAAGCGGTCTTCTAAGGAATGAAAGGTAATCACTGAAATTCTACCATCTAGAGCCAACATATCCATAGCCTGCTGAATGGACTCATCTGCCGCTCCCAGTTCATCATTGACTTCAATCCGAATAGCCTGGAAAATCTGCTTAGCAGGATGACCCTTTTTCTTGAGTTCCTTAGCAGGTTTAGCTGACTTGATAATCTCTGCCAGCTCAGTCGTTGTCTCGATTGGCTTGACTTCACGTGCTTGTTCAAGCTTACGCGCTATCTGTTTAGAGAATTTGTCCTCACCATACTTGAAGAAAATACGAACCAAGTCATGATAGTCATAGTGATTCACCACTTCATAGGCCGTCAGACTAGCATCCTGATTCATGCGCATGTCCAGTGGCGCATCCTTTTTATAAGAAAAACCACGCTCACGCTGGTCCAATTGAGGACTAGACACTCCCAAGTCATAACAAATTCCATCAATTTCCTGAACACCAGCTTCGAGCAAACGTGCCTGCAAATGACGGAAGTTATCCTTGATAAAAGTTACCATTCCCTTTTCAATGTAGGGTGCCAAGCGTTGTTGTGCTTTATCAATGGCATTCTGGTCCTGGTCAAAGGCATAGAGATGGCCTTTTTCACTTAATTTACTCAATAAATATTCGCTATGGCCTGCTCCACCCAAAGTCGCATCAACGTAGATACCGTCAGGTTTGACGTCAAGCATATCAATCGTTTCGTGGAGTAAGACCGTTACATGATGAAATTCTTTTGTCATATCCTATCTATTTTACCACAAATCTGATTAGCTTGCACTAGTCAGACAAATAGGTCAAAAAAAGTAAGATTTCTTTAAGAAATATGTCAAATATGCTTGACATTCGCTCCATAGAAGAATATAATATAGTCAAATATATACGACATAAATCAGAAAGGAGACCAGATGAATCGTGTGAAAGAATTTCGCAAGGAACTAGGCATTTCCCAACTCGAGCTAGCTAAGGATATCGGTGTCTCGAGACAGACCATCAATATGATTGAGAACGACAAGTACAATCCAACTCTGGAACTCTGTCTCAATCTCGCCCGTAGCCTCCAAACTGACCTCAACAGTCTCTTTTGGGAGGAAGATTTTTAAAAAAGGAGCCAACTTATGAAAAAAGAAACCTTCACTGAAAAACTGATCAAACGCACATACGGTATTTCTGATCCACTTGACGAATACAAACGACGCGAAGCTGATCGTATCGGCAATCAAGTCTTTATCTTCCTCTTTTATCTGATGATTTTCGGAAATCTTATTCCACTCCTTCTGGCCTATAAATATCCTCAAGAAGTGGCTCTAATCTATCCTCCTCTGATTTTAGTGATTGCCCTCATCGCTGCTGGCTATGTCACCTACCAAATGAAAAAAACAGGGATTACAGCTATTGATCCAGATATGCTGAGTGAGAAAGAAAGTAAGCAACTACATTACCCTGGTCTGAAAGCAGGTTTGTTCTTTGGTCTATGGATGTTTTTTATAACTCCTCTTCTCAGTATACTCATAGGTGAAGGTCAGGACTATTTTCATTCTCTTCTCACTATAAGAAATGGTGTATCAAGCATTCTAGGTTCTGTCTTCTTCGGAGTGAGCATACAGTTTCTCATCTCCCGTCGCATTGCAAAAGCCAATAAGGATCAAGATGAGGATTAGGAGGTATCTTATGAAAAAAGAACAGAAACAGTTACGTTATCCTGGTCTGAAAGCAGGTTCGATTTATGGAACAGTAATATTTTTTATAATTCCACTCATTGATACCCTAACAAGTGAAAATCCAAATTTTATCAGTTCTCTTCTAAATACAAAACATATTTTTAAAACTATACTGGGAGCTTTCTTTTTCGGAGTGATGATACATATTGTCGACTCACTTCGTATTGCAAGAGCTAAAAAAGACCAGGATTAGGAGGTACCTTATGAAATCACTAGTAACTTTACTTACCTATCATCTTTTGTTCAGTTCTCTGTTCATCTTCATCATCGTTTCAGGGGACTTGCCAATCAGAGAGATATTCCTCGTGCTAGTCTTTATTCTAGCCCTTAACAAAGGACTGACTTATCTAAAGATTGACTCCCCAAAAACGCGCATACTCAACTTAGCACTGTGCTTTATGATGCTATCTTTACCACAACTGATGGTCATCTCAGGTAATTGGAAGTATTATTTACTATTAACTATCGCTAGCTTATCATCTATCACTTATCTTTATTATCTCTATCAATTCGTAAAAGAAAGTCAGTAAAACCACTCATCTAGGAGGTTACTAACATGAAAAAAGAAGACTTCACCACTCGCCTACTTCGAAATCTCTTTCATATCCAAGGCCCTTTTGATGAATGCCGACAAGAGATTATCTACAAGGCTTGCGCCCGTTCCATGATCCAAATCGTTTATTCTTCCTTCTTCCTCTTCTTGTTTTATCTATTATTTGGACGCTTCATAGAGGCCGTTCGCTATGCCATGCCTTACGTTTACTCTGGACTCATTTTTTTCATTACTTTAAAAACTCAAAGAGCCGTCAAAGAACTCCATCTGGAAAAAGATGACCAGTCAGAAATCATCCTCAAAACCTACAGCAAAGCCCAAATCAAATTTAGGAGTTGGATTGTGTTTATCGGTATTCAGATTGGTCTCTTTACCTTACTCATCTTTCATAAGGTCTTCGTTCAACAGATGTCCCTTTCAGATTTTGTTAAGTTGCTCCTGCAATTCGATAAAAGTGTTCCTTTGCTGATGTATGGCCTGATTATCGGTAGCATTTTTGGAACCCTGACCTACGGCTTTCTATCATTACAGGAGGAAAAAACTCCTAAAAACACCAAACAGAAGGAGAAAAGCAAGCAATGACTTCACTATACGATTTTTCAGTCTTGAACCAAGACCATCAAGAAACTCCACTAGAGACCTATCGTGGTATGGTTCTCTTGGTTGTCAACACTGCTACTGGATGTGGTTTAACGCCCCAGTACCAAGGGCTCCAAGAACTCTATGAACGCTATCAAGCTCAGGGATTTGAAATCTTAGATTTTCCTTGTAATCAGTTTATGGGGCAAGCACCCGGCAGCCCAGAGGAAATCAACAACTTCTGTAGCCTACATTATCAAACTACTTTTCCTCGTTTTGCTAAGATTAAGGTCAACGGTAAGGAGGCAGAGCCTCTCTATGTTTGGTTGAAAGAACAAAAATCTGGCCCACTAGGAAAACGAATCGAATGGAATTTCGCTAAGTTTCTCATCGGTCGAGATGGGCAAGTCTTTGAGCGCTTTTCTTCCAAAACAGACCCAAAACAAATTGAAGAGGCGATACGAAATCTACTCTAAACTTCGTTAAAATCCATCCTTCTATGTTCCACAAAATAGCAGGATGGATTTTCTTACATTTCTCTATTGCATTTCTTGGAATAATTTAGTATATTTGTTATATTAAAGCTTTTAGATCATTTTAAAGCTTAAGGTGGCAATTTAAATTTTTTATCTTGAGATGAAAGCGCTTAAATAGGAGGAAGATTATACTCAAACTATTGCACAAATTAACTATCATTAAAGAAAATCGTTTCCAAGTCATACTTGGGCTCAGACAGTAGCTGACTGTCTTTATTCAAACCAGGAGTACATTATGAATCGATACCTTTTTGAAAAAGGGCAAACTTTTAGCATCAGAAAATTAACCGTTGGAGTTGCTTCGGTTATGGTTGGACTCGCTTTTTTTGCATCTGGAACAGCACTAGCGGACGAAGCAAAAATTGAAGCTACAAGTTCTCAACCAAACGTAGAAAAATTGGCCGAGGCTGAAAAAACTAAACCAGAAATCAAAAATGAAAGTCCTGTAATCTCTACACCTCAAGAATCAGAGCAAACAGAGAAAACTGTTAAACCAGTAGAAGAAAAATCTGTAGCAGATACTAAAACTACTGACTTACTTCCTGAAGAAATCCACGATCAAGCTTACCCTGATACGCCCGTGAAAAACATAGATTCTTCAGCAATCGTAGACAAGAAGGATAGCCCTAAAGTTGAGACAGAAAGCATTCTAAAAAACAAGGAAGAACTTCCAAAAGAAGCTGAAAATGGTAATCGTGCGATTATCAACGGTGGTCTAGATTTGAAGCACGTCCCTTATGAAGGACAACCTGCTACTGCTGCTAGTATGATTTACACTATTTACAATGGTGGTTCCCAACGCTATATCGTGTCTGGTTCTGGTATTTTTGTGGCACCAAATGTCATCTTGACTGTCGCTCACAACTTTTTAGAATCAAACCGTGATACAAAAGAAGGACATATTAGAGGTGGAGATTCTGCTAAGTTTTACTATAACCTCGGTTCCAATTCTGCTGTTCGCAATTCTCAACCTGTAACGGGTAATACTACTCTTTTCAAAGAAGAAGATATTCATTTTTGGAACAAGAAAGAATTTGGAAAAGGATATCAAAATGACTTGGCTGCTGTTGTAGCACCTGTTCCTCTTCAAATCGCTAGTCCAAATAAAGCTGCTACCTTTGTTCCCTTGGCAGAAAACAAAACCTATCAACCAGGAGATCCTGTTAGCACGATTGGATATCCGACTGATTCAAGCTCACCTGAGCTCAAAAAACCAATTGTAGCTGGTCAACTTTACAAGGCTGATGGTATCGTGAAATCTGTTGATAATTATGATGATAAAGGCTCAAAAGGCATAACCTATCATATGACTTCTGTTTCAGGCCTTTCAGGTGCTGGTATTATCAACGGTGATGGTAAAGTAGTCGGTGTTCACCAACATGGCACAATCGAAAACGGCATCCCTGACAAAGACCGCTTCGGTGGCGGAATCGTCCTCTCACCCGAGCAAGTCAAATGGGTAAAAGATATTATCGCTAAATATGGTGTCAAAGGTTGGTACCAAGGTGATAACGGGAAACGATATTACTTTACTCCTGAAGGAGAAATGTTCAGAAATAAAACTGCTGTTATTGGTGAAAATCAATATTCTTTCGATGAAAATGGTGTTGCGACACTCATTAAAGGAATCGATTACGGACGTGTAGTGGTTCAACACGTAGATGAAACTGGTAATCCAATCAAAACTGATGATACTTTTGTTGAAAAGACTGAAGTTGGAACAGCTTTTGACTATGACTTCAAAAAAGAAATCGCTAAGACTGACTTCTATACAAAAAATCAAGAGAAATACCAGATTGTCTCTATTGATGGCGTCGAAATCAACAAACAACTCAAAGATGAGTGGATCTACAAGGTCGTCAGCAAAACAGCTCCAGGAACACGGGTCATCAAGGTGGTTTATAAAGTGAATAAAGGTTCATTTGCCATTCATTATCGTTTGAAAGACTCAGAGCAAGAATTAGCAGATGTTGTTACTGATAATAATGAGGGAAAAGAATACGAGGTTTCCTTTATAAACACTTTTGAAGCAAAAGAAATCGCAGGCTACCGCGCGATCACTCCACGCTTAGAAGCCAGCATCCAGCATAAGGGTGTAAATGATGTCGTCTTTGAATACGAAAAAATCTCTGATAGCTCTAATCCGACTTCAAATGTTTTACCTGCTGCTCATCCAGAAGATAAAGAAACAGAAATCGGAAATCACGGTCCGCTCCCAAGCAAGGCTCAACTTGATTATCACAAGGAAGAATTAGCTGCCTTTATCCACTATGGTATGAATACTTATACTAATTCTGAGTGGGGACATGGAAATGAAGATCCTAAAAACTTCAATCCAACTAACTTAGATACAGACCAATGGATCCGTACTCTAAAGGAAACTGGCTTTAAACGAACTATTATGGTTGTCAAACACCACGATGGTTTCGTTATTTACCCATCTAAATATACAAATCATACCGTAGCTGCAAGCCCATGGAAAGATGGAAAGGGTGACCTTCTAGAAGAAATCTCTAAATCGGCTACTAAATACGATATGAACATGGGTGTTTACCTATCACCATGGGATGTTAATAGCCCTAAATATAAGGTAGCTACTCAAAAAGAATACAACGAATACTACCTCAATCAACTAAAAGAAATCCTTGGTAATCCAAAATACGGTAATAAGGGTAAATTTATCGAAGTCTGGATGGATGGAGCACGCGGTAGCGGTGCCCAAAAAGTAACCTACACTTTTGATGAGTGGTTCAAATACATCAAGGAAGCTGAAGGAGATATCGCTATCTTCTCTGCCGAGCCAACAAGTATCCGTTGGATTGGAAATGAGCGTGGTATAGCCGGAGACCCTGTATGGCACAAGGTCAAGAAAGCAAATATCACCGAAAACGTTAAGAACGAATACCTTAACCACGGTGACCCTGACGGAGATATGTACTCTGTAGGGGAAGCAGATGTTTCTATCCGTTCTGGCTGGTTCTACCACGATAACCAGCAGCCAAAATCTCTCAAAGAATTGATGGATATCTACTTCAAGTCTGTTGGTCGTGGAACGCCACTTCTTCTCAACATTCCACCAAACAAAGAAGGTAAATTCGCAGATGCGGATGTGGCTCGCTTGAAAGAATTCAAAGCGACTCTAGATCAAATGTATGCGACTGACTTTGCCAAAGGAGCAACTGTAACAGCAAGCTCGACTCGTCAGAACCATCTCTACAAAGAAAGCCACCTTACAGACGGTAAAGATGATACTAGCTGGGCACTTTCAAATGATGCTACAACTGGTAGTTTCACAGTTGATTTAGGACAAAAGAGACGTTTTGACGTCGTAGAACTCAAGGAAGATATTGCTAAAGGGCAACGTATTTCTGGATTCAAGATTGAAGTCGAAATCAACGGACGTTGGGTTCCATATGGTGAAGGTTCAACCGTAGGCTATCGTCGTTTAATTCAGGGTCAACCTGTAGAAGCACAAAAAATCCGAGTTACGATTACTGGCTCACAAGCCACACCAATCCTAACCAACTTCTCAGTCTATAAAACTCCAAGCACTATCGAAAAGAATGATGGATATCCTCTTGGACTAGAATACCACTCAAATACAACGGCTGACAAGGAAGGTACAACTTGGTACAATGAATCAGAAGGTATCCGTGGTACTTCTATGTGGACCAACAAGAAAGATGCCAAAGTCACCTACCGTTTCACAGGAACCAAGGCTTATGTTGTATCAACAGTAGATCCAAACCATGGTGAAATGTCTGTATACGTGGATGGTCAAAAAGTCGCAGATGTACAAACCAAGAACAGTAGCCGTAAACGTAGCCAAAAAATTTACGAAACCGGTGATTTAGCGCCTGGAGAACACACTATTACTCTCGTTAACAAAACAGGTGAACCAATCGCTACAGAAGGAATCTACACTCTAAACAATAACAGCAAGGGTATGTTTGAGCTTGAAGCAACTTCTTACGATGTCGAAAAAGGAAAACCTGTTACTGTTACAATTAAGCGTGTTGGTGGAAGCAAGGGAGCTGCTACCGTTCGCTTCATTACGGAACCTGGAACAGGTGTTCACGGTAAGGTTTACCAAGATACAACTCAAGATGTAACCTTTGCAGATGGTGAAACAGAGAAAACTGTTACCATTCCAACTATCGACTTCACCGAACAAGCTGACTCAATCTTTGACTTCAAAGCAAAACTCACTTCTGTGTCTGATGGCGCCCTACTCGGTTTTGCTACCGATGCAACGATTCGAGTAATGAAGGCTGATTTATTGAAGACGAATCAGACAAATTACGACGACCAAGCTAGTCAATTAGATTACAGTCCTGGATGGAGACACGAAACCAACTCTTCTGGCCAATACCAAAACACTGAATCATGGGTATCATTTAGACATCTGACAGAGGAACAGAAGAAAAAGACAACTGTGACAGCTTATTTCTATGGTACAGGCTTAGAAATCAAAGGATTTGTTGACCCAGGTCATGGTGTCTATAAAGTATTCCTTGACGGTAAGGAAGTCACCTATCAAGATGGAATGGGCAATGCATCCACTATTGATGGTAAGAAATACTTTAGCGGTCACGCTGCCCAACGCCAAGGCGACCAGACTCTAGTCAGCCTAAAAGGACTTGATGAAAACTTGCACGCAGTAACTCTCCAACTAGACCCTGACAAGAATGATTTAACCAAAAATATTGGTATGCAAGTGGATCAATTCATTACAAAAGGCGAAGGAAGCGAGCTATACAGCAAAGCAGAAATCCTTCAATCTATCTCTAAATGGAAAGAAGATTTATCTAACTTTAATCCTGCTGGGTTGAAAGATACTGCAACTGCACGCCAAGCGTTCAAGTCTAATCTTGATAAACTCACTGCACAGTTAAGTTCTGATACGGTAAATATACAAGATGTGATGTCAACAGTCACTACTTTGCAAGATATTCTTAGCAAAGATGAAAATTACCAAAAACCTGGAGACGAAACAAGCCCAGAACAACCAGTTGAACCAAAACAGCCTGAACAGCCTGAAATCAATTACGATAAGGCTATGGCTAGCTTGACTGAAGCTATCGAGAAAAAAGTGGCTGAACTTGGTACTAACAACGATGCTAAGAAAAAATTAGTTGAAATTACTGATAAAGCAATCGCAGCTATCCAAGAAGCGAAGACTCAAGAAGACGTCAACAAAGCCCTCAACAACGCTCTTGAACAAATCAAGCAATTGCAACCTAGCCAACCAGAACAACCAGTTGAACCAAAACAGCCTGAAAAACCAATTACTTCTTCAAGTCCTGAAGAAGGGGTTAAAGAGCTTATCTTCCAACTCCCAAGTTTGGATATTGTTAAGAAGGCAGTACCATTCAAGACTATCCGTCGCGAAAATCCACAATTAGACAAAGGGAAAGAACAAGTTCTAGCAGAAGGGAAAGATGGTGCTATAATCGAGTATATCGAAGTAGATGGTATCAATCGTAAGGTAGTTCAAACCGAATCAACTCCAGCTCTAGACCGAGTGATTGAAGTTGGGACTAAACAAAGTTCTGTAGGAACAGATACTCCACCAGTTGTGACTCTTCCTGAGTACCTTCTACCAAAAGAACCTGAAAAACCAATTACTTCTTCAAGTCCTGAAGAAGGGGTTAAAGAGCTTGTCTTCCAGCTCCCAAATTTGGATATTGTCAAGAAGGCGGTACCATTCAAGACTATCCGTCATGAAAATCCAAACTTAGATAAAGGAAAAGAGAAAGTTCTAGCAGAAGGGAAAGATGGTGCTATAATCGAGTATGTCGAAGTAGATGGCAGCAATCGTAAGGTAGTTCAAACTGAATCGACTCCTGCTTTAGACCGAATAATCGAGACTGGAACGAAACAAAGTTCTGTAGGAACAGATGCACCACCAGTTGTGGCTCTCCCTGAGTATGTTCTACCTAGAGAAACTGAAAAATCAGCTCCTGCAGTTGTAACAGAAGATTCACCAAGAAAAGATGAGAAAGCACCTGTTGCCACTACAGTTAAACAAGACAAGAAAAAACAACTTCCAGAGACTGGAGAGCAAGAAGCAAACGCCTTCTTATTCTTAGCGGCTATTACTTCAGTCTTGTCTCTACTCATCTTCCAAAAGAATTTTAAAGACTAATTAAAATCTTTATTTAATTCTTTTAAATGACTCTAGTCCCCCCCAAGAGAAGACCAGCCGGTCTTCTCTTTTTCGGCTACAAATAGAAAAACATCCACAAATTTCTATGGATGTCTTAGTATATATAAAACAGAATGATTATTGAACTGCATCCTAAAAGTTAGACAGAAAAATCTAGCTTTTGAGGTGCAGTTCATTCTATCTTTGATTGGGCAGAAGAACTTGAATATATAGAAGCTAATAAAGTTGCAAAAATATTAAGAAGAATAAAAGCCACTAAAAAGATTCAACTTGCAGAGTCAAAGAGAGAGGAAGATTTATATCTAACTCATGAACAACTCCAAGAATGGTTCTCAGCATTTCAAGAAGATTTAGACAATGATAAAATAACCCTTAAAGATTATGTCCTATTTTATCTTACTTTTTTCTTAGGTGATAGAAAATCTGAAATCTATGCTCTTCAATGGAAACATATCGATTTTTCAAAATCACAGATTCAGCTAATTCAAGCTTTAGATAGATATGGACAAGTAAAATCTACTAAGGGAAATAAGAAAACTATTTTCTCTATTTCTAATGACTTACTTCAGCTTCTTACATCTTGGAAAGAACAACAAAGATATGAACTAGCAAAGTTTGGTATCATCAGTAATCCAGAACAATTTGTTTTTACATATGTCGACACAAGAGGAAACATCAACAAGCCTTTACATGCTGACTATCTAAACAATAAAATGAAAAGCATCAGAAAGCGACATAAAGAGCTGGCATATGCTACACCTCATAAACTGCGACATACAGGAGCCAAGCTTGCTAAACAAGCAGGAATGAGCTTAGAAGCTATCTCTGAGGCTCTAACACACAGTGACACAGGAACAACTCAGATTTATGTCAATACTTCTAATGTAGTTCCTATGACAGTAGGTGAATTTGCTTTAAAGTCTCTAAATCAATGAGGTGAAAATAAGGTAAATTTTGAGGTAAACTTTTCAAAAAAACACGAAAAAAGCACCCATAAGGTAAACTTTTGAGTGCTTTGAAACGTTGATATAATCGTGTTGATTAACGTTTTGAGAATTGTGATGCTTTACAAGCTTTCTTAAGACCTGGTTTTTTCTACATTATGATATTTATGGTAAATTATCACTAAAATCAAGTAATTTTAAGAGATAAATCCTCAATATTTACATATATAATCCTTTTGAAAATCGAGAGGTTATCAAAGGGTTATCACATTTTAGTTTTCGGAGCTTATGTAGTTGAGAAATACGAAATACTGTATCATAAAGATGATGTACAGTTTAGCAACAAATATACAGTTTCTTCGTGCCTGGACAATTTCTTTTTCTATCCTGAAGATATTTAAACAGTTCTATATATTATTTCTTGTGAGTAATTTTCATCAAAAAATTTCATAGAGTAGCTCCCTAGAATCATGGAAAAGTAGTAAAAATAGTTGTTATCCTAGTTGATTAAAAAAATCCCTGATTTCCTCATCTTTTATAAAATAATATATAATTTTCCCCTCTCTTCTAGTGCCCAAGATGTTTTGATTGGCTAGTTTACGAAGATGGTGGGAAGTAGATGCCATACTGAGATTTAGTAAACAGGCTATATCACAGACACAGAGTTCTTCAACAGCAAGAAGATAGAAGATGATATTTATCTGTTTATTATCGGTAAATTTTGTTAAAATGCGAAGTGATTTTTGGACTTTTTCCTTTTCAAGGTAGTTCGTTGCGGTTGTAATATTTTGCTGATTTATAACATTCACTTGGCAGATACTATCTTTTTTCATAATATTTTCTCCTAGCCTAATATAGTCCATAGTATGTCAAAACTGTTATTTTCAATCAGGATATATATCCCCAATCCTAAATAAACAACGGCAATAAACCATCTGCTATATTTTTCCAAAATTTCTCCAACAGAAGAGACTTGTGCCAATTTTTGGGCAGAAAAAACCAAGAGATAAATCATGACTAGAAAGGTAAGTAAAGCTACTATCAAATTTGCTAAATTTAAGGTAGTAAAATATGGAACAAAGACACCAATATTGTCAGCACCACAACTTGCAAAAGTAATCATAGCGACTAGAAATATCAGGTTTTTATTATCTTTGCGCAAACCTTCTTTGGCAATAGCTTCTCCATCAGAATCTCCTAAAAGCAAAACTTTGAGACCTAGGAAAATTGGAATCAAACCGAGTAAACCTAAAATCTCTTTACTAGGAATATAATTTAAGACAAATGCAAAAAGCAAACTTAGCAATATTAGACTAACAGAGCCTAGAAATTGTCCTAAATAGATGTTAATGATGTCTTTTCTGCTTTTTCTTTTGGCAAAAAATAACATTAGGATAATAAGTAAGTCTACGGCTGTCCCAGAATACAGGATTATTGAAGTAACAACATTTTGAATCATAAAATACCTCATTCAAATATATTTTTGAATGTATTCTAACATTAAACTTTGTAGATGTCAACTTAAAATCCACCAAAATATAGATAAGAAGTTAGTGTACCAAATATTAAAAAGCCCTGCCATCGAAATGACAGCAGGGCTTAACTTCAATATCCAGATAATATATTTATCTAAAAAAGGTACAGTTTTTATTGATTTGTAGTGCGATATAATGAGTTTCCAAAAATCAAAAATCGCTTAAAATCAATATTTTGACATCTATTGACGTGTACTGAAACCCTTACTTAACCTCTGTAAGGATATAATTACGGTACCAGTATATCATAAATAATAACAAAATCTTGACTTTCCGAAACATAATGATTTTCCCGAAAGAAAGAGATCAACCTAAAAAATTACTGTCTTACTTATGTAATGTTTCTTTAATATAATATAGAAATAAAAAGTATGTAAATGAAAAGATTTATCACATTACTTTTAGTGTCTCTATCTACAATTTTATTAATTGCATGCTCTAACCAATCAAGCAATTCTTTAGATGGCGAATACCGTTGAATAAACGAGAGTAGAAATGAAGTTGCCTTTACCATTTCAGGTAACAAAGGAAATAGCAACAAAGGAGAGACCGACACCTTTACAATTGATAAAGACAGTGCAACAATCGAACCGACTGGCTCTAATATCATAAACCGAAAAGAGAATTATACCTTCAAGGATGACGTATTCACTGTAGATATTTCAGGAACAAAGCAGGAGTATTACAAAAAGGATAGTGAAGAAATACAGCGACAAGTAAAACCCTCAAACTATTTGATATTCTTTATACAATAAAAACGCTTTTGTACTGACCCCAAAAGTTAGATTTTTTCTGTCTAACTTTTGGGGGTCAGTACACACCCGCATAGCGGGTATTTTTTTGTCTCGCACCTAGCGGAGTGAGACAGGCTAATAGTCACATAATAAAAAATTTACTTAAAGTCAGATTTTAAATACTTTAGAATAGTTCTTTCTAAAACTTACTCCCAAATTTTTTTGCTCGTATAATTCATCAGGGGTTTGGGGATACCCCAAAATTCAAATCATCCCAAAAAGTACATACACTTTGTGTATACAAATTTTAGGATGATTTTGGGAGTGTGTGTATACAGACTCTGAGCTCGCAAAGTCATATTATGTGAAATCTTTCCTTCTCGATAAAATAATCCCAAAAATCAATTTGACTGTCATTTGTGTGTACAAATATTTTAAGAAGATATATAAAAAACGCTGCAAAATTTTTAACAGCGTTTCCTTATTTTAAAATTCTCATATGTCTTTCTTTTTTATGGTTAGCATCATAGTATTCCAGCATCGCATGATACAAACGAGCCTTCGTTTTATCTTGTTGTTTAATTCCATGAAGAAATAATTCTGCTCGCTTTAATTTCAATATGTATTCACATATCTGATCAAAATCCTTATCCATATTACTTTTGAAAATAAACATCTTTTTCCTCCATCACATCAACTATTTTTTGCATCAAAATAGACATATCCATTTTGTTTTCATAGCTTATTCTCCCAACTACAGTTGCAAGACGGGCTATAGAATTGATATTCTTTCCGACTTGTTCCAATTCTTCTGTTAAAGGAACTAAACCTTCAAAAGAGACTTTTTGGATGTTCAAATCTGTTCGTATTAATTTTTGTCTAGCAAACTCAGAAAAATTACGAATATTTTCCTTCCTCATACAATCATTTAATTTTTTATTTTCTTCTTCCGTCAAAAACACCTGTTTCAACACAGATTTTATTCTCATGGTCCTATCACCTCGTTTTCTTATTTAGTCGTTTTACAAGTTCTTTCACTTGTTTACTTGTCTTCTTTTCATATTCTATCATCAGCTCAACGCAGTAGTGAAATATCCTTACATTATCCAAATCTTCACTTTGTTCTGCTATTCTTTCTAACTGACGTAAGTTATTGATAATTCTTCTAACTTGAAATATAAAGTCATGATAAAATTCAAAATCAAATTGAAGATAAATAGGCGAACTCTTAAACAACATTTTCCTAGCATAAGAGGAAAAATTTAGATGGTTTGTCATTTCAATCAAGTTATTCACTATTTCATTCTGCTCTTCAGTGATATAACATTTCTTTAGAACAGTCCTATATCTACTCATTTATCATATACTTCTTTCGGGCATTTTCATGGGCAATAGCTTTGCACTCCAGCATACGTTCCTGCTTTAAATTCTCCATAGACTTAAATAAATACGCTAAAGGAGAAGTCGCATCCTCAGGAATCCGTTCAATCATGTTAATAACTTCATCACTAGTTACATACCCACTAGCCAAATACTCGCCTATCTTCATCTTCTGAGCATGTGTTAAAGTGTAATTGTTAGGATACAAAAATCTATCATTGTACTTATAAGAAATGGATTCTAACAAAGAATAATATTTGGGTGGAATATAAGTTTCAGGCTTTCTAGAACTATTATCCAGTATATTCTCAATCTCTTTCTTATTCTTATTCTTGTTCTTAATCTCTTGCGTTACATTATCATTTTCATCCGTTACTGTAACGTTACAGTCTAAAACGAGTTGTGGCTCGCCTGTAATTAGTGCTTTTTGTTTTTGTCTATGACGAGCAACACGTTCCCTAGTTTGTTTCCTAATCTTTTCTAGTCCATCTATATTCTGATGTTTCTCCCATTTTGGAATGGTAATAGCGCCATCTATGATTTCTATCATGCCAAATTCTTCAAACATACTGAGAGCTAATTTTACAGATGTAGCCTTTCGTCTAAACACTGTTGAAAGCATCTCTTCTGTGTAATAAACCTTGTTCCCTAGACTTAATATGCCACTATTATTTTGCTTTCCTGCAAGCACCAGAATTTTAAACCATATTACAATAAGAGTATCTCCTTCTGGCATTGATTCTATTAGCTGAATTTTTTCATCATCAAATATATCTGTTGTTATCTTGATCCACTGAACACCATTCATACGAGTACCTATCTTTCATATTGCTTCAACCATCGTGTTACTGCTCTTTTATCGTATAAAGTCACTCCATCAATCACCATGGTTGGCATTCCTTCTTTCGTCCATTTTTGGATTGTTGTCGTAGATACATCTAACCACCTAGACAAACCTGACATACGAACCATAGGTTTATAAAGTTCTTTATCTTCAAATACTCTTGCTACAGCATTTGAAATCATCTCATCATAGTGAGCACGTAATTGCTTCTCTAATTCTTTAGGAAGCTGGACAACTAAAGTAGTTTCCGACATAAATTCACACCTCATTTCTAAATTAAATAAGCTCCGAAACCATTTAATTTGTTATTCATTTTGAATTATATATCCTTTTTGAATTTTTGTCAAGCTTTTTTATTCAAAAAGAATAAAATGTGTTATAATGATAAAAAGGAGGTTCTTATGACGAATCATATTACTAAACTGATAGAAAATAGCGGAAAAAAATTGACAGAAATTAGCGAAGCTACAAATATAGCCTATCCTACACTTTCTGGATACAATCAAGGAATCCGCAAACCTAAAAAAGATAATGCTGAAAAATTGGCAAAATACTTTAATGTTTCCGTCGCTTACATTATGGGACTTGATAGCAACCCACACGCTCCATCAAATCTTAAAATTGTTACAGATAGTTTCAAAACATCTAAAATTGGTTCTGTGACACCTTTTAAAAGCGATATGGAGAAGTTAAAGAAGAGTATCGAATTTGGCGAAAGGGCATTAACACTACCACTTGATGATAGTTTTTCAGATGAATTTCGTCATATATTCTCAGAATACCTAGCAGAGAAAAACAAACGTTTTATGTCTGAGTTTATAGACTATATGAATCACCAAAATAAAGATTCTAAAGTTTGGCAGAGCTGGATTAAAACAGACGAATACGCTATCCGCCAAGAAGATAGAAAAAATAGATAGACACTCATTTCTCGATTACATAAGCTCCGAAAACTTAGATACGGAGAAAAAATGTCTATACACAAATACAAAACAAAAAAAGGAATCCTTTACTATGTCAGCTTTTACATTGGCTTAGATGCTTATGGAAAGAAAAAAAGGCACTTAAAGAGAGGGTTCAAAACCAAAAAAGAGGCAAAATTGTACGAAGCTCGTTTAGAAGCTGGTGTCGTTGCCCCCACAGTAAGTACCGACAAACCTAACCCCCAAGTCACTTATAAAGAACTTTATCAAGAATGGTTTAAGGCCTATGTTGGTACCGTTGAAGAAACAACTTCTTCCCAAACTAAGAATATCTATCGAATACATATTCTACCAATATTTGGCGATAAATTTATTGACCAAATCAGTCCTTTAGACTGTCAAAACTTTATTACACAAAAATCTCAGACTTTCAAAAATATCAAACAGATAAAATCCTATACCTCAAAAATTTTTGATTTTGCAATCAACATGAACTACATTGATCGAAATCCAATGAAGAATGTTATCATGCCTAAAATCAAAAAAACTAGATCAGATAATTTTTGGTCTCTGGAGGAATTACATCATTTCCTTGATATAGTGAAAGAAACTGAGCCATTTAAACATTTTGCTTTATTTAGACTGCTTGCATTTAGTGGACTACGAAAAGGGGAGTTATACGCTTTAAAATGGGCTGATATTAACTTTGACAGCAATCTATTGAACATAGATAAAAGTCTAGGAAGAATTGACGGTAAAGCGATTGAAAAGAGCACAAAGAATGAATCTTCAGTTCGTACAATCTATCTTGATGATGAGACAATCGATATTATTAAGCAATGGAGAAATTTCTATCTGAAAGAACAATCTCAGCTTCCTCTTACAAAGCTGAATATTAGTGATGAATATATGTTCTCTTACATATCAAGTAATGACAAAATTGAACCTTTGCATGCTGATTACATTAATAACGTACTGAATCGAATTATTAAAAAGCATAAATTAAAACCAATTAGCCCACATGGGTTTAGACATACACATGCAACACTTATGTCTGAAATTGGAATCGATCCTTCTAATACATCAAAACGTCTCGGTCATGCAAGCAGTCAGGTGACATTAGATGTCTATACTCACACCACAAAAACTGGTGAGAAAAACTCTATTGACAAATTTGCAGACTATCTCAATAAAGCAAAATAAATCATGATTTTAAAAATTTAGAAGAGGTTATCAGAAGGTTATCACAAAGCTATTTGAGCTCAAAAATCGACAAAAAAGCACTTTGCAAAATTTTTGCAAAGTGCTTTGAAACGTTGATATAATCGTATTGATTAACGTTTTGAGAATTGTGATGCTTTACGAGCTTTCTTAAGACCTGGTTTCTTACGCTCAACTTTACGTGAGTCACGTGTAAGAAGTCCTGCGCGTTTCAATGAATCGCGGAAGTCTGGGTCTACTTGAAGAAGGGCACGAGCGATACCGTGACGGATAGCTCCTGATTGACCAGCGTATCCACCACCTACAACGTTAACGAAAACGTCATATGAACCTGCAGTTGAAGTAACTGCGAATGGTTGGTTGATTACAAGACGAAGGTCAGCATGTGGGATGTACTCTTCAACATCTTTTTTGTTAACAGTGATTTTACCAGTTCCTGGAACAAGGCGAACGCGTGCAACAGCGTTTTTACGACGTCCAGTACCTGCATATTGTGCTTGTGACATACTTTATTGTTCCTTTCCTTAGATAAGTCCTGAAATGTCAAGAACTTCTGGTTGTTGTGCAGCGTGAGTGTGCTCAGCTCCAACAAATACTTTCAACTTCATACCTTGAGCGCGTCCAAGAGTATTGTGTGGAAGCATACCTTTAACTGATTTCTCGATCAAACGTACTGCATTTTTAGAACGAAGTTCACCTGCAGAGATTTGTTTCAATCCTCCTGGGTGGTTTGAGTGAGTGTAGTAGATTTTATCAGTTGCTTTTTTACCAGTTAATTTAACTTTTTCAGCATTGATAACAATCACAAAGTCACCTGTATCAGTGTGTGGTGTAAATGTTGGTTTGTTTTTTCCGCGAAGTACGCTAGCAACTACTGCAGAAAGACGTCCAAGTGGTACATCAGTTGCGTCAACTACGTACCATTTACGTTCAACTTGGCCTGGTTTAGCCATAAATGTTGTTTTGTTCATGATTTCTCCTATATATAGTTCGATTTTTGTTTACGGTGATGGGTGTTCCTTCCCATCGAAAAGTATTTGGAAGGTTCCGGGGCCTTTCAAATGGGGTAAACAATACCGCCTACTATAATACCAAATTTCACCCCTAAAAGTCAATAGATATGAAAAATATTTTTCTAAATTCCACTCTTTTTATCTCTAGAAAACCTCGCTTTCGCGAGGCTCTTCTATTTATAAGATAAGGCACGTTTAAAGGTTTTCCAAGGACCTAAATCATCTGTTTGCAAAACGAGACTAGCATACATACGCCCGATAAAGACTGTTGCAGTTACTGCAAAAGCAATCGTAATCGCAAGCGAAATCCAAGCTTCTAAGCCATTTGCATAACCATTTATAGCTCTAAATGGCATGAAGAAGGTCGAAATAAAGGGAATATAAGAACCAATCTTCAAGATGAGATTGTCCCCAGCTGTACCTAGAGCTGTTACTCCAAAAAAACCACCCATAATCAAAATCATCAAAGGCGACAAGGCTTTTCCTGAGTCCTCAGGACGAGAAACCATAGAACCTAGAAAGGCAGCCAAGACTACGTACATGAAAAGACTAACCAAAATAAAGAGCAAGGTATTCAGTGAGAATGCATCTCCCAAGTGATCTAAAACACCAGACTGAGCCAAGAATGGCAAATCTTTAAAGAGCAGAATAGCTGCCAGACCACCTACAACATAAATCCCAATATGCGTTAAAATCACGAGAAACAGAGCCATCATTCGCGCATAGAAATAGTGACTAGCCCTTATGCTAGAAAAGACGACTTCCATAATTTTGGTGCCTTTTTCACTGGCAACTTCCTGAGCTGTCACACCCGCATAGGTAATCAGAATCATATAAAGAAAGAATCCTAAAGCGCCCGCTGCCATTGTTTGAATAAACTTTTTATTTTCCTTGGCTTCATCAATCTTTTCTGTAAATTGAATTGTCTGCGCTAAGCGTTTTTCCTGCTCTTGAGACAAGGAAGCAGTTGAACGATTAAGCTGATTTTGCAGTCCATTGAGTGTACCTGTAACTGCAAATTTAATCCCATTTTCAAGCGATGTTTCGCCATGATAAACTGCCTTTAGAACACTATCTTCTTGATCAATGATCAAATAGCCTTTTAATTTTTCATCTTTAATCGCTTCTTTGGCACTTGCTTCGTCTTTATAATCAAAGTTAACACCATTTACATTCTTCAGTCCTTCTACTACAGACGGCACTGTTGTCACTACTGCCACTTTATCATTTTTAGCCATTGAAGAGCCTTGGAGATAGGCAATTCCTACAGAGATTCCTAAAAAGAGGAACGGCGAAATCACCATAAAGAAGAAACTCCATGACTTGACATGTCGAAGATAGGTTTCCTTGATTACAACCCACATATTTCTCATACTTCCACCCCTGATTCTAGTTTAAAGATTTCATCAATTGTTGGCGCTTGCTGGTCAAAGGTTGCGATGTATTGCCCCTGAGTCAAGATTGGGAAGAGTTCCCTTCCAGCGCTCTCATCCTCCAAGATTAATTTCCAGCTACCTTGTTTGGTCAAGCTCACCTGCTTGACATGAGGAAGATTTTCCAATTCTTCCTTGCTTCGTTCACTTGAAACAAAGAGACGCGTTTTCCCGTATTGATTGCGGACATCCTGAACTGGTCCATGCAAGACCACACGGCCATCTCGGATCATCAGAATATCATCACAAAGTTCCTCGACGTTGGTCATGACATGGTCAGAAAAGATAATGGTTGCCCCGCGCTCTTTTTCTTGAAAAATGACTTGCTTGAGCAATTCTGTATTGACTGGGTCCAATCCACTGAAAGGTTCATCCAGGATAATCAAGTCTGGTTCATGAATCAGAGTAATGATGAGCTGAATCTTCTGCTGATTTCCTTTTGACAGACTCTTAATTTTATCTGTCAGCTTCCCTTTCACTTCCAACCTCTTCATCCATTGAGGGAGTTTTTCCTTGACCTCCTTGGCATCCATACCTTTTAGAGTCGCCAAATAGCGAACTTGTTCAAGGACTGTCAATTTAGGCATGAGACTGCGTTCTTCAGGCAGATAGCCAATCCGAGCGTAGGTCTCTTGACGAATATCCTGACCATCCAGACTGATTTCTCCTTGGTATTCTAAAAACTTCAAAATACTGTGGAAAATCGTTGTTTTTCCGGCACCATTTTTTCCGACTAGTCCTAAAATACGACCTGGTCGTGCTTGAAAGTCAATACCAAACAAAACTTGCTTGGATCCAAAACTTTTCTCTAGACTTCTTACTTCTAGCATCTTTCACCTCCGAAATGTCTTGCACTCATTATACTCCTTTTTGATAGCCTTTACAATGGTTTATGTCCATTTTTATCGTTCTCATTTTAGTAAAAAAATCTTGGAGTACTTTTGGTTATGAGTACATTATACAGTGGTAAACCCAAATTTATCTTCTCTGTTCCTCAACTGTCCATTTTTGATCCTGAATTGTTATTTGAGTAACTCCTTTTTCCTCATAAAGTTTTCTTCCTCTAAGACTTCTGGAAAAAAGCGAATAATTTCTTGACAACATTTTTTATAAGAAACCAGTTCATCTGTCATTTCAAGAAGGAGTAATCCTTTATCTACCAATCGGTAGTCTTTCTGAAGTATTCCCTTATAAACCCAGCAAAAACCAAGATAATCACTTCTATGTGTTAATTGAGCCGTTTTTAAAGCAAGTTTAATAAGTTCCAATGATTTTTCTCTATAGTCATTATACAAGAAAGTTACTGCTAGATTAGAAAGAATGGTAAATCTAGCTTCCTTAATGTTAACGTATGATTCATACCGTTTTAAAGTCGCCAATATCTGGTCAGTCAAAGTTAAGACACTTTCCATAGAGACATAAGGTAAAATTCCTACCAATAAGGTTAAATCTCCTAGATACCACTCTTCGTAACTTTGTAATTCTTTCCAAATTTGCTCAGCCAAAAGTTGATTATTAACTTCTTTATCATCCTGTAAATATAACTGTAATAATTGCATCCTCCTAAAAATAGGTATATCGTCACATGTTTTCAAGTAACTTCTACACTGTATTACAAGATTTTCAATTTGCTCCCTAGTCATTAGTGTGGTTAGTTCTTGTAATTTCATCATAATATTCATCCGTTCATTAGGTTGATAATAATCACAAATATATTGAAACTCTGCAAAAGTCATATCCATTTGTCTTAGGAGATATTCCATATTCTCAAATTTTGGCGTCGCCTTATTGCTCTCAAATGCAGCAACCGACTGCCTACTAACCATTTGCCCTGCCACCTGAGTTTGAGATAAATGCTTATCTTCTCGTATTTTTTTAAAAATCTTATAGTAATCCCATCTCATCTACTTACCTCCAAAATTTCAGGCGCAAAAAAACTTGTCATACACAAAAACGCTTACATTTTTTATTGTATACTATCTATAAATAAAAAACAAGGAGGAATATCATATGAGAATCGTACATTTCATCGTAAAAACTAGAATGGCAAGTATCTTACCTCTTCTGGTTTTCTTATTTAGTAAACCACTCTGGCCGTGGCTTCCATAAATTGAATACATAAATAAAAGAGTAAAAATAAAATGAATAATACCAATAAGCTAGCAAAATCTCTCATTCTTTTCTCTGTTATAGGAGCTCTATCATTACTCAATACACACGAAATTTATGCAGATGAAACAAATACTAATTCAGAAACCATAGGTCAAAGTCGAAGCTATGGAGGACTTACTTATCAAAAAACAAATGTACGGTATCGAAAAGAATGGTCTAACTATACACCTGTTAGCTACACAGTGACTACAGGAAGAGCAGGTGCTAGTATATCCGTAAATCAAAGTAAAACTTTTGGCACAAGTATATCGGGAGATGTAAAAGGTATTAATATCGGAGCTCAGGCTTCTATATCTAGTGGTGTCGGTTACACATTAAATGTCCCTCCAAGAAGAAGCGCTTACGTTGGATTTAGGGTTTTATATGAAATCGAAAGTGGAACTAGAATTGCTAGATTTTACGACGGTGGAGAATTTAGCAGAAATTCATATACTGTAAAACGACCAATTAGAGGAGAATATAGATTAATCTATAGATAAAACATATGAACACCAATATAATAGGAAAGCTCTGCATATTACTATCATTTCTACTCGCAATTATATGTCTATCCTATCAATCTATTTTTTTACCTGAGGGAGAATTGTACGAACCTTACATTTTATCTCGAAATTTGTTAATCATTTCAATCTTAAACTGGACTTTTTTACTTGGCCTCTATTTAATATATAGAGAGGGTAAAAATAAGAATGTCAATCACTAAGGGGCAGGAACTCAAATTATTAAATGCTAAGAAAAGGTAGTTTGACTTTATTCATTCTTAACAGTCTTCAACCGATAGTTTAAAACCGTATTTTGAAATTTCAGATATAATAGATTGAAATAAAAGGTGAACAAATCGATTAGGAAAGTCAAATTAATTTCTAGAAATGTTTTAGCAATCACGATATACTACTCTAGATTCAATCTGCTATCAACTGATCTTTATTTATAATTATCATACGTCAAAGAGAAACTGACCTTGTTTAAAGCAATCAAAAAAAACGAATAAAACAAAATTCTGACTCTCCAGAAAACTAGTTTTATTCGTTTTTTATGTTTAAGTCTAAATTTTTATTTCAAACTCTAATAACTTAACGCACTTCTGCATTGACTTTTTCTTCAAGAGACGCTTGGATTTTTTCCATGTAGCGTGCGACTTCTTCGTCCGTCAAGCTGTCTTCTGGATTTTGGAAGGTCAAGCTATAAGCCATTGACTTCATACCAAGTCCCAATTTTTCTCCTGAGAAGACGTCAAAGAGTTTGATATCTGTCAAACGTTTCACGCCTGCAGCTTGGATAGCATCTACAACTTCTTGGTGAGTCACTTCTTCCTTGAGAAGGAGGGCAATGTCACGGCTAACTGCTGGGAATTTAGTAATTTCCACAAATGGAGTAGCAGGTTGAAGGGCAGCTTCGATGGCTGAAAGGTTAAGCTCAGCTACATACGTTTCTGGAATATCGTAATCCTTAGCAGTGACTGGATGCACTTGCCCAAGAAAACCAAGAACTTGGTCACCGAGTGAAATCACGGCTGTACGTCCTGGATGAAGGCTAGCGATTTCAGATGTTGCTGTATAAGTTACTTGGAGTCCAAAACGAGCAAAGAGGGCTTCAAGGATTCCTTTAGCATAGAAGAAATCAACTGGAACTGCTGCTGTTTGGAAATCTTTTTCAGCAACCAAGCCTGTCAAGGCAAAGGCAAAGCTATTGATTTCATTTGGAAGTTCTTCTTTTGGATTACCTGTTTGTTCAAAGACTTTTCCAATCTCGTAAAGAGCCAAGTTTTTATTCTTACGAGCCACGTTGTAAGCAACTGTATCTAGGATACCAGAAATCATATTTTGACGGAGGACAGAACGGTCCACTGTCATTGGCCACATGAGTTCAGTAAGGTTACTTGGTTGAGCTGTGAACTCAACTGCTTTTTCAGGAGTTGTCAGAGCGTAGGTGATGATTTCTGTCAAACCTGCCCCTTCAGCAATCGTACGAATTTGACGGCGAAGTTTTTGTGTCGCAGTCAATTCACCAGCTGTCCCATCATCTTTTGGAAGGCTGGTTGGCAAGCGGTCATAACCATAGATACGAGCGATTTCTTCAAAGAGGTCTGCCTCGATAGTGATATCCCAGCGACGACGTGGGACGCTGACTGTAAAGCTATCTGCATTTCCAGAAAGACCAAAGCCAAGACGACGGAAGACGTCTTCTACATCCGCGTAAGAAAGTTCAGTTCCAAGAACACGGTTAACATCAGTAAGAGTTGAAGAAACTTCCACATCAGAGGTATCAAGCTCACCCGCTGAAACGATGTCTTTACGCACAGTCGCACCTGCAAGTTCGGCAATCATGCTAGCTGCCGCATCAAGTGCTTCGTTAACTGTTGCCACATTAATCCCTTTTTCAAAGCGAGAAGAGGACTCTGAACGAAGGTTGAGGCGACCGCTAGTCTTACGGATAGATTTTCCATTGAAAACAGCAGCTTCAAGGACGACACGACTAGATTTTTCAGAGATTTCTGTTGCTTGACCACCCATAACACCGGCAAGGGCTACTGGCTTGTCAGCGACAGTGATGACTAGGTCATTCACGTCCAAGTCACGTTCTTCACCATCTAAAGTCACCAATTTTTCACCAGCACGCGCTTCACGCACACGGATGTCAGTCCCTTCAAAGGTATCCAAGTCAAAGGCATGCATAGGTTGACCAAAGTAAAGCAGGATATAGTTGGTCACGTCCACTACGTTATTGATTGGACGAATACCTTCATTCATGAGGAGATTTTGCAACCATTGTGGACTTGGTGCGATAGTCACATTGTCCAAGATACGAGCTGCATAGTAAGGCACCTTGTCTGTTTCAATATCTACAGAAAGGGCATCTGCTGCGGCTTGATCTGTTTCTGAAAGAGTAAATTCTTTAAAGTTGACTGCCTTATCATAGATGGCTGCTACTTCGTGAGCTACCCCACGCATAGAAAGGGCATCAGCACGGTTAGGTGTGATTGAAAGTTCGATGATTTCATCATCTAAATCTAGATATGAGAAGACTTCCTCACCTGGAACGGCATTTTCTGGCAAAATTTGAATGCCATCTGCAAATTCCTTAGGCACAACTGAGTCAGAAATTCCCAATTCACCAAGGGAACAGATCATCCCAAGTGACTCCAAGCCACGGATTTTTCCTTTTTTGATTTTGTAGTTGTCAGCGATGCGAGCTCCTGGAAGAGCCACCATAACCTTGATACCAGCACGTACATTTGGGGCACCACAGACGATTTGACGAGCTTCTTCTTCGCCAACGTTAACCTGACAAACATGGAGGTGAGTTTCTGGCACATCTTCGCAGGACAAGACCTCACCGACGACAATTTTTGAGAGACCAGCAGCAGGTGATTCCACACCTTCGACCTCGATCCCTGTAGTTGACATTTTTTCAGCCAACTCTTGTGATGGCACATCAATGTCCACCAATTCTTTTAACCATTTATAAGATACAAGCATAATTCTGATTGTAAGATCCTACCAAGTAAGACCTTTTCAATTCCTTTCTTTTTCTTCGAGTCAGCCCTTACCATTTACCTGACTAGGACTGTATTACATGTTTCAATCTTATTTAAACTGTTCTGAGAAGCGGACATCTCCTTGGTAGAATCCACGGATATCGTTGATTCCGTAACGGAGCATAGCTACACGCTCTTGTCCCAGACCAAAGGCAAATCCAGAGTAAACAGTCGCATCGATACCACTCATTTCAAGGACACGTGGGTGAACCATACCGGCTCCCATAATTTCGATCCAACCAGTTTTCTTACATACGTTACAGCCTTCTCCACCACACTTGAAGCAAGAAACATCTACCTCAACAGATGGCTCTGTGAATGGGAAGTAAGAGGGACGCAGACGGATCTGACGCTCTTCACCGAACATTTTTTGCACAATCAACTGAAGGGTTCCTTGAAGATCAGCCATAGAGATATTTTTCCCAACAACCAAACCTTCGATTTGGTGGAATTGGTGACTGTGGGTCGCATCGTCCGTATCACGACGGAAAACACGTCCTGGTGAGATCATCTTTAAAGGACCTTTAGAAAAATCATGGGCATCCATAGCACGCGCCTGAACTGGAGACGTGTGCGTACGGAGCAAGATTTCTTCTGTGATATAGAAGGTGTCCTGCATATCACGGGCTGGGTGGTCTTTAGGAAGGTTCATACGTTCAAAGTTATAGTAGTCTTGCTCTACTTCAAAACCATCCACGACTTGGTAACCCATCCCAATGAAAATATCTTCGATTTCTTCACTGGTTTGTGTCAAAACGTGGCGGTGACCAGTCGCAACTGGACGACCTGGAAGTGTCACATCGATACTCTCGCTAGCCAGTTGAGCCGCGACTTTCTTTTCTTCCAAAAGCTTAGCTGTTTCTTCAAAAGCTGCTGTCAAGACATCACGAGCTTCATTGACGTGTTTCCCGATAATTGGACGCATCTCAGCAGAGACATCTTTCATTCCTTTGAGGATTTCAGTAAGCGATCCCTTTTTACCAAGGACTAAGACACGCAAATCTTGCATCTCTTTTTCATTTTCAGCAGTAATCTGCTTCAAGCTAGCCAGCGTTTCTTCACGAAGCGCTTTTAATTGTTCTTCAATAGTTGACATAATTCCTCCATCAGTCACTTATCAGATAAAAAGAAAACCACATGCCAAAAACTCCACTCGGAGCGTTGACACGCGGTACCATCCGTTTTCATCTGACAAGTCAGACCTTCATTTCTAAATCCATGCGCAAGTGAATTCACCCAGCTTTCATATAGAGAGCTTGCAGTCACGGCTCTCCTCCCTGATATACTTCCCTTGAGTTACTAGTCTTGCGGATTCCTATTCAATTACTACTTAGTTTATCAGATTTTGAGTTAAAAAACAAGTTAGATTAGACTAATTTCAGTATAAAAAGGAACAAGGTAACTTCTCAAAGTAACTTCCACTTGGCTAGCCGAAGTGGAAATTAGTCTAAAACGGATTTTTATGGTGGAATTAAGTATGAGACGTTTGAGTTAGAAATGAGATCCACTATGACAAAACATAAACACCTTACCCTTTCAGACCGTAATGATATCCAATTAGGCTTAGAGCGCGGTGAAACCTTCAAAGCTATCGGACAATCCATTCTAAAAGACCCGACCACTGTTTCCAAAGAAGTCAAACGAAACAGACAAGTCCGAGAGTCTACATGCCATAACCTTCCTTGCCCTCTACTCGATAAAGCTCCCTTTGTCTGTAACGGTTGCCCTAAAAGAAGACAAAATTGTGGATTTAAAAAAATTTTCTACCTAGCTAAGCAAGCTCAAAAGCAGTACGAACAAACTCTTGTCGAAGCTCGTGAAGGCACTCCCCTTAACTCGCAGACTTTCTGGGACATGGACAAAGTCATTTCTGATGGTGTTAAAAAGGGACAACACATCTATCATATCCTCAAAACTCATAACCTTGATGTCAGCTCCTCAACTGTCTATCGACACATCCGAAAAGGATACCTATCTATCGCTCCGATTGATTTAGCCAGAGCCGTTAAATTCAAAGAAAGACGGAAAAGTAAGTTACCTTCCATCCCTAAAGAAGCTAAAAAAGGACGTTCCTATGAGGATTTCCAAAATTATTTAGCTCTTAACCAACTGAACTACTGGATGGAAATGGACACTGTTATGGGCAGGATAGGAGGTAAAGTCCTACTCACCTTCAATCTCTCTTTCTGTAACTTTATCTTCGCTAGGATTCTGGATAATAAAACTGCCCTTGAGGTTACCAAACACCTCTATAAGCTCAAGAACACTCTTCACCAAGCTGACAAAGATTTCTTCCTACTCTTTCCTGTCATCCTGACAGATAATGGTGGAGAGTTTGCCAGGGTTGATGACATCGAAATGGATGTTCGAGGAGAAAGTAAACTCTTCTTTTGTGACCCTAATCGCTCTGACCAGAAAGGCAGAATTGAGAAAAATCACACGCTAATTCGCGACATTCTTCCAAAGGGAACTTCCTTTGATAACTTAACTCAAGAGGACATCAATCTCGTTTGTTCGCATGTCAACAGTGTCAAACGGGCTGCTTTGAATGGAAAGTCAGCCTATGAACTTTTTGCCTTTACTTATGGAGAAGAGATTCCTAAGCTTCTCGGTATTTCTAAAATACCTGCAGAAGATGTCTGCCAGTCTTCTACATTACTCCAACATAAAATCTAAAAACTAACCTAAAACCCCATTCAAACGTCTCACACTAACTTCCACCATAGCGGAACTTAATCTGAAACGCCTTCAGATGAGGGGATTTTGTGCGCTCTTTTTTTCGATGCCTTTCGGCTACAAAAGCGATGAAATCAAGCATTAGTAAAACCAGTGGAACTTACCCTGACACGGATTTCCACTGGTTTTTATGATTTTTATCAGACTAACTTCCACTTCTACTAGCGGTGGAACTTAGTTTGGGAATTTACCTAAAAAGGAACAAGACACAATGCACTACCTATTTGTAGGGCCTGTTTCATCTGCTTTCCTTTTCAACAAAAGAGTTGCTGCTTGATTAAAACCATCACACCAGTTATACCATTTTGCTTCATACTCATCTTGATCTAAGATATGATTTTTTAAATCTAGAACAGAGTAAATTTTTCTTTCTTCGCAGGCTTGCGCATAGAGATGATACAGTTCATCACTGCCGTCTCTATCAAACTCAGCAGAAATCGTATCCCGACCTGCCAATAAAGCCTGATAAGCCCTATGATGGCCATCTGTAATCAACAAGCAATTGCCAAATGCAAGAATACTAATTGGATCAACATTGTTTAGTTCTACCGACTGATAAAGTGTCTGGATGCCTGCTAGTTTCTTTTCTGATAAGTATAGTTGAGTCGGATGAAGATCTGCTATATTGACTTTCATTTCTTTCTCCTCAAAGGAATTTGATACTCACTTCTGCTTACCTTTAAATCGCCATTGGAAGCGAAGTTTGTCATAGAAGGGAAATTCGATAAACAGGACTCCCACGCCCACACAGAGACTGGCAAGGACATCTGATGGATAGTGAACTCCCAGATAGACCCTTGATACCAACACACTGACTAGGTAGAGACCAAGGACGATTTGCACGATTTTTCTCCAGACTGGATCTTTCATCCGTTGACTGAGGACGACAATCAGAGTGCCTACCATCAAGGTTACAGCCAGAGAATGTCCACTTGGAAAAGAAAATCCCTTCTCCTCTACCAAGTGTAAGATAGCTGGTCGTGGGCGCTGGTAGATATTTTTAAAGATCACGATTAAAAGACCTGCCAAAGCCAGATTTCCCAGCATAAAGAAACTTTCTATCTTCCATCGCTTACGATAAAAGACAAAGGCTGCACTGGCAACCCAAGTGATAATCACTGGGATATCAATCAAGCGTGTGATAGCCCTAAAAAGAATAGTTAAGTAATCTGGCAAGTCTCCTCGAACGGCAGTCTGAATAGGTTGGTCAAAACCGACCAGCGTTTCAGGGTAAAATTTGACCATATAGCCAAGAATAACGAAAAGTAAAAGGGCAAAACTGCCCTTCATTAAAAATGTTTGTTTATCTCTCATAATGTTTCAAGGTTGGTTTCAAGAGAACATACAACAACCAGAATGAAACGGAAAAGATGACACCCTCAATCAAGTTAAAAGGCAACACCATAGTCATTAGGTAGTTGGAAAGTCCCAAAATTTTTCCAATATCAAAGTTAGCAAACTTAGCGTACAAAGGAACAGCGTAAACATAGTTGAGAACCAACATTGCCACAGTTAAACCAATAGTCCCAGCTAGAGAGGCTAGTAGGAAACGAAGGGGTGTCCGTTCCTTTTTCCAAATCGAAGCAAATACGATGACAAAAACTCCCAAAGCTACGATATTCATTGGCAAACCAATGTAGGTATTCACTCCCTGGCTGTTAAGAAGCAGTTTCAAGAGTGAGCGAAGCAAGAGAACTCCTAGAGCAGCAGGCAAATCCATGACCACCAAGCCCACAAGGACTGGCAAGATACTAAATTCGATCTTGAGGAAGGACGCCGCTGGCAAAAGCGGAAAGTCAAAGTACATCAGCACAAATGATATGGCTGATAGAATCGCAATGGTCGAAAGTCGACGTGTGTTTGTCATAACAGGTTCCTCCAATTTTCTATAAAATCAGAAGAAGTTAGAAAGGATTCCTCTATCTATTCTCACTTTTTATATCCCAAAAGTTCCCTCTCACTCTATTAAGGAAATTCAAGCAGGCGGTTACAGTTTGGCTATAAATCTATCAGAACAGACAAAGCTATTCTTTCGTCTTCTCCCATCCAGACTATACTGTCGGTTGTGGAATCTCACCACATCAGCTTGCGCTCGCGGACTTATTTGGCTAAGATATTTTAGATTTATCTAGGCGTCGCAGTCGAAGATAATACTTAAAGTATATCGAGACAAGACAACGACGAGAAAGCTAAAATAGCTAGTCAAATTTACCGCCGGTCGGGAATCACACCCTGCCCTGAAGACTCTTTTATCATAACAAAAAACGCTTGCAAGCGCAAGCATTTAGTTCATTTTCATTTTTTATTTCAATTTATCCACTTCATAGGTATGAACAAGCTCAAGACCTGCAAAGTTCTGCTGTCGGAGAGCCTCATAGACAACCATGCAGACGGTATTAGACACATTGAGACTGCGGACATGTTCATCATTCATAGGAATACGGAGAGCTTTCTCAGGATGTTCTCGCATAAAGTCCTCAGGCAAGCCCTTGTCTTCACGTCCAAAGAGAAAATAATGGTCCTCATCAGTCGATAAATCCACATCAGAATACACTTTTTCCGCAAATTTCGAAATCAGATAGAGTTTTCCCTTCATCTGAGACATGAAATCCTCTAAACTGTCGTAAAAATAAATCTCTAGCTTATCCCAATAATCCAATCCAGCTCTCTTCATCTTACGGTCATCGATAGGAAAGCCCATAGGCTTGATGATGTGGAGGGGAGAATTGGTTGCAGCGCAAGTACGCGCAATATTGCCTGTATTTTGTGGAATTTGTGGTTCAAATAATACAATGTGATTTGTCATGACTTGCTTCCTTTCACCATTGCAAAAAAATAGCCACACTGCCCGGAGTCAAGCTCAGCAAACAGCGTGGTTAAGGCATCGTTAACTTACCTCACAACAGGTTTGAAGTAAATCAGCGAAACTACTTTCTTAGTATAACACTTTCAGAATCATTGTCAATAGAAACGACTTGATTTTTTCAATTTTTTCAAGCTATTTCCAAGGGGTTCTAGGAGAAAATTCTTAAATATCTGCAAAAATTGATTACTCTTTTATACCTATCTGTGGACTGGGAATGATGATATTATGGCTTCGTTATCTCAAATACTGCCGTATGAATCCACTCATTATGAATTTGTAAGTCATTTTCTATAACCCTACTAAAGGTGAAGCCATTTTTTAAAAGCACCCTCTGAGAGGCTAGATTACCTGTTGCCGTTCCTGCAATAATTCTATTGAAACCATAAGTCGTGAAGGCTTTTTCTAAAACGAGTTTAACCGCTTCGCTGGCATAACCTAAATTGCTAACATTTTCCCCAATCCTATACCCAAGCTCTGCTGTTTTTCGATTATTCTCTAAAACACTTAAATTAATTCTTCCGACCATAACGCCTTGCGAATTTCTGATAAGATGCATGTAGACATCCCGATTCGTTTGTTCCCTTAACAACTCCCTCGTAATTTCTTTAAAAACTTCTAAATCAAAATAGTTAGCTGGTCTAGGAGGTAAATTCCGCTCAAAATACTCTCGATTCTCTTTTTCAAAAAATAGACGTCTAAACTATTTTCTTTAGACAACAGCTCTAAACTGATCATTGTAAATCATCTCCCGTCATTATCTACATTCAAATTTTCTCATGTTTACACAAGTGAAATTAACACGATTTAAATTAAGTACTTTTACTATTTTATATCGTCTCTACATTATGACACTGAACTTCGTTGAAAATGATTATATTTGAATAACTTTGATTTTGTAGTGTAAATTCTACTATAAAGTATGCAAACTAATTCATATTTTGTCAAAAAGTTTCAAGCATACAATCATTAACTTTATTTCTCATACAATCTATCAATAAAAAGTTATAGAATAATTTCTCTTTACTTATCTAATGAAAACTTTGACAATACTATTTCCAAGGGTTGTAAAATCGTCCGTGATTTTGCAAGATAAGTAGTAAACTAGCTACTAAAAACAAGGCTGCCAAGAGCAAGGTAAGATAGTCTCCTTTTTTCAAGGCCTGGTAACTATACCAAGTCCGTTCTTTCTCTTTTCCAAAGCGGCGAAGCTCCATGGCGGTCGCAATGGTATCAATGCGTTCTAGAGAGCTAAAAATCAAGGGCGTAATAATGCGCAGATTGCCTTTGATTCGTTGCATGAGAGAAGCTTTCTTGGATAATTCCATCCCACGCGCTTCTTGGGACATCTTGATGGTAAAGAATTCTTCCTGCAAATCTGGAATATAGCGCAAAGTCAGGCTGACTGAATAGGCAATCTTGTAAGGCACACCAATTTGATTTAAACTGGAAGCAAACTGACTAGGGTGGGTTGTCATCAAAAAGATAATAGCCAGAGGAATGGTGCAAAGGTACTTAATGGCTAGATTTAGAAGATAAAAGAGCTCTTGACTGGTCAGAGTGTAGGCACCGATTCTCTGCCAAATCACGCTTCTCTCTCCGTAAAGTCCAACCCCATACTCAGGAGAAAAGAGATAGACCATCAAGACGTTTAAAACGGCAAATACCGTCGCAAAAACGGCCACAAAGGAAACATCTTTAAAGCGGATCTCTGAAAAATAGAGGAGAAAGACCGAAAAGATGGCAATCAGAACAAGCAGCCTGGTATCATAGCTAATCATGGCCGCCAATGACACGAGGATGAAAAAGAGAAGTTTCCCAGCTCCTGACAAGCGATGAATCACAGTATTTCTATGCTGGTAACCGATTAATTTAGCTTGCATCCTTCTCTCCTTTCTTTGTAAAATGCCGTTAAAGCAAGTGGATCCACATCGAGTTTCTTAGCCAAGTTGAAGATTGAAGTTTCTTTTAGGTTGGCTTTTACTAGCAGCTCAGGATTGCTCAACAGACTAGCTGGATCAGTATCGGCAATCAATTCCCCATCTACCATGACAAGGGCCCTGTCTGAATAATCCAGCATCAATTGCATATCATGCGTAATCATGACAATGGTATGCCCTTGTTGATGCAGTTCTTCGAGAAATTCCATAATCTCAGTATAGTTCTTCTGGTCTTGACCTGCAGTCGGTTCATCTAGGAGGATAATTTCAGCTCCTAAAACCAAGATTGATGCAATAGTCACACGCTTTTTCTGCCCAAATGACAGGGCAGAAATGGGCCAATTACGGAATTCATAAAGACCACAGATTTTCAAAGTTTCATAGACTCTCGTTTCAATTTCCTTCTCATCCACACCTCGCAAACGAAGTCCCAGAGCCACCTCATCAAAAATCATATTGGTTGAAATCATTTGATTAGGATTTTGTAGTACATAGCCTACTCGTTCCGCCCGCTCTGCAACAGAATCTCCTTTGATATCCTGTCCTTCCCAAAGATAGCGACCTTCCGTCTGGATAAAGCTACTTAAAGCCTTGGCTAGAGTTGACTTCCCTGCTCCATTTTTTCCGACAATAGCAATTTTTTCACCCTTTTTAATATCTAAATGTAGGGATTTTAAAATAGGTCTATCATCATAAGAAAAAGACACATCATCTAGTCTAAAAAGTGACTGCAAATCTGGTGTCTCTTTTACCAATTCAGTCTGCAACTGAACCTGACCTTTTGAGATAGACAAGCTATTCAGATCTGCTAATTGTTCTTCCTTAACTAAATCCACACCCAATTGACGGAGAGTGGTTAGATAAAGGGGTTCTCGAATTCCATTTTGTGTCAACAGGTCAGTCGCCAATAACTGATCAGGACTCCCATTAAAGAGGATACGGCCATCGTTTATCAAGACAATTCGATCCACAGGCCGATGCAGAACATCCTCCAAACGGTGCTCGATAATCAGAGTCGTCGTTCCCTCCTCCTTGTGAATCTGATCAATCAATTCGATAATATCCTGACCTGACTTGGGATCCAGATTTGCGAGTGGCTCATCAAACAAGAGAATCGGACTCTCATCAATCAAGACACCAGCTAGACTAACCCGCTGCTTTTGTCCACCTGATAAATCCTGAGGACGCTGAGCTAGTAAATCAAGAAGATCCAGCTTTTCAGCCCATTTATGAACACGACCTTTCATCTCATCTAAGGCTGTCACATCATTTTCTAGAGCAAAAGCCAAGTCCTCTGCCACGGACAATCCAATAAACTGCCCATCTGTATCCTGCAAAACTGTACTGACCAGATGAGATTTATCGTAGATGCTCATATCAAAGGCTGCTTGGCCCTTGATCAAAAATTCTCCAGACGGCTGCCCCTTGTAAATATTGGGAATAATCCCATTCAAACATTGACCCAAGGTAGACTTACCTGACCCAGATGGCCCAACAATTAAGACTTTCTCTCCCTTATAAATGGTCAAGTCCACCCCTTGCAAGGTCGGTTCTTGTTGCGTTTCATACTGGAAAGAGAAATCCTTCCACTCAATTATAGCTTCTTTCATCTTACTCTCTTCATTCGCTTCTTAGACTTCTATTTTATCATAAATCAAGCCCTTCTTGCAGTCTCTTCTCTTAAAATCTTAGCGCCAAAAAGATTCCTATCCTAGCTTGCTTACCCTACTAGACTATAAACAGCAAAAAGACTGGTTCCCCAGCCTTTTCCCTTATATTAATCCTTTTTCAAACTTCCTGAACGAGTCTGTGTACGTGAATAAGCTAGCAAGAGAAGGGTTCCTGCGATAGCTATAGTTACCGCGTTAGCAATACCTGCAACAATACCTTGAGCAAATACTTTTTCTGCCGCTTCTTGATATATCACAACATCTCCAAGTGGTGCCAAGACACCCCAAACAAGAGCATTTGCAAGTAGTTGAATGAGGTTAAAAATGACAATATCCTTCCATTCAAAAACACCATTGCTCACGCGAACGTACTTTCTAAATAGTCCCACAGCTAGACCAAAGAGCCCACTAGCGATAATCCAAGTCCACCACAGACCGTAACCAGCAAGAGAGTCCTTGATTGCATGCCCAATTAAACCAACAAGTAGTCCCACTAGAGGACCAAAAATGATAGACAAGAGGCTCTGTACCGCATACTGAAGCTGGATACTTGTATTTGGAACAGGGGTCGGAATGCTGATCATCCCGATAACAACAAAGAGCGCAGCTCCAACACCGATAGCAACAACTTGTTTAATTGATTGATTTTTCATCTATATTCTCCTATTTTATGATTCTATTTTCTTTATTTCAATGGTCCAAGATGAACCGACACCCACATTATAAGCCTTGGCAAAAGAACCTTGATTGATAGCCAGACCTAAACGATAGAGAGAGTTGATGTAAAGGATTGGTTGCCCAATTCTCACATCGGCAAATGATTTGCCATAGACAACCTGATTTTGATAGACCAGCATATCAGCGTGATAGATAGTCACTTCAAAACGGTCACCAAATTCTGGTTCTAGCTTGTAAAATTCTTCCCGTGTGATAGAGGTCCAAAGCGAACCGAAACGCACATCCAGAATATCAATGGCTCCCTTCACCAAATGGTCTTCAATGATAGTCTCTACGACTGGAAGCTCCACAATCTGATCTACACTAAGTTCTGGTCCCACTTCCTCAAAAGTAATGTGACCACTGGCCAGTTTAGCACCAGTATAGGCATAAACATCACGGCCGTGGAAAGTATAAGAATGCTCTGTATTTTGACGTCTATTGGCTACTTCAGAAATTTCACGAATAGCTACAATGCCAACGTGTTTCTTGATAAAGGAAAGGGTCCCATTGTCTGGTGTGACAATGTATTGATTTTTTGTAGTCTTAGCAACCACACTCTTACGTTTCGAGCCGACACCTGGATCGACCACCGATACAAAAGTCGTTCCCTCAGGCCAGTAATCCACCGTCTGAAAGAGACGATAGCTCCCCTCAAAAATATTATAAGGCGTGATATCGTGCGTCAAGTGATGAATTTTTAAGGTTGGAGATTCTTCTAAAGCCACTCCAATCATAGCCGATACCGCACCATCAACCAGACCAAAGTCTGATTGTAATACCAGTAAATTATTATTCATTTTATCTCCTTGTATACCCTTTATCATACCATATTTCAGAGAAAGGTGCTAATAGCTATTTTAATTGCTTAGGGTATAGTTTTACCTTATAGCAAATTTCCTACTAAAAGCTCTTGTTATTAGCTAGTAGGTGCATTTTTTCTTGAAAAAGGGTATGATAGTTACATCATGAAAAAGTAGGTTTTAATATGAAAATTATCCTTGTCGGAGGGGGAAAAGTTGGTTTTGCCCTCTGTCGCTCCTTGGTTGCAGAAAAGCATGATGTTTTGCTAATTGAACAAGACGAAGCCGTCCTCAATCATATTGTCAATCGCTTTGATATCATGGGCATCCTTGGCAACGGAGCTGATTTCACCATTCTTGAGCAAGCAAGTGTCCAGGATTGTGATATCTTTATCGCCCTGACCGAGTACGATGAAGTGAATATGATTGCAGCCGTTCTCGCTAAGAAAATGGGAGCTAAAGAAACCATTGTTCGGGTGCGGAACCCTGAATACTCTAACTCTTATTTCAAAGAAAAGAATATTCTCGGTTTTTCCCTTATCGTTAACCCTGAACTCTTGGCTGCCCGCGCTATTGCTAATATCATCGACTTTCCCAACGCCCTATCTGTCGAACGTTTCTTTGGTGGAAGAGTCAGCCTCATGGAATTTGTCGTCAAGTCCACTAGTGGTCTTTGCCAAATGCCCATTTCTGATTTTCGTAAAAAATTCGGTAATGTCATTGTCTGTGCTATAGAAAGAGATCATCAAATTATCATCCCAAGTGGTGACATGACCATACAGGATAAAGATAGGATCTTTGTCACTGGTAACCGTGTTGATATGATGCTCTTCCATAATTATTTCAAATCTCGTGCCGTGAAGAGCCTTCTCATCGTCGGGGCTGGGAGAATTGCCTATTATCTACTTGGTATTCTCAAAGACAGTCGTATCGATACAAAAGTCATTGAAATCAATCCTGAAATCGCCAGCTTCTTTAGCGAGAAATTCCCAAATCTCTACATCGTTCAAGGAGATGGGACCGCAAAAGATATCCTACTGGAAGAAAGTGCTCAAAATTATGATGCCGTTGCGACTCTAACAGGAGTCGATGAGGAAAATCTGATTACTTCTATGTTCCTTGACAGCGTAGGTGTGCAGAAAAACATCACCAAGGTCAATCGTACCAGTCTCCTCGAGATTATCAATGCGCCTGATTTTTCAAGTATCATCACACCTAAAAGCATTGCTGTAGACACGATTATGCACTTTATTCGTGGTCGAGTGAATGCCCAGTATTCAGATCTTCAGGCCATGCACCATCTAGCAAATGGTCAAATCGAAACCCTGCAATTCCATATCAAGGAAGCCAATAAAATGACTGCCAAACCTCTTTCTCAACTGAAATTGAAAAAAGGGGTTCTTATTGCAGCCATCATTCGAAAAGGCAAGACTATTTTCCCTACTGGAGAGGAGAGGCTGGAAGTCGGAGACAAGCTCCTAGTAACAACCTTGTTGCCAAACATCACCAAGATTTATGACTTGATCGCGAGGTAAGAAATGAATAAAAGTATGATTCGTTACCTCCTTTCAAAGTTACTTTTGATTGAAGCTGTTCTCCTCTTGGTTCCTGTAGCTGTAGCTGTCTATTACCACGAATCGAGCCAAGTCTTTACAGCCCTCTTTACAACGATTGGACTTCTCCTATTACTAGGCGGTTCAGGAATTTTACAAAAGCCAAAAAATCAACGGATTTATGCCAAGGAGGGAGTCTTGATTGTTTCCCTCTGTTGGATCCTTTGGTCTTTCTTTGGTGGTCTCCCCTTCGTCTTTGCTGACCAAATTCCCAGCGTTATCGATGCCTTTTTTGAGATTAGTTCCGGCTTTACAACTACTGGTGCAACTATTCTGAACGACGTTTCTGTCCTCAGCCGTTCCCTCCTCTTCTGGCGAAGTTTTACCCACTTGATTGGAGGGATGGGGGTTCTTGTTTTTGCACTTGCTATTATGGACAATGCCAAGAATAGCCACCTAGAGGTAATGAAGGCTGAGGTTCCTGGTCCTGTTTTTGGTAAAGTAGTGTCCAAACTCAAAAACACTGCTCAGATTCTCTATCTCCTTTATCTAGCTCTCTTCTCCCTCTTTGTCATCATCTATTATCTAGCCGGCATGCCCCTATTTGATAGTTTTGTTATCGCTATGGGGACCGCGGGAACTGGGGGATTTACCGTCTATAACGATGGGATTGCCCACTATGGCAGTTCACTGATTACCTATCTAGTTAGTATCGGGGTTTTGGTTTTTGGGGTAAATTTCAATCTCTACTACTACCTCATGCTCCGTCGCGTCAAAGCCTTCTTTGGAGATGAAGAGCTTAGGGCTTACTTGGTCATCGTACTACTTTCTACAGGCTTGATTAGCCTCAATACCCTCTATCTCTATCCAGGATTTTCCAAGAGCTTTGAAATGGCCTTCTTCCAAGTTTCCAATATCATTACAACGACTGGTTTTGGTTACGGAGATATTACCAACTGGCCCCTCTTCTCCCAGTTTATCCTTCTCTTCCTCATGGGAATCGGTGGTTCTGCTGGTTCAACCGCAGGTGGACTCAAGGTTATTCGAGGCCTTATCCTTTCGAAAATTGCCAAAAATCAAATTTTGTCAATTCTATCTCCCCACCGTGTTTTGACCCTCCATGTTAATCAAACGGTGATTGACAAAGATACCCAGCATAAGATTCTCAAGTACTTTGTCATCTATTCTATGATTTTGCTAGCACTTATCTTTATTGTCAGCCTAGATAGCAATGATTTCCTGGTCGTTACCAGTGCTGTCTTTAGCTGCTTCAATAATATCGGGCCTATCCTAGGAACCACTTCTAGTTTCTCAATCTTTAGTCCCATCTCAAAAATTCTCCTCTCCTTTGCAATGATTGCAGGCCGCTTGGAGATTTACCCAATCCTACTTCTCTTTATGAAGAGAACTTGGTCTAAGAGATAAAATATAGTAGATTGAAATAAGATTTGAACAAATCAATTAGAAAAGTTAAATTAATTTCTAAAAATGTTTTAGCAGCTGTAGTGTACTATTTTGGTTTCAATCCACTATATAACCACACCTTGTTTCCTTACAAAGTGTGGTGTTTTTATTTCAGACTACTTCCTCAACCAACTCTTTTTAAACAAAGTGAGACACTTCAGAAAATGACTTAAAATATTTAATACTCAATGAAAATCAAAGAGCAAACTAGGAAGCTAGCCACAGGTTGCTCAAAGCACCGCTTTGAGGTTGCATATAAAGCTGACGTGATTTGAAGAGATTTTCGAAGAGTATAAGAACCCAAAAACCCTCAGTCGACTGACCGAGGGTTACTTATTTCATTATTCAAGAACTTGATTAGCTCAATGCATCCAAGGCATCATCCATTGAAAGAACTTCGTGGAAGACACGTTGTGTCAATTCAGTTTTTTGTTCTGGAGTGAGGTATTTAGTGTTTACACAGTATCCAGAGATACGTACGATAACGTCTTCTCCTGACATGATCTTTTCGTAAACATCGTTCAAGTCCATAACGTTCAAGTTAACGTGTTGTCCACCGTTTTCGAAGTAACCATCAAGGATTGTTACCAAGTTATCAACTTGTTCGTCACGAGTCTTACCAAGAGCGCGAGGTGAAACTTGAGTAGTCAATGAGATACCATCAGCTGCATAACTAAAGTCAAGGCTAGAAAGTGAGTTCAAGTTTTGCAACCATCCACCTTTAGCTTTATTAGATGGGTTAGCACCTGGTGAGAAGAATTCAAGTTTAGACAAGTTTACAGAACCATCTTCGTTGAGGTATACACCTTTGTGGACTGGTGAGTTACCAGTTTGTTTAGAATAAGCAACGTTAGATGTGATTGTCAAAAGTGATACTGTAGCTTCAGCGTCTTTGTAAAGCTTGTGGCTACGTAGACGAGTTGTATAAGCTTCAATCAACCATTCTGCCAATTCGTTTGAACGAGGGTCATCTTCACCCCAACGTGGGTATTCACCGATTGTTTCGTAATCGTAGATGTAGCCATTTTCGTCACGGATTGGTTTAACTGTAGCGTATTTGATAGCTGACAATGTATCAACTGTATTGGCAAATCCACAGATACCAAATCCCATGTTCGCACGTTGTTTAGTTGGCAAGAAGGCCATTTGAACAGCTTCATAGTTGTACTTATCAGTCATGTAGTGGATGATATTCAAAGCATCTACATAAGTGTCAGTCAACCAGTCAAGAGATTTCTCAAAGTTAGCTTTAACTGATTCAAATTCAAGAACTTCGTCACGAATTGGTTCGATGTCAAATACTTTGTAGTCTTTGTGAACATCGTCGTAACCACCGTTCAAACCAGTAAGAAGAGCTTTCAATACGTTTACACGAGCACCGAAGTACTGGATGTTGTGGCGTTGTTCTTCATTTTCTGGGTCAAGTGGAGACACACAGCATGAAATACAGCTCATTTCACCATATCCGTCTTTAGCCATTGTTGTTACACCTTCGTATTGGATAGAAGAGTGTTTGTGGCTCATGTGCATACAGTAGCGACGGAAGTTGTATGGCAATTTGTCAGTCCAAAGAACTGTCAAGTTTGGTTCTGGAGAGTTACCGATATTGTCAAGAGTGTTCAAGAAACGGTAGTCCATCTTAGTAACACGATGACGACCGTCGTTACCCATACCAGCCATAGAAGTTGTGATGAAAGTTGGGTCACCTGAGTACAATTGGTCATAAGCTTTTGTACGAGCAAATTTAACTGTACGAAGTTTCATAACGAAATCATCAACAAATTCTTGGATTTCTGATTCAGTAAATGTACCACGAGCAAGGTCACGTTCTGCAAAGATGTCCAATACGATTGGCACACGTCCTAGAGATGTAGCAGCACCGTTGATAACACGGCAGACAGACATGAAGGCGATGTTAACCCATTGGATCGCTTCTTTAACGTTCATCGCTGGTTTGCGAACATCCACTCCGTAAAGGTCACCCAAGCGAACAACTTGTTGCAATGCTTGGTATTGAAGGTTGATTTCTTCACGAAGACGGATTGTTTCTTCATCGATTTCTTCGATTGCGTTCCAGTCGTTTACTTTTTCTTGCATCAAGTAGTCTGCACCGTAAAGAGCAAGACGTGCGTAAACACCGATGATACGTCCACGTGAGTATGCATCTGGAAGACCAGTTACAGTGTGAGCGTGACGAGCGCGACGGATGTTTGAAGTGTAAGCACGGAAGATACCGTCGTTAACTGTTGTTACGTACTTAGTAAAGATTTCGTGAACAGCTGGGTCTGGTTCGTATCCATTTTCTTTCAAAGTAGTTTCAGCCATACGGATACCACCTTTTGGCATGAAGTTCAATTTGAAGAGTTCATCGTTTTGGATACCATAGATAACTTCGTTTTCTTTATCGATAAATCCTGCTGGAATATCAGCGATAGATGTTGGACGAGTGTCCATTGGGAAACGAGTTTCTTCGTAGTGAGCCTTAGTTTCTTCTACAATTTTTTTGATGTGAAGTGAACGTTCTGTTGGTCCTGCAAGGAAGCTTTCGTCTCCATCGTAAGGTGTGTAGTTAGCTTGTACGAAGCGTGATACACTTGCTTTTTCTTTCCAATCTACACCTTTGAAGCCTTCCCAAGCTTTGTCAAAAATATCTTGTGCTTCAACAACTGTTTTAACAACCATGTTAATGTCCTCTGTTTTCTTTCTAGTAACAGTCATCTGTTACATTTATGAAACCAGTATACCATACAGTAACCGATTTCAACAAGCAAAAATTCCTTATTTTTACACTTTCTTTTCTAACACAGACTGTATTCTATACCAAACTGTATTATATTTTTGAAAAAATAAAATCCTTTTTTCTTTTTTTCAGAAAAAAGGGTATAATAAAAGAAAATAAGCAGTAAAAAGGTGCTAGGCATGTTGATTTTCCCCTTATTAAATGATTTGTCAAGAAAAATCATCCATATTGACATGGATGCCTTTTTTGCTGCGGTGGAAATCAGAGATAATCCTAAACTCAAAGGAAAACCTGTCATTATCGGAAGCGACCCTCGGCAAACAGGTGGGCGGGGAGTCGTTTCTACCTGTAGCTATGAAGCACGAGCTTTTGGTGTTCATTCTGCCATGAGTTCCAAGGAAGCTTATGAACGCTGTCCCCAGGCCGTCTTTATCTCAGGAAATTATGAAAAATACAAAACTGTGGGCCTCCAGATCCGAGCTATCTTTAAGCGCTATACAGATTTGATTGAGCCTATGAGTATTGACGAAGCCTATTTGGATGTGACAGAAAATAAACTCGGTATCAAGTCAGCAGTCAAAATCGCTCGCCTCATTCAAGAGGATATCTGGCAGGAACTTCATTTAACTGCTTCTGCTGGCGTTTCTTACAACAAATTCTTAGCTAAAATGGCTAGCGATTATCAAAAACCACATGGTTTGACAGTGATTCTACCTGATCAAGCTGAGGATTTTCTCAAACAAATGGATATTGCTAAGTTTCATGGAGTAGGAAAAAAGACGGTGGAACGACTTCATCAAATGGGTGTTTTTACTGGCGCTGATTTGTTTGAAGTACCTGAAGTGACCCTAATAGACCGCTTTGGCAGACTGGGCTATGATCTGTATCGAAAGGCTCGTGGTATCCACAACTCCCCCGTCAAATCCAACCGCATCCGTAAATCAATCGGCAAGGAAAAAACCTATGGGAAAATTCTCCGTGCCGAGGAAGACATCAAAAAAGAGCTGACTCTTCTATCAGAAAGAGTCGCTCTCAATCTACATCAACAAGAAAAAGCTGGAAAAATTGTCATTTTGAAAATCCGCTACGAGGACTTTTCAACTCTTACTAAACGAAAAAGTCTGGCCAAAAAAACACAGGATGCTAGTCAGATAAGCCAAATAGCCCTACAACTCTATGAAGAATTAAGCGATAAAGAAAGAGGTGTCCGCCTGTTGGGGATTACCGTGACTGGATTTTAAAACTCAATGAAAATCAAAGAGCAAACTAGGAAGCTAGCCGCAACACTGTTTTGAGGTTGCAGATAGAGCTGACGCGGTTTGAAGAGATTTTCGAAGAGTATAAAACCTTGAAGAGTTGCCCCTTCAAGGTTTTTCTTATACAAATAAACGAACAAAGCTATAAAGTAGCAAGATACTACCAAGCACGATACGGTATTTACCAAAAAGGGTAAAGTCGTGTTTTTTCACATAGCTTGTCAAGAAACGAATAGCGACCATGCTGACTGCGAAAGCGACTCCCATGGCAACCAAGAGCAAGAACAATTGCCCAAAGTTCAAGAGTTGTCCTGCTTTTACAAATTTGAAAATCTTTAAGGCGCTAGCCCCAAACATAACAGGAATTCCAAGATAGAAGGTAAATTCTGTCACAACAGAACGACTGGTTCCATTCAATAAACCGCCGACAATCGTTGCCCCAGAACGACTGGTTCCTGGTAAAAGGGCAAGAACTTGGAAGAGTCCGATATAGAAAGCTGTCGTATAAGGAAGCTTGTCCAACTCTGTTACACTTGGCTCGATAGCACGCGCTTTATTGCGTTTTTCCAAATAAATAAAGGCAATCCCATAGATAATCAACATGAGAGCAACAGAAACCATGTTATGGAAGTGGGTATCAAACCAATCATCAAACTTAAATACGGCAAGTAAAGGCAAAGTTGCAATCAAGACCTTCAACCATAGTCTCCAAGTCTTACGAACTTCCTGCTTGTCCTTAGTGGGTTTGAAAGGATTGAGCTTATTAAAGTAAATAACCATGACCGCCAAAATCGCACCAAGCTGAATTACGACATTAAACATGGAGATAAAGGCTTCGTTTTGATTTTGGTATTGGATAAATTCCTCTGCTAGAATCAAATGACCTGTACTGGAAATCGGCAACCATTCCGTAATTCCTTCAACAATCCCGAAGAAGATAGATTTTAAAATTTCAATAAGATACATAGATTACTCCTTTTTTCTATCTTCCATTATAGCATACTTTTTCAGTCTATGGCACTTCTCTTTAAAAGGCTCCGATACTGCCACCACCTCCGCCTCCAGAGAAGCCACCGCCAGAACTTCCACTTCCAGAAGATACGGAGTAGGTGCTTGCTGTATTTGCGACACTGGCATAATGGCTCATTTGCGCGCTTGAATGATAAAACATACTGTGCCAGCCATAAGCTACATAGAGGTTGATATCTGGATTTTCCACTTGAATCTGATGCACCTTCATCAAATGACTGACCTTGTCCGCATAGCCAAATAAGGTCGCATAGACCAAGAGGCGATTCCAGACCACAATACTTTCCAGTTCAGCCTGATCCAATCGTGCAATCTCCCGCAACATATTTTCAAAACTGGTCCAGAGATAGTAGACTTCTGCCCCTGCTTCATTTAGGACACCATCACGATTATCTAATCGAAGCTTCCAATAATAGAAAACAGCCAAAACCAAACCTAGAAAACCAAGTATTGGCAAGAAGAGGTAAAAATAGCCATAAACGTCCAAACTGTACAAGAACAGACCAAATCCGATAAATAATGGTAGGATAGTAGAGAGTCCCATCCCCACTTGCAAAGCCTTTTCCCCACCAGTTAAAGGTCGATAGTAATCTGGCAGCCCCCAGAAGGAAACTCGATTTCTCACTCCTTCTTGCATCTCTTTCAATACTTCTTCAAAAGAAGATTTGAGCTGACGCCCCTTTGCTTGAATCCGTTTTTCATCAGAGACTTTTGCCCCACGATAAAGACTATCAGATACCTTGTAATCCGCAAATAAATTGGAAAGAGTTTCTTCTTTTTTGCCTGAAAAAGCCAGATTTAGACAGTCTTTCTCAAAGCTTGACAAACCATCTTCTTTTACCAATCTTAACCCAACTGCATCCCCTTCTGAAATGATAGAGACATTCCCACGGTCTATCACATCTAACAAGGTAGCTTGAATAAGTTGATCAAAGGTGAATTTTCCAGCTCCCTTGACCAAGGGACTCACTTCCTCCAAGGAGGTCGAGTAGACAGCCTCTGATAAAACCATAGGCTCTAATTCCATTGGTGGTTCATAGAGACGATGATTTTTAGCATATTTGATTGAAGGAGTAGTCTTTCTTCTATAAATAAAATAGGAGCAGACGCTCAATAACAAGGAGATAGAAAGTATCGAAGGGAAGACCCAAGTAACGAGTTGTTTACTTTGCTCTTTTTCTTTAACAATCGAGTCCTCTATCTTATTAAACTCTTCTAAACGATTTCCTTTCAAGCCCTGATCCCTAGCGCTAGCAAAAACAGTTCGAGGCCAGTAGGCATGCAATTCAACTCCACGCTTAGGTGGAAAATCGTCTAAACGAATAGTATAATCAAGGTTACTCTTTTCAACCGTTCCCTCTCTAAAGAGTTTCCCTGTATGGAAAAAGAGTTTTTCAGCCCCCTTATCTCCCCTTACATGAAATTCAAACTTTCCAATAGCCCCTGAACTATCTGTTAAAGGTTGCCAATTTAATTCAGCAATGTCATCATATAGGAAAAGCAAATTTTTTAAGTTCCAGGTAAGGTCAACTTCAACTGTGTCACCTTCCTGACCTGGATTATAAACTTTAACAGTATAACCATCTGCTCCTTCTATCACTTCGCTAGTAACGTCTGCTAGTTCTGCACCATTTTTCGAGGCCTGAACTCTTGGATGAGGATCAATGTCAAATCCACTAGGCATCTTGCCAGCACGTCCAAGCCCCACGATTTGGCCCTTAAAGTCCTCCTCAAACTGATAAACTATCTTCTGTCTAAATTCCGCCGTATTGTCTGCATGAATATACAAATCGCCTTGATAAGAGTTTATCTTAAAATCAATGGCAAAAACTGAGAGTGGCAGAAGGCAAAACAAGCCTAATACCAGTAAGAAAAAAGTTTTTTTCATCAAACAAGCCTCCTTTTTATCTTTGCTATCATTATATCATTTTTTCACAAGTAAGGGCTTACCCATATTGAAAAATAGAGTTTTTTTCGATAAAATAGGAGACAGTTATTTTTTAATAGATTAGAAATAGGAGAAATCATGAGAAAAATATACTTATCTATTTTCACAAGTCTCTTACTTATGCTGGGACTTGTCAATGTTGCTCAAGCCGATGAATATTTACGCATCGGGATGGAAGCAGCATATGCTCCCTTTAACTGGACTCAGGATGATGATAGCAATGGGGCTGTCAAAATCGATGGGACTAACCAGTATGCTAACGGATACGATGTTCAAATCGCCAAGAAAATTGCTAAGGACTTAGGTAAAGAACCTTTGGTTGTTAAAACAAAGTGGGAAGGTCTAGTCCCTGCCCTTACTTCTGGTAAAATTGACATGATTATCGCAGGTATGAGTCCTACTGCTGAACGTAAACAAGAAATCGCCTTTTCAAGCAGTTACTACACTAGCGAACCAGTTCTACTTGTCAAAAAAGATTCTGCCTACGCAAATGCTAAATCTTTGGATGACTTTAACGGTGCAAAAATCACTTCTCAACAAGGTGTCTACCTCTACGACTTGATTGCACAAATCTCAGGTGCTAAAAAAGAAACAGCCATGGGAGACTTCGCTCAAATGCGCCAAGCTCTTGAGGCTGGTGTCATTGATGCCTATGTTTCTGAACGACCAGAAGCTCTGACTGCTGAAGCTGCGAACTCTAAGTTTAAGATGGTCCAAGTAGAACCAGGTTTCAAAACTGGGGAAGAAGATACAGCTATCGCCATTGGACTTCGTAAAGATGACACTCGTATTAGCCAAATCAATGCCAGCATTGAAACCATTTCAAAAGACGACCAAGTTGCCTTGATGGATCGTATGATCAAGGAACAACCTGCCGAAGCTACAACAACTGAAGAGACTAGCAGTAGTTTCTTTAGCCAAGTCGCTAAAATTCTTTCTGAGAACTGGCAACAACTCTTGCGTGGTGCTGGTATCACTCTTTTAATCTCAATCGTCGGAACCATCATAGGTCTCATTATTGGTCTTGCCATTGGTGTCTTCCGTACTGCTCCTCTCTCTGAAAATAAAGCTATTTATGGCTTACAAAAACTAGTCGGCTGGATCCTCAATGTCTACATTGAAATTTTCCGTGGTACACCAATGATCGTTCAATCGATGGTTATCTACTATGGTACTGCCCAAGCTTTCGGTATCAATCTTGACCGCACACTGGCTGCTATCTTCATCGTTTCAATCAACACTGGTGCCTACATGACTGAAATCGTCCGTGGTGGTATCCTAGCAGTTGACAAGGGACAATTTGAAGCCGCGACTGCTCTTGGTATGACTCATAACCAAACCATGCGTAAGATTGTCCTACCTCAGGTTGTCCGTAACATCCTACCAGCAACTGGTAATGAATTTGTCATCAATATCAAAGATACATCTGTATTGAACGTTATCTCTGTTGTCGAACTTTATTTCTCAGGAAATACCGTGGCAACTCAAACCTATCAATACTTCCAGACATTTACAATCATCGCCGTGATTTACTTTGTCCTCACCTTCACCGTAACACGTATCCTACGCTTCATCGAACGCCGCATGGACATGGATACCTATACTACAGGTGCTAACCAAATGCAAACGGAGGATTTGAAATAATGACCCAAGCAATCCTTGAAATTAAACACCTCAAAAAATCCTATGGACAAAACGAAGTGCTAAAAGACATCTCTCTAACTGTCCACAAGGGAGAGGTCATCTCTATCATCGGAAGCTCTGGAAGCGGGAAATCGACCTTCCTACGCTCCATTAACCTACTTGAAACGCCAACCGATGGACAAATCCTTTATCATGGACAAAACGTCCTCGAAAAAGGCTATGACCTCACGCAATACCGTGAAAAGTTGGGGATGGTTTTCCAATCTTTTAACCTCTTTGAAAATCTTAACGTTCTTGAAAACACAATCGTCGCTCAGACTACTGTCCTTAAACGCGAACGTACAGAAGCTGAAAAAATCGCCAAAGAAAACCTAGAAAAAGTCGGCATGGGAGAACGCTACTGGCAAGCGAAACCAAAACAACTCTCAGGTGGTCAAAAACAACGTGTGGCCATCGCTCGTGCCCTCTCCATGAATCCTGATGCTATTCTCTTTGATGAACCAACATCAGCTCTCGATCCAGAAATGGTTGGAGAAGTCCTCAAAATCATGCAAGATCTGGCTCAGGAAGGCTTGACTATGATTGTAGTGACTCACGAGATGGAATTCGCTCGTGATGTCTCTCACCGTGTTATCTTTATGGATAAGGGTGTGATTGCTGAAGAAGGTAAACCAGAAGACCTCTTCACCAATCCTAAAGAAGACCGAACAAAAGAGTTTCTTCAACGTTATCTCAAATAAAAAGAAAAGGCTGCATCAATCGTGCAGTCTTTTTGCTATCCTCAAAATGAAAAGGCAGACCCAATTCAAGAATCCGCCATTATCCAAAGATTAATCTTCAAATTTTTCATGATTTTTTTCATAGAAATCAATTAAACCTAGAGCTGTTTCAAATGAAATATTTTTTACTTTTGCACGACCCTGCGCTAGAGCAATGATAGACATTTCACGCGCATTCGTTTCCTTAGAGATACGGTAGCCTGTGATTTTCTTATCACGAACCCAGCCAACAACTGATTCTACTTTTTCAAAGTTTGACTTAGCCATGTCCTTCTCCTATTTTCTTCTTTACGATATATTATTCTATACGTTTTTATGTCTTTTGTCAATAAAAAAACATATATTCAATAAAATAAAAGATCTTTATTTTTCTTACTTCTTTTTTAAAGCTTATAATATATAGGTTTTTACTTACTATAAACCATTAGTAACCACCTAAAAAATAATTGCATTATTAAACTTCAAATGTGTAAGAATATTCATATAAACTACATACCAGCTACTCAATAGGATAGACAGGAGTCATATTCAAGTAATTCTATACATTCCTTTAAAATTATTAAAGCTATCAAAGATCATATTCTCCTCTGATTACCTCTTAACTATCTCTTTCCTTTCTCTTTGTCTGAGGTCCCTTCCTGTCATTATTTAAATCTTATTTTCTTTTTCAACTGGTACAATGGACTTGTTTCATCAGATTTTACATATTCTTTTTAAACACTATTTCATAGTCAGCATCTAGAATATGACTTCCTAATGTCACAAACTTTTTCTACTATTATCATTTTACAAGTATCAGATTAATTTTATCAATTAAATCATCAAAGTTATCTCATAAATACTGATTATTTTCTCTATTTGCCATTATATTTAGACAATTTTTAAATTAGTTATATATAAAACATCGTATTCTAAATAGTAGCCTTATATATAGCAAGTAATTCTTTTTTATTATTATAAACGGAAACAAAAATAATAGGTACTATAATAAGTTGTAGTAGAAATAGTAGGATAGTTTTCCTAAGTTCATAGGAATCGCCCCCTTTCTTTACCCTCATTATAGCACCTATACATCAGTTGTGCAAATAATATGATATTTTTTTATTAGTCCTCAGACAAGCATATTATAGAGCGTTTCATTACCATTCAAGTTAATATAAGATGGATCAAACCCTTCCATGCGACGAATCAGACCTGCATAATCATGCTTATCTGCCAAGGCAATCCCAATCAATACAGGCCCTGTACCCTTGCTAGCTCGTTTGATATACTCAAAACGTGTGATATCATCATTTGGCCCCAAGATATCATTTACAAACTCACGCAAAGCTCCTGGACGCTGTGGAAAATTGACCACAAAATAATGCTTGATTCCATCATAAATCAAGGCACGCTCCTCCATCTCTGGCATACGGTTGATATCATTATTTCCTCCAGAAATGATACAACAAATGGTCTTCCCCTTGATATATTCAGCTAAAACTTCTAAAGAAGCAATACTAGCCGCTCCAGCAGGTTCTGCAACAATCCCTTGTTTAGAATAGAGATCAATCAAGGTTTCAGAAATCAATCCCTCATCGACACCTACTAAGGTTTGAACATGTTGGCGAGTTGCTTCATAGGTCAACTGACCTACCTTTTGAACAGCAATCCCATCCGCAAATTTGTCAATTTCCTTGAGCTTAACAGGTCCACCAGCTTCAAAGGCTGCCTTCATAGAACGTGCTCCATTAGCCTCTACCCCAATGACTTCAATCTCTGGACTTGTTTCCTTGATATAAGTCGAAACTCCAGCAATGAGACCTCCGCCTCCAACAGGGACCAAAACAGCATCGAAATCAATTGATTCTTTTCGAGCTTCTTCTAAAATCTCATAAGCAACGGTCCCTTGACCAGCTTGAACATGGGCATCATCAAAGGGATCAATAAAGGTACGGTTTTCAGAGAGTGTAAATTCTTGAGCTGCTTTAGCTGAGGCATCAAAGGTATCTCCAACTAGTTTAATGGTTACGAAATCCCCACCAAAAAAGCGAACTTGACCAATCTTTTGTTGCGGAGTTGTAATTGGCATAAAAATAGTAGCAGGAATTTTCATTTCATTACAAGTATAGGCTACTCCCTGAGCATGATTTCCCGCAGAAGCGCAGACTACCCCTCGCTCACGCTCTTCCTTGCTGAGCTGGGAAATGGCATAATAGGCACCACGAATTTTAAAAGAACGAACACGTTGGGCATTTTCCTTTTTCAAATAAATCTTAGCACCATACTTCTCCGATAAATAATGGTCGTAATCCAGTGGAGTATTCACAACCACACCATTCAAGACCTTGTGAGCCTTGATTATATCTTTTGAACTTAACATATAAAACCTCTTTTTCTATAAAAAACAGTCACTAATGACTGTTTTTTTAGTTATTCATCTCCAAAAACTTCAGCAACACTTTCATGGTATTTATGAGCCATACGAATTGAAAACTCTTTAGGAAGTTCATAACGATTTGTAGAAATCCAATCATATAACCATTCTGCCAAACTTTCTTCACTATCATTACGATGGAAGATAAAATAGTTTAAAATTTCTTTATATTCTACATCATTCAAATCCAGCGTGTCTACAAATTGACTACGAGGAACAAAATTAGAATCTAATTTTCTTAGTTGATCTGTCAATTCTCCCAATTGTAAATCCAACTGAAAAAATAATTTTTGCAGTTGCCTATCAGTTTCATCACATCCTGTCTTGATAGAAAACAAATTGGTAATATTCATATGATTTCAACCCCTAAATAAGTATATCTAATATCCCACGAATAGCTGAAGCTACTATTTTAGCAAAATTCTTTGCTTTCTAATTAGTTATAGATTTTGAATGCATCATCGTCGTTTTTACCAACGAAAGGCATTGCTTTACGCAATTCTGCACCAACTTTTTCAATTTCAAGGTTAGCTGCTTGTTCACGGTAAGCAGTCAATTTTGGACGTCCAGCTTTATAGTCATTTACAAAGTCATTTGCAAATTTACCATTTTGGATGTCTGCCAAGACAGCTTTCATGTTTTCTTTAACTTGCTCAGTAATCACACGAGGACCTGATACATAGTCACCGTATTCAGCAGTGTTTGAAATTGATTGACGCATTTTCTTGAATCCACCTTCATAGATCAAGTCAACGATCAATTTCATTTCGTGAAGAACTTCAAAGTAAGCCAATTCTGGAGCGTATCCTGCTTCTGTCAAGACTTCGAAACCTGCTTCGATAAGGGCAGTCAAACCACCACAAAGTACAGCTTGTTCACCAAACAAATCTTCTTCAGTTTCTTCTTTGTAAGTTGTTTCAAGAAGACCTACACGGGCAGCTCCAACACCTTTACACCAGTCCATAGCAATGTTTTTAGCATTTCCTGTTGCATCTTGGTATACTGCATAAAGAGCTGGAACACCAAATCCTTCTTCATAAGTACGACGTACCAAGTGTCCTGGTCCTTTAGGAGCACACATGAAGACATCTACATCTGCAGGAACTTTGATAAATTCAAAGTGGATGTTGAAACCATGGGCAAATCCAACTGCATTTCCAGCTTCCAAGTTTGGAGCGATTTCTGCTTCGTATAATTCTTGTTGGATTTCGTCTGGTGCCAAAATCATGATAACGTCAGCCAATTTAGTAGCTTCTGCTACTGTGTAAGTGTCAAATCCATCTTCCTTTGCTTTATCAAAAGATTTACCTGGACGTACACCGATGATGACATCACGACCTGAGTCACGCAAGTTTTGAGCATGCGCATGTCCTTGTGAACCATAACCGATAACGGCGATTTTTTTACCGTCAAGTGCTGCTACTTTAACATCTTTTTCGTATTCCATTTGAACTGCCATAGTTTTTCTCTCTTTTCTATTATTTATTGCCTTTTAGGCTGGTTTAACAAATTTAAAATATTTTTATACTCAATGAAAATCAAAGAGCAAATTAGGAAGCTAGCCGCAGGCTGTACTTGAGTACGGCAAGGCAAAGCTGACGTGATTTGAAGAGATTTTCGAAGAGTATTAGTCGCGGGTAAATCCAGTTGCCCCTGTACGAGCAATATTTCGAATACCATATGGTCGAATAACTCGCAATAGAGCTTCACTCTTTTCAGCATTTCCTGTCATTTGAATAGTAATCGAGCTTGGCGCTACATCTACCACCGTTGCGCGGAAAGGTTGAATAATTGCTAGAATCTCAGCGCGCTTCTCGGCTGGCGCTGACATCTTAACCAAAATCACCTCGCGCTCCAAATGAGGCTTGTCTGTAATATCTCGAATGCGAATCACATCAATCTGACGATTGAGCTGTTTGATAATTTGCTCCACCTCATCATGTGAAGCAACATCAATAATAATGGTGATACGCGATACATTCGGATCTTCTGTCGCTCCAACAGAGATGCTTTCAATATTAACCTGACGACGAGACAGAACGCCAGTAAAGCGATTGAGGACTCCTGAACGATTTTGTAGTTTTGCTGTTAACATTCTACGCATGGAACTTCACCCCCAACATCTCATGATTACTCTTACCAGCTGGTACCATTGGTAACACCTGTTCCTTACGAGAAATATCCACCTCGATTAGCATAGGAACATCCTCAGTGATGACTTCAAGGTCTTGAGTCAAAGTCTCAGGATTGTCAAACTTATAGTTTTTAATACCGTAAGCTTGTGCCATCAATTGGAAATCAGGAAGGGTATCAAAGACCGACTCTGATGTTCTACCTTCATAGAAAGATTCCTGCCACTGGCGAACCATTCCAAGTGAGTGGTTGTTCAGCATAACCACCTTAATTGGTACCTTGTAAATGTTCAAAATAGCCAATTCCTGGTTGGTCATTTGGAAACCACCATCCCCAACAAACAAGACTACTTCCTTATCTGGGTTAGCAATTTTGGCACCGATTGCTGCTGGAATTCCGAACCCCATCGTTCCCAAACCACCTGAAGTCACTAGCTGACGTTCATTTTGGTAGGGATAATACTGAGCTGTCCACATTTGGTGTTGACCAACGTCTGTTACCACAATGGCATCTCCATTCGTCAATTCACCAATTCGTTCAATAACAGCTTGTGGCTGAACCACACGCTCTTTCTTATCATAAGAACGAACGCGGTTCTTGTCTTTAGTGACTTTTTCAATCCATTTTTCAGTATTGTTATGAACTGTCGGTTCCGCCAACAACATTTGCAAGGCCTTCTTAGCATCTCCAACTACAGGAATATCTGCACTGATAATCTTACCAATCTCAGCTGGGTCAATATCAATGTGGGCAACCTTAGCATTCTTAGCGAACGTCTTAGGATTCCCCGTCAAGCGGTCATCAAAACGGCAACCAATACTGATCATAAAGTCAGCTTCTGTCATAGCAATATTTGCTGCAAATGACCCGTGCATCCCCCCCATTCCAAGAAAGAGTGGATGACTCGTTGCAATCGTTCCTTGTCCCAAAAGACTGGTTACCACTGGAATTTGATAGCGTTCTGCAAATTCATTTAATTCTGCAGCTGCTTCAGCATAACTAATTCCACCACCAGCCAGCAAGACTGGTTTTTTAGCCTTGGATAATTGCTTCAAGATTTTCTTGATTTGCATATCATTTGGCTCAAGAGTCGGTTGATAGCTTGGTAGGTTCACTTCTGGTGAATAGATGAAGTCGGTTTCTAAAGCAGATACGTCTTTAGGTAGATCAATTACGACTGGCCCTGGTCGACCTGTAGTTGCAATATGGACAGCTTCCGTAATGATACGCGGAATATCAGCTGTCTCACGAACTTGGTAATTGTACTTAGTGATTGGCATGGTAATTCCCACGATGTCTGCCTCCTGAAAGGCATCCTTCCCAATTCCTGCTCGCGCCACCTGCCCTGTAAAGACCAAAAGGGGAACGCTGTCGCTCATGGCATCCGCTATCCCTGTAATGGCATTTGTTGCTCCTGGTCCACTAGTGACGACGGCAACACCCAACTTTCCAGTTGATTTGGCATAACCTTCAGCTTCATGCAAACAACCTTGCTCATGGCGCCCTAGAATGTGGCGAATGCCTTTAAAATTATATATCGCATCATAAAAAGGCAAAACAGCACCACCAGGATAACCAAAGATGGTATCAATTCCTAAATCACGAAGTGTTTCCAAAACTAGGTCCGACCCCGTCTTAGGAGATTCTAAACTGATTTTCTCCATTGTTCCCCTTTCTCTTCTCTTAAAAATAACTTGTTACTATCATACCATTTTTTCAAGATTTTTCAAGAGAAAAGAAGAAATTTTCTGAATTTTCTATTTTAACGTTTTTTTATGAATATTATTTTTGTTTTTATTTAAAAGATACCGATTTCATTTACTAAACAAAGAAAAAAGAACTGATTTCTCAGTTCTTCATTAATCTTATTCCACACTAAATAGGTATGGGTAAACTGGTTGTTGACCTTGGTGAATCTCGACTTCAACGTCTTCGAATTCTTCTGCGATTTCTTGGGCAATTTCATTGGCAAGTTCTTCGCTTCCGTCTTCACCGACATAGAAGGTTACGATTTCACTGTCTTCATCCAACATATGTTTCAATGTTTCAGTCAAGGTTTGGTGCATATCAGGGTTTGACACGAGGATTTTCCCATCCACCATACCAAGATTATCGTTTTCATGGATTTCTAAGCCATCAATGGTTGTATCACGCACGGCTGTTGTGACGCTACCACTAACGACATCGCTGAGGGCTGCAGTCATACGTTCTTGGTTTTCTTCGATGGACTTGCTTGGATCAAAGGCAAGAAGACTTGTCAATCCTTGAGGAAGAGTGCGAGCCTCTACCACTACTGCTGGTTGCTCCAAAACTTCTGCTGCAGATTGAGCTGCCATGAAGATATTCTTGTTGTTTGGCAGGAAGATGATGTTACGAGCATTGACCTGTTCAACAGCCTTGATAAAGTCTTCTGTTGAAGGGTTCATAGTTTGACCGCCTTCGATAACATAGTCCACGCCTTGAGAACGGAAGATATCTGCTAGACCTTTACCAGCCACCACAGCAATCAAGGCATACTCTTTCTCTTCAGCTGGTTTGCTAACTTGAGCAGCTTCTTTCTCAACTTGAGCTTCGTGTTGGTTCCGCATATTGTCAACTTTTACCTTGACCAAGCTACCATATTTGAGACCTTCTTGCATAACAAGTCCTGGATCTTCTGTATGGACATGAACTTTTACGATTTCATCATCATTGACAACAAGGAGAGAATCCCCAAGTTCATTCAAGTAGTTACGGAATTCGTCGTAGTCAAAATCTTTGGCATAGGTTGGACCTTGCTTAAGAGCTACCATGATTTCAGTACAGTAACCAAAGGTGATGTCCTCAGTCGCTACGTGACCAGCTACGGACTTGTGGTGTTCTGCATTGATCATTTCACTCATGTTGGCAGGAGTCGCTACAAAGTCCTCAGATGCAATATATTCACCAGTAAGGGCTGAAAGGAAACCTTCATAGATGAAGACCAATCCTTGACCACCTGAGTCCACAACGCCAACTTCTTTCAATACTGGAAGCATGTCTGGCGTTTTAGCTAGAGCTGTTTTAGCACCTTCCAAGGCTGCGCGCATGACTTCAACAGCGTCATCTGTTTGCTCAGCCTTTTTCTTAGCACCAATAGCTGCCCCACGAGAAACTGTCAAAATCGTTCCTTCAACTGGTTTCATCACTGCCTTATAGGCAACTTCCACACCTGATTGGAAGGCGAGGGCCAAGTCTTGACCTGTTAACTCGTCTTTATCCTTGATGGCTTGTGAAAATCCACGGAAAAGCTGAGACGTAATAACGCCTGAGTTCCCACGCGCACCCATCAAAAGCCCTTTAGCAAGAATGCTCGCTACCTCGCCAACTGTAGAAGCTGGCTTGTCTGCAACTTCTTTAGCTCCATTTTCAATGGTCATTCCCATGTTTGTTCCAGTGTCTCCATCTGGAACTGGAAAGACGTTTAATGAATTGACATATTCAGCTTGCTTATTCAAGCGAGTTGATGCAGCCTGCACCATTTCTTGAAATAAGCTAGTAGTAATTTTTGACACGGTTATTCTCCTACAACTTTGATATTTTGAATGTAGACATTTACAGTCTGAGCAGTAATTCCAAGTTGGTTTTCCAAACTAAAACGGACACGCTCTTGAATGTTTTTTGACACTTCGCTAATCTTTGTTCCGTAGCTCAACACGGTATATACATCAACTGCAATACTGCCATCTTCGGCCGCTTTTACGACGACACCTTTGGAATAATTTTCCTTACCTAGAAGGGCTTGGAAATTATCTTTGAGGGCATTTTTACTAGCCATACCGACCACACCAAAAATCTCAGTTGCTGCTCCACCTACGACGGTTGCAATCACTTCATCTGTTAGTTCGATTTGACCATCTTTTGTATTAATTTTTACAGTCATCCTTTTTACCTCAACTAGTTGATACTCTATTTTATCATATTTCAGCCCAAGTGTAAAAGCAGAATACTGTATCAGCGGATATTTACTCCGTTTTCCAAATGATTTTATACCCACAACAAAAGAAAAAAGACCCTGAGGTCTCCTTTACTTTTATATATTAAACGCGTTCAACTTTACCTGATTTCAAAGCACGAGCTGAAGCCCAAACTTTTTTAGGTTTACCATCGATAAGAACAGTAACTTTTTGAAGGTTTGGTTTTACGGCACGTTTTGTTTGGTTCATCGCGTGTGAACGGTTGTTTCCTGATACAGTCTTACGACCTGTAAAGTAACATACTTTAGCCATTGTGTTTTCCTCCTATTAGATCTAATATAGCGGATGTGCTAGCACCACATACCGTACTATGTTATCACACTTTCTTCATTTTTGCAAGGGAATTGGAATATTTTTTTATTTAACATAAACAACTCCCAACTTCCCAAAAGCCACATCTCCACGAATAATCAAGGTTTTGCTGGTTGGGGCTAGAGGACTATCTGCCTTGGCTACACCACAGAAAGTTTCTACCTTTAAATCAACTCTCCAATGTTGGGGAACATAGATAACTGCATTGCCAAAACCGACTTCTATCTTCAAGGTTGCGCTATCTCCCAACATCTCTGCATTGTCATAATAAATCTTGGCATTGCCAAAACCAACTTCTACTTGATCCTCTACCAATTCTTGCTCTTGCTTGTAGAAAGTCCCCGTCCCAAAAGCGACTTCCTTATCTGTAAGAATGGTCTTTTTACCATCATACCACCATTTTTTCCCATTCCAAGTTCTGTTAGAATGAGTGAGTGCGCTGACACCCATTACGATTAAAATACTTGCCCAGAACAATGACTGATTGGGAATTGGTAAAATGCCATAAAAGTGGTTAGCAATCATTAAGGCTACTAGAGCTGTAAAAGAGGCTGAAGTTAAGTGACGACGCAACAAAGCTCCAACTGATTGATAGGCAAAAAAGGCAATACCGAGCAAGGGCCAAATTTTCCCACCGAATGAAGGGATTCCAAAATTGCCCTGCAATAATACTAAAGCTGCCAAAATGAGCAACACAATACCAAATGCTTTCTTTTTCATCTTGTTACCTCATGTTTCTTAGATTTTCTTTTAGGAGGGATTGATAATGCCGTGAGACATGAACCTCCTTGTGGGTTTGATAAAAGGAAATGGTGCCTGTTCCTGAAAAGGACTTATCCACCGAATAGACTTGCCGAATATTAGCAATAGTTGACTTGGATACCCGACTAAAATAGCGAGGAAGGATAGCCTCTAACTCATAGAGTTTAAGCCGAACCTCGTAGGCATCTTTCTGGGTATGGGCGTAAATCTTGCTACCTTCCGTCTCAAAGAAGAGAATTTCCGACAAGTCCAGATAATATTCACCTGTTCCCTTGTAAAAAATCAACCTAGGAGACTTGGACTCTTGCAAGAGACGTTGCAAATCAGCAATCTCATCTGTCAAGGCCGCTGCCTTGATGACAATTTCAGTTTCCTCTAAATTGCTGTCAATTTCGATTCGTAACTTCATTCCATCTCCTTTCTGACTCTACTATATCAAAGCCAAAATAAGAAAACAAGAGCAAAAAAGCAAGTGGTTACTTTAGACCTGTAAGTGGTTGTAGGATTACCTTAACTTACATGTCAAAATAGAAAGAAAATCATCCCCCACGCAAGACCGCTAGTATAACCAACCACTACATCCTTGGGATAATGCACTCCCCCTAAGACTCTCACTAGACCGAGGAAGGCTGACAAGACTAACAAGATAATCCCTAGAGATAAACTAGCATGAAAGCAAGCCATGGAGATAATGGTTGCTGAAAAGACATGACGACTGGGCATAGACTGACCAGGACTATCTCTGTCAAGCAAGGGTTTAATAGTCCATTTCTCATAAGGCCTAGGAGCATTGATTTTCTTACGAAGAAGGGACAAAATCACAAAACCTGTAGCAGGTACAAACACATAGATCAAGACCTGTTTCCCAAGTCCTTGTTGGAGATAGGTAATTGCTAACAAGGTTAGATAAATCATAGGCATAACTATCGTCATGAACCGATTGAAAGCTCTTAACAATCTCAGAAAGATAGGCCTATTCTCAATCTTACCAGCAATGTGGTCATACCATTCTTGATAATTTTTCATATATTTTCTCATCATTTACTCAAATTTTGCTTATAGGGAAGTACTTGTCTTCTAGTATAGTGTAGAAAAAGAAGGTCGTCAAGCCTTCTTTCGATTTATTCTTCTGCTTCGTCTTCTGTAAACTGACTGTTGTAGAGGTCAGCGTAGAAACCAGCTTGCGCCATCAGATCATCATGATTTCCTTGCTCGATGATATTGCCATCCTTCATAACAAGAATCAGGTCAGCATTTCGGATGGTTGACAAGCGGTGGGCGATGACAAAGGAAGTTCTGCCCTCCATCAAACGATCCATAGCATTCTGAATCAATTCCTCAGTCCGAGTATCAACAGAAGAAGTCGCCTCATCTAGGATTAGGAGTGGCGCATCTTTCAGCAAAGCACGAGCAATGGTCAAGAGTTGTTTTTGTCCGACAGACAAGGTTACTGTATCATCCAAGACGGTATCGTAACCATCTGGTAGGGTCATTATAAAGTGGTGAATCCCTACAGCCTTGCTGGCTTCAATCACGCGCTCATCACTAATATTCTTTTGGTTATAGATAAGATTGTCTCGGATAGTGCCTTCAAAGAGCCAGGTGTCCTGCAAGACCATTGAAAAGGCATCGTGTACTTCCGAACGCTTCATCTCCTTGGTATCGACACCATCGATACTGATGCTTCCCTTATCAATCTCATAAAACTTCATCAAAAGATTGACAATGGTTGTCTTACCAGCTCCGGTCGGTCCGACAATGGCAACCTTTTGACCTGCATGAGCAGTCGCAGAAAAGTCATTAATGATAGTTCGCTCTGGTGTGTAACCAAAGGAAACTCGATCAAAGACTACTTGACCTTTCATATCGATCAACTGTCTTTCTTTATGAGATTCGTCTCCCATTTCCTCTTCAGCTAGGAATTCGAAGACACGTCCCATGGCTGCACTAGCCTGCTGAAGGCTGGTAATCCCTTGAGCAATTTGGGAAAGGGGCTGAGAAAAGATACGAACGTAGGCCATAAAGGCAACGATAATCCCGATACTAATCTGCCCATTCAGAGCTAAGGCTGCACCAACGATAATCACTAAGGCATAGCTAAAGTTCCCAATAAACACCATAATCGGCATCATAATCCCTGAAATAAACTGAGATTTCCATATACTGTCATACAGACGATGGTTTAATTTCGCAAACTCTTCTTTCGTGCTCTCGATGGCATTGTAACTTGTCACCACATTATGGCCAGAGTACATTTCCTCCACATAACCATTGACAGCTGCCAAATCCTGTTGCTGACTCTTAAAGAAGCTCTGGGATTTACCCATAAAGATGGATACAAATGCAAATCCAACAAGGGTTGAAACAACCGTCACCAAGGCTAAAATCCAGTTCATTCCAAACATGGTTACCAAGACTGCTACGACCAATAAACTAGATGAAAGAACTGTTCCCAGACTTTGATTGAGGGACTGAGCTGCCGTGTCAACATCATTGGTTACACGAGACAAGGTATCCCCTTGAGAATGTCCATCAAAATATCTCAATGGTAGGCGATTAATTTTATCTGCAATAGCTGTTCTCAAACGCTCTGAAAAACGTTGAATGGCTGTTGTAAACAGGAAGGCCTGCAAATAATTTGATAAGAGTCCAATCACATAAATCACGGCCAAAAAATCACCAATAGCTGCAACCGCCGCGACATCCACACTTGTTTCCAAACCACTAGCAATAATATTAGTCATTTCCTTGATGCGGGTTGGACCATATACAGTAATAATATTGGATACGATTGTTGCTAGAAAGGCTATCAGAAGGGCAAACTGGAGGCCTGCAAGATAGGGCTTACTCTGTTTCCAGAGAGACATTTTCTTATTTTCCATGTTCCAATTCCTCCTTCGATAGTTGTGAATAGGCAATTTCTTGGTAAACTTCGTTATTAGCTAGAAGTTCCTTGTGGGTGCCTTGTCCCACGACTTTCCCTTGATCCAAGACCAAAATCAAATCTGCATCCATAATCGTTGAAATACGCTGTGCGACAATGAGCTTGGTCATAGACTTGGTTTTTTCAGCTAACTCTTGGCGTAGAACTCGGTCTGTCTTGTAGTCCAAAGCTGAGAAGGAGTCATCAAAGATGAGGATTTCTGGCTTCCGAGCCAAGGCACGCGCAATAGCCAGACGCTGTCTTTGACCACCTGAGAAGTTGGTTCCTCCTTGGGCTACTTCTGACGCCAATCCTGCTTCCTTGTCTTCGATAAAGTTCTTAGACTGGGCCAACTCCAAAGCCTGCCACATGGCCTGCTCACTAAGCGGTGTTTCTTGACTCTGTCCAAAGTCTAAATTGTCCTTGACATTACCTGAAAAGAGAACCGCTTTCTGAGGAATATAACCAACCTTGTTGCGCAAATCTTCTAAGGCATAGTCCTGAACATTGACACCGTCTACCAGAATTTCTCCTGCTGATACGTCGTAAAAACGTGGAATCAGATTGACCAGAGTTGATTTACCAGAACCTGTTGACCCAATAAAGGCCACTGTTTGACCCGCTTCTGCTTTAAAGCTAACATTCTCAATAACCGCCTCCGAATTTGTCGCATAGCGGAAGGTCACATCCTTAAATTCGACCTGACCTTGAAGGTTTTCATCAGCCTGCTGGACTTGAGCAGGATTTTGGATAGAGGAATGCAAATCTAGAACTTGATTAATCCGCTTAGCAGAAACCATGGTTCGGGGAAGAACGATGAAGAGCGCCCCCATGAGAAGGAAGCCCATGACAACCTGCATGGCATAAGACATGAAAACAACCATGTCACTAAAGAGAGGCAGACGCGCTGTTGGAGCAGCGTCGTTAATCACATAGGCCCCAATCCAGTAAATCGCCACACTTAAACCACTTGAAATCCCCATCATGATGGGATTCAAAATAGCCATAAGACGGTTGACAAACAAATTCAAACGTGTCAGCTCATCATTTGCTGCTGCAAATTTTTCATTTTGGTATTCTTCAGCATTGTAGGCGCGAACGACACGAATACCTGTTAAACTTTCACGAGTGATACTGTTCAGTTTATCAGTCAGACTTTGAATCAAGGACTGTTTTGGAAAGGCTAGGGTCATCAAGACTGTCGTCATCAAAACATTGACAATCACTGCTACAAGAACGGCCCAGAGCCAGTATTCTGAATGACCTAAAATCTTCCCGATAGCCCAGATAGCCATAATCGGACCACGCGTAACCACTTGCAAGCCCATGGTAATCAACATCTGAACCTGAGTAATATCATTGGTGGTACGAGTTAGGAGACTGGGAATAGAGAATTTCTTAATCTCTGTCTGCGAGTAATCCAAAACTCGGTTAAAAATATCACTTCTCAGCCTACTAGTATAAGAAGCGGCCACTCTGGACGCAAAAAATCCAACTGCAACTGCGGATAAGAAGGCTAGAAAGGACATTCCCACCATCATACTTGCTGGCTGCCACAACTCATCTAAGTTGGTTCCCTGAGTTCCTAGCAAATCCGTGATTTTAGAGATATAAGTTGGTACTTCCAACTCTAGATAGACCGAAAAGCAAGTAAAGAGAATGGCTAGTAAAATCATCCCCCATTCTTTTCTACTAATTCTTTTGGCTAATTTCTTCATTCTCTTCTCCTATTCCCTTGATATTTTCCTGCAGTTGACCGAGAACTTTCTCAAAAATCAGTAATTCATCTTCATCAATGCCTTCCATCAACTGCTTGTCTATTCGTTCAAAGAAGGCCTTAACCTGCTTCATTTGAGAACGTGCTTTGTCCGTCAAACGAACAAATTTTGCCCGCTTATCGCTAGGACTCGCCTCCAATTCCACCAAACCATTTTGCACCATACGCTTAACTAGATTACTAGCAACAGATTTGGTAATATTGAGTTCCTGCTCGATATCCTTAATCAAGACCAATTCTTGGTTTTTCTCACGATTATCCAAAAAACGCACAACCTGACCTTGAGGCCCACCCATAAATTCAATACCACAACGTTTGGCTTCCTTTTGCACCATGAGATGAATCTGATGACCAAAACGCTTAAAGACCAACATCGGTTTATCCATACTAACTCCTTTCTAACCATTGCATTTAGTTCTCCTAGAAACTAAATAAGTTTTCATGAGAACTATTTTATCATTTTCAGAAAAGATGTCAAGAAAAAAGTTTTCAAGAGAACTATTTTAGTTTAAATTGACATTAGGCAATATCTTTTATATAATAAGCACTAACTACTGTGGATAGAAATCCATTCACTCAATGAAGGGAGAAAACTTTCAAATGAAACCAGAAGAACAAAGAGTTTTAGGAATCTTAGCAACCATTTTTGGAGCCATCGCACTTTTAGGATCCTGGATCCCGTTTATTAACTATCATCGTTGTTCATCGCCATCGTCGCATTTATCTTGGGGATTATCGGCCTTATCGTCAACCTCAAAAAACGGAAAACAATGGCTATTATCGGAACATCCCTGGCAGTTGCCTCTGTTGTACTTTTCTTTACAAGTCAGGTACTATACGCTGATGTCTACAAAGAGTATGCCAAGGAGTTTAACCGTTCCTACATGGATACGAGTTCCTCAATGGAACGCGAAGAAAAAAGCGGCTTGACAGACGATACCTTCGCCTGAACCCAAGAACAGTTCGACGCCTTAATCGAAGGTGACCTTGACAACAAAGGAAAAGGTGGTACCAACTACGAGGATATTATCAACAAACACGGAAAGCCAGATTCCGAGTTTGACTTCACTCTTGGGGGGTTACGATACGAAAAAAATCACCTATATCTCCATTGGAGACAAGATCAAAACTGTTACCTTAACTTTTGCAAAAGATGACAATGGAGAGCTCTTGCTCGTCCAAAAACATCAGTCGGTCTAGGTCTAGAAAAAAACAATCAACAAAACGATTCTGAAACCTGAGTCTAAGTTCAAATATCAAAAAACGAACAGCTAGTAAAACTGTTCGTTTTTCTATTAGAATCCGTCTACGTTTGTGTAGATCTTTTGTACGTCTTCGTCGTCTTCAAGAACGCTGTAAAGTTTTTCAAAGGTTTCAAGGTCATCGCCTGACAATTCCACTTCTGACTGAGGAATCATTTCCAATTCAGTCACTTGGAATTCTTCGATACCTGACTCACGAAGGGCAACGATAGCCTTATGAAGGTCAGTTGGCGCTGTGTAAACTGTGATTGTACCTTCTTCTGCTTCTACATCATCCACATCCACATCTGCTTCTAGCAATTGCTCAAAGACTGCGTCCGCATCTTCACCTGCAAATACAATAACACCCTTATTGTCGAAGAGGTAAGAAACCGAACCTGAAGCACCCATGTTTCCGCCGTTTTTACCAAAGGCAGCACGGACATTGGCTGCTGTACGGTTAACGTTAGAAGTCAAGGTATCAACAATCAGCATAGAACCATTTGGCCCAAAACCTTCGTAACGTCCTTCTGTAAAGGTTTCGTCTGTGTTTCCTTTAGCCTTGTCCAAAGCCTTATCGATAACGTGTTTTGGCACTTGGGCTTGTTTAGCACGGTCGATAACGAATTTCAAGGCTGAGTTTGATTCTGGATCTGGATCACCTTTTTTAGCTGCTACATAGATTTCTACACCAAATTTTGCATATACTTTAGAGTTAGCTCCATCTTTAGCCGTTTTCTTGGCTACGATATTGGCCCATTTACGTCCCATTAGGAATCTCCTTTTTTCACATTTTAATCTTTCTTATTATAACACAAGTTTTTTCGATTTTCACTAGAGGAAATGGATTTTATTTAGCAAATCAAGCTAGGATGGTACTTTTGTTACCAAGATTTCCTTGCCTTCTTTTATCAAGGGGTGACGGAAAAGCGAAAAGTACAGTTGGATGGTCATGGCAACCCAGATTAGGGGTTCGCAAAGGATAACTCCCTTATAGCCCGCCCAAGGGATAATCAAGACCACAAAAGCGATTTTCCCGATTAGTTCTATAAAGCTAGAAAGCAGAGGAAGGACTTTTTGCCCCAAGCCCTGCAAGCAATTACGATAAATCAACAAGAGACTCAAAATAGGATAAAAGGCTGAGCTGATTTGCAAATAGAGACTGCCATTTTCTACCAAATAACCATCCGTTGAACTAGCCAAGAAGGAAACCAAGGGTGGACTGGCAAAAAAGAGGAAGATACAAACAAAAACTGCCCAGGATATACTTAAACGACTGCCGATTCGAAGTCCTTGAACAATGCGGTCTGGTCGCTTAGCTCCTAGATTCTGAGAAGCAAAGGTCGTCATCGAAGCAGAAATAGCGGTCATAGGAAGAAGGGCGAAAGCCATAATGCGTCGAGCCGCCGTCTGGGCACTAATAATCACTGCACCAAAGGTATTAACAGAAGACTGTAAAATCACACTGCCTATAGATACAATTGAACTCATCAAGCCCATAGCCAAACCTTGCTCCAAAAGATCCACATACAAAGCCTTGTCCCATTTAAAATGTTTCAGCTGAGGTAGAAGTTCTGGCACACTCTTACGGATATAATAAAAGCAGAGAACCGCTGATAAGCCTTGCGAAATGATGGTAGCAAGTCCCGCAGATTGAACTCCAAGATGCAATTGCGTAATAAAATAGAGATCGAGAAACACATTAACCAAGGCAGAGAAAATCAGAAATCCCAGAGCTGCCAGACTATCCCCAATAGAACGCAACAAGCCTGCAAAGAGATTATAGGCAAAACTAACACCGACACAGGTCACAATCATAGAAATATATTGATAAGATTGAGGAAGGATTTCTGTAGGGGTATCCAAGTACTGTAAAAGTGGATACAATCCCAGAAAACCCAGCAGCATAACCACAATACTCAACAGAGCTCCTAAAATCCAGGTGGCTGCTACTGCTTCCTTGATCTTTGTAAAATTCCGAGCCCCGTAATAACGGGCAATGACAATCCCCATGCCATTGCCAACACCAAGAGTAAAACCTACAATCAGATCAAAAATCGCTGTCGTCGCTCCTACTGCAGCCAAGGATTCTTGACCAAGAAATCGTCCAACAATCAAGACATCAGCAGTATTATAGAGCTGTTGAAAAATATTTGATAGCAAGATTGGGAAGACAAAACTCAAGAGAGAGGGAAGAATCGAGCCATGAATCAAATCCACTGTTCGTTTTTTATTCATAAGGCTATTATATCAGCTTTCTAGAGGAGCGACAAGAAACAGCAAACTATGCGTGAGCTGAAAACCAGAACAAGGCAACAAAAAAGCAGTGGATTCCTCCACTACTTTGACAGCTTATACTCAATGAAAATCAAAAAGCAAACTAGAAAGCTAGCCACAGACAGTACTTGAGTACGGCAAGGCGAAGCTGACGTGGTTTGGATTTGATTTTCGAAGAGTATTATTCTTCAATTTCGATTTCAAGCTCGTCGCCTAGGTCAAGAGTTACTTCTTCATTCACTGAATCTGCTTGAACTGCTTCATCTTTTTTGGTTTCAACATCTTCTACAGTAGCTTCTTCTCCATCAATCAAGCCAAATTTAGAACGGACTTGCTTATCAATTTCATCAAAGATTTCTGGGTGCTCTGCCAAGTATTTCTTAGCATTCTCAGAACCTTGCCCGATTTTTTCATCCTTGTATGAGTACCAAGCCCCTGCTTTTTTGATAATATCCAAGTCGCTTGCAATCTTCAAGAGTTCACCAGTCTTAGAAATTCCTTCTCCGTACATAATTTCAACTACGGCTTCCTTAAATGGTGGAGCCACCTTATTTTTTACAACCTTAATCTTAGTTTCTTTACCGACATTGGTTTCTTTTTGGTCACCAGTTCCCTTAATTTGTGTATTACCACGAACATCCAAGCGGACTGAAGCGTAGAATTTCAGAGCACGTCCACCAGGAGTTGTTTCTGGATTTCCAAACATGACCCCAACTTTTTCACGCAATTGGTTGATAAAGATGGCAATTGTTTTGGTTTTATTGATAGAAGCACCAAGCTTACGCATGGCCTGGCTCATCATACGAGCCTGCAAACCAACGTGGCTATCACCGATATCTCCATCAATTTCCGCACGAGGTACAAGGGCCGCAACTGAGTCGACCACGACAAGATCCACAGCACCTGAGTCAATCAATTTTCCTGCAATCTCAAGACCTTGCTCTCCTGAGTCTGGTTGAGACAAGAGCAATTCGTCAATATTGACACCAAGGGCCGCAGCATAAGCTGGATCGAGGGCATGTTCCGCATCGATAAAGGCTGCAATACCACCTTCTTTTTGTGCTTGTGCAACTGCATGAAGGGCAACTGTTGTCTTACCAGATGACTCTGGCCCATAGATTTCGATGATACGTCCCTTAGGATAACCACCTGAGCCAAGGGCAATGTCAAGTGCCAAGGAACCTGAGCTCATCACTTGCACCTTTTGCTCGGCACGTTCACCCAAACGCATGATTGATCCTTTACCAAAGTCTTTCTCAATCAGTTTAAGAGCGTCATTCAAGGCTTTTTCACGTTCAGCCCCGAATTTTTTTGAAATTTCATCTAATTTTTTTGGTTTTTTCGCCATTCTATTCTCCTACATTCTAATGATCCTTAGACCTATCTACTATTATATCAAAAGTTAGTCACTTAATAAAGCCTTGCGAACTAGGTTAAAGGCATGCATAACCGCAATGTGACGTACATCCGCTCGACTTCTGCCTCCAATATTAACCTTGATGACTTCAGTTTCATGCTCCTGTGCCAAGCCTATGAAGACTGTCCCAGCTGGGTGCCCTTCTAAGCTATCCGGTCCTGCTACTCCAGTCAAACTAATTCCAAAATCAGACTGGGTCTTGCTTCGTGCCTGCTCAGCCATCTTCTGGGCTGTATATGCAGACACAACACCATGTTCTTCCAAATACTTAATAGGAATATCCAACATCTTTGATTTTTCCTCCAAGCTATAGGTCACAAAACCACCCTTAAATATACTTGAAGCTCCTGAAAAATCCGCCACAGTAGCTTGGAAAAGACCTGCTGTCAAGCTCTCTGCAGCCGTGATGGTTTTCCTCTGTTTTTTCAGTTCTTCTACCACAATGCTGGCCAAGCTAGTTTCTTCCCCATACCCATAACAAAGGTCTCGTAAAGAAAGACCTTCAAAGGTTTGGTGACCTAAGATTTGATTTTCCAAGATATCCAGCGCTTGATTAACCTCTCCTTGACTACTAGCTTTTGTTGACAGACGCAGGGTTACCTCTCCTGTCTTGGCATAAGGTGCTAAGGTCGGATCTGTTTGATTGTCAATTAAATCAGCCAAAATGGTCACCAGCTGACTTTCGCCAATTCCAAAGAAACGAAGAACTCGGGAATACAGCTTGCTCCCTGTCATCAACTTGGGTAGAAGTTGGTTTAAGACCATGGGTTTCAATTCACTTGGTGGACCAGGAAGGACGACATAGGTCACTCCGTCTACTTCCGACACCCCTCCTACTGCTAAACCTGTCTCATTTGGCAGTGGAGTTGCCCCTGCTACAAGTTGAGCTTGTCTTTCATTATTCGGTGTTCGGGCATAGTCTGGTCTCTGGGCAAAAAAAACATCCAACTTCGCCTGCGCCTGAGGATCGAAAACTAATTCTTTCCCTAAGAATTTAGCTAGAGTTTGTTTGGTTAAGTCATCCTCAGTCGGTCCCAAACCACCTGTCAAAATCACCAAACTGCTACGTTGACTGGCAATCTCAAGCAAAGACAAAAGACGAGCTTCATTGTCTCCTACAGCCGTCTGAAAATATACATCTACCCCAATTTCTGCTAGTTTTTCTGATAAAAACTGGGCATTGGTATTAACAATCTGTCCTGTCAAAATCTCTGTTCCAACAGCAATGATTTCTGCTTTCATGTTTCCTCCTACCTATCTATTCGTATTTTTTTGAAAAAATCGCAGGAAATTTCCCACGATTGATTTTTTATTTGTATCAAAAAACGAACTATTCTACTTCATTTGTTACAAAGACGCCTTGTTGTTGATTATCCCCATTATCAACAGGCAACCGTCCAAACAAATCTTCAAATAAGACAGCATTTGTTTCAAGTTGAGTGACTTCTTCTTGTTCCAAAGAACGTCGCAATATATTCTGCATTTCCAACATATGCTCTCTAGAAACAATCTGATAAGAAATACCTTGCAACATCTCTCCCTCACCCTTCAACTGTTGTGATTCAATAGTTTTAAACGAATCCTTGTAACCTAACAAGCTTGGAATACTTTTTGCAGATAAATCAATATTAGTCTGCATATTAGTGCTTAGAGCTTTTAAAATAGATTGGTAGTGACTAACACTATTCAAACTAAGAACTTTTTCAACAACTTTTTGAATGACTTCACGTTGTCTCTTTTGACGTCCGTAGTCCCCTTCTGGATCCTGGTAACGCATGCGAGAATAAACAAGCGCTTCTTCTCCATTTAGAGTTTGCTGCCCAACACCAATAGAAATGGTGTTAAATTCCTCTTGATCACTAATGGAAATCGGAAAACCTAGAGTATTATTGACAGTAACTCCCCCTACCGCATCGACTAATTGTTGCAAACCTTGCATATTGACCATAATATAGCGGTCAATATGAATGTTCATCATCTTCTGAATAGTTGAGATAGCTAATTCTGCACCTCCTCCAGCATAGGCAGCATTCAATTTTGCTTCCTCAATCCGCCCATCTTTTTGCTGAATTTTTGTCAAAATATCTCGCTCTAAGCTCAACATTGTTGTCTTTTTCGTATGAGGATTAACCGTTAAGAGAATCATAGAATCACTATTCCCCTCCCAAGTGTCGGTTCGTTCCACATTTCCAGTATCAACTCCCATCAAAAGAATCGTTAAGGGTTCAGTAGCCTCAATAACATTGGTTTCTTCCCCAATTTTTTTATAGGTCCGTGATAAGGTTTCCGTACCTTGCTGATAAATAGTATAAGCGAAGACACCCACACCCAAAATTGTCACAGCTAGAAAAGCTAGCACCATTCCAATAATTTTTTTAACCATATTTCTATTAATCTATCAGTCTACCCATCAGGTAAACATCGATAAATTCCCCTTCCTCTATGTACGCACCGCGCTCTTGTCTACCTTCAATTGCAAAGCCATGCTTTTGATATAAATGAACTGCCGCCAGATTACGAGTTTGGACAGTGAGTTGAAGTCTACGAAGAATGCCACTTGCCTGCGCCCATTCTACGACTTCTTCAAGCAATAAACTTCCCAGTCCATTATTCCAATATTTCTTACCAATCACAATAAAGAGATCTCCAATATGACGAACTCTCTTGCGTTGGTCAGCTGTAATATTTACAATACCAGCAATTTTATCATTTAAGAATGCAAGTAAGGTTATCTGATTGTCCCAACTAGCTTGCTTGTTGAGGAATATTGCCATCTCCTCACTGGTCAAGAGAATACCATCTCCGTCTAGACTGGTAAAATCTGTCTCCAAACTCACACAATTTAAAAACGTCACTAATTCAGCTGCATCTTCAGCTTCTGCTTCCCTAATGAGCAATTCATACTCCATGTTGAAGCTCCTCTAAGAGTTTTTCTGCGCGCAAACCCTTTGCTTGGAAATGTAATCTGCGACCGTCTTCTTCTTTTAAAATTTCCAATTCTAAATAAGTATCTGGCAAGGCATCACCTAAAAGATTCCCCCACTCGATGACAGTCACCCCGCCACCAAAGAGAAACTCATCCAAATCGATAGAATCCGCATCCCCCTCAATACGATAAACATCTAAATGGTAAAGGGGTAGACGACCTTCATACTCTCTTACGATAGTGTAGGTTGGACTCTTAATCATCTGAGTAATCTGTAACCCTTTAGCTAGACCTTTTGTAAAGGTCGTTTTGCCTGCTCCAAGTTCTCCAGTTAAGATTAAAACATCATTCTTTTCTAATAGATGACCCAAACGCTCACCTAAGGCTTGCAGCTCTTCTTCATTTTTTGTGTACATATTCTTATTATACCAAAAACTTTTCTTTTGTGTCTATTTTCCTGCTAAACTTATACTCAATGAAAATCAAAGGTAACTTCTCAAAGTAACTTCCACTTGGCTAGCCGAAGTGGAAATTAGTCTAAAACGGATTTTTATGGTGGAATTAAGTATGAGACGTTTGAGTTAGAAATGAGGTCCACTATGACAAAACATAAACACCTTACCCTTTCAGACCGTAATGATATCCAATTAGGCTTAGAGCGCGGGGAAACCTTCAAAGCTATTGGACAATCCATTCTAAAAGACCCGACTACTGTTTCTAAAGAAGTCAAGCGAAACAGACAAATTAGAGACTCGACCTCTAACAACCTTCCCTGCCCTCTACTAGATAAAGCTCCCTTTGTCTGTAACTGCTGTCCTAAAAGAAGACAAAATTGTGACTATCAGAAAATCTTCTACCTCGCTAAACAAGCTCAAAAACAATACGAACAAACTCTTGTCGAAGCTCGTGAAGGGACTCCCCTTAACTCGCAGACTTTCTGGGACATGGACAAAGTCATTTCTGATGGTGTTAAAAAGGGACAACACATCTATCATATCCTCAAAACTCATAACCTTGATGTCAGCTCCTCAACTGTCTATCGACACATCCGAAAAGGATACCTATCTATCGCTCCGATTGATTTAGCCAGAGCCGTTAAATTCAAAGAAAGACGGAAAAGTAAGTTACCTTCCATCCCTAAAGAAGCTAAAAAAGGACGTTCCTATGAGGATTTCCAAAATTATTTAGCTCTTAACCAACTGAACTACTGGCTGGAAATGGACACCGTTATGGGCAGGATAGGAGGTAAAGTCCTACTCACCTTCAATCTCTCTTTCTGTAACTTTATCTTCGCTAGACTTATGGATAATAAAACTGCCCTTGAGGTTACCAAACACCTCTATAAGCTCAAGAACACTCTTCACCAAGCTGACAAAGATTTCTTCCTACTCTTTCCTGTCATCCTCACAGATAATGGTGGAGAGTTTGCCAGGGTTGATGACATCGAAATGGATGTTCGAGGAGAAAGTAAACTTTTCTTTTGTGCCCCTAATCGCTCTGACCAGAAAGGCAGAATTGAGAAAAATCACACGCTGATTCGCGACATTTTACCTAAGGGAACTTCCTTTGACAACTTAACTCAAGAGGACGTCAATCTCGTTTGTTCGCATGTCAACAGTGTCAAACGGGCTGCTTTGAATGGAAAGTCAGCCTATGAACTTTTTGCCTTTACTTATGGAGAAGAGATTCCTAAGCTTCTCGGTATTTCTAAAATACCTGCAGAAGATGTCTGCCAGTCTTCTACATTACTCCAACATAAAATCTAAAAACTAACCTAAACCCCCATTCAAACGTCTCACACTAACTTCCACCATAGCGGAACTTAATCTGAAACGCCTTCAGATGAGGGGATTTTGTGCGCTCTTTTTTTCGATACCTTTCGGCTACAAAAGCGATGAAATCAAGCATTAGTAAAACCAGTGGAACTTACCCTGACACGGATTTCCACTGGTTTTTATGATTTTTATCAGACTAACTTCCACTTGGATTAGCAGTGGAAGTTAGTTTGGGAATTTAGCGTAGGAGCGAAAAAAACCAACCTCAGGACCAATGTCATTAAGTTAGTTATCTAACGACTTGAATAGGAGGTGTGATTGAGGTCATCAAGGTGATTCTCTATCGCATCTTCTGTTTTTTTGCATGACAAATAAAGGTTTTTTCATCCTATTTTTTGAGATTTATGTTACTCTATAGATGAAATCAACTACCGATTGAGCCTTTATCTTTCTTGGATATTTTCGATTCGGTCGAATAATAGATAACTGTTTTTTGAGGTAGTTTTTCAACTGGAGAGAAGAAAGGGAACCGTTTAAAAATAAACGGCAGGCATAAGCCGCATCTGAGAAACACACTTTATATCTTTGCTTTTTGTGACTACTGTCGATGGCAACTTGCGAGGTTACCCAACGACAAAAGTTAAAATTTGTAAAACGAGCAAAGATTTCTTGGAGAATCCCTTCCTTCTTTTTTGCATGAAAATTGACCAAGCCAACACTGTATTTCAGGTCACGAAAACTAGTCTCTATGCCCCATCTGCTGGCGTAGAGATTTTTTAATTCTTGGACTGAATAGTCTGTATTTGTCACTAAAGTTTCGTATTTTCCTTCTTCCACTTCTAAACGCACCATACGAAAAGGAAGCTCATAGAGTGCTACAGGATCCTGTTTTTGACTTGTTTCTGGAAGAAAATCAAAAGTAGAATTGTGCGGAATAAAATGATAGTCATTGGGAAAATCATGATAAAGTTTTTTAAACTGCTTGGTTTGTTTTCGTGATAATGTTAGAGAAAATGTTTGATCAAAACACTCTGTATTTGGCAAGTTGAAGGAGGAACGCATGGATTGTTTTCCATCTCGAATACGGATGATATAAAGGCAACCTTTTTCTTGAAAATGAGCCATAAGATTGTAACTTTCATAGCCTCTATCCATAATAACAAGAGCTTTCTCGAAAGGGAGAAGTCTCCATCATCTGAATCAGAGCTAAGCGCTCATGTTGTGCATGTTTGTCTTGAATAAAAACATCTCGATACACTCCAGTCGTCAAGTCGTATAGGGCATTTATGTGCATAAGATTATAGGATTTAACGAGCCCACTGAAAAAGTCATCAACTTGATGGCTTTTTTTGTTATACTAGAGATGAAGTGAAATCATGCTTGATAATCAGTTAACTATGGATGTCAGTCCTTATTTTAGTTTGTATAATATCGTTGTTCCTAAAACCCACTTTTTACGTCAGCTAACTGAACTCTGTGATTTTAGCTTTATTTATGATGAACTAGAAAAGAATTATCATCCCGATTTTGGGCGTAAAGCTTATTCACCGATTATGATGTTCAAATATCTTTT